>JBCQUZ010000168.1:0-3378 GCA_047173645.1 Rikenellaceae bacterium
CAACGGTAAGGTCGAACCTCGTATCACCCCCGAAGTATTAGGCTTGATACGTTCCCTTTGCGGAATGGACAACAACCTAAATCAGCTCGCTCGCAAGGCAAACGCCGCAGGATACACCCTCGTGCATCAAGAGTGTTTGCGTTTGGCAGATCGTATCAACAACCTACTCACGCAACTTCGTAGATGATGGCGAAGATCACGAAAGGTAGCTCTTTTAGTGGTGCAGTGAAGTATGTGATGGATGAGAGAAAGAGTGCAAATATGATCGACTCGAATGGAGTGCAGGTGCGGGATTTGGAGGCTGTGATCCAAAGTTTCAAGATGCAGGCGGAGCTAAATCCGAGGGTTGCGAAGCCAGTCGGTCATATTTCACTCAACTTCTCAGCGCAGGATTACAAGAGGCTCGATGATACACTAAGTAGTGGAAAATAATTATTGGTGTGTTTTTAAGAGTGCTATTGGAGATGAGATTTTTTGCTATTGAATTGAAAATATAGTGGTTCTACATTGAGATTTAATAGTGAAAAATATCACTCCAAGAGTGCTTTTAAAAATATGGCAATAATTGTTTTTCACTACTTAATGGCGAAGATCGCACGTGAGTATATGATGAAGATGGGGATTCTCGACACGCAGTATATCGTCGGTCGTCATCACGACAAGATACATCCCCACTGTCACATAATTTTCAACCGTGTGGATCTGAATGGGCAGACAATCTCCGATGCTAACGACCGAGTGCGCTCGACCAATATTTGCCGAGAGCTTACCGAGAAGTACGGACTTTACGTGGCATCGGGCAAAGAGCGAGTGAAGCGACATCGGCTGAATGGCAATGATGCTACAAAGTACAAAATCTACGATTCACTCGTGCGAAATATACCGCTGTCGAAGTCGTGGGCGGAGCTTGATACACGGTTGCATCGTGAAGGGATTGCAACTGGATTCAAGACCAAAGGCTCGACATCGCAGATTGAGGGCGTGAGATTCACCGCTGATAACATCACCTTTAACGGCTCGAAAGTCGACCGCCAATTCAGCTTCTCGAAGATTGATTATGCGCTAAAGCAGAATCAACGAGCCGAGCTGCAAGAGGCAGAGCCTGAGTATGTGCAAAAATAGCAACCTGCGCCAGAAGAACCACAAGAGCAGGAACAGAGCGAGGGGTTAATCGAGTGCCTATTAGGGCTACTCGACCCAAGCAATGACTCGGAGGAGGTCGCAGCCGCAGCAGCCCCCGAAAAGAAGAAAAAGCGGAAAGAAGAACACTTTAAAATGAGATTTTAAAATTATGAATGAGAATCTATTACGAGACCTTCACGACGAAGAGATGGCAGCGTTAAAAGCCGTTAAGGAGGCAATTATAAAATTGGAGCAGAAGCAGACAGTGACTCCCGAAGAGATTGTTGGAATCAATACTATGATCGCAAATATCAAGAGTTCAGCATTGGACGATGATGAGGTGAAAGCTTTATTCGACAATCTCAGTAAAATAATAAAGGCTTTCCAAGCCACGCTTGAAAGTCACGGCAAAAATCTGAAAGAGGTAAGCAACCTATGCACCTCAATTAGCAACTTGAGAGGTAACGACAGCCATGAGATTGCGCAAGGTGTCGAGGCTCTAAAGGTAGCAAGCGAAAAGATTGACATCAAGGTAGCCAACTTTAAAATTGGGCACTACGCAACGCTAACGTGGGCGATTGCAATGACACTAATATGCGGCTGCGTCCTCTACCAAGCGGAAGCACTAAAATCGCAAGTATCGCACCTCCAAGAGAATAGCATCAAATACCGCTACATCAAAATGAAGGGCGAAGCAAGCCCCAAAAGGATTGCCGAACTCGAAGACATCTTCGACTACAACCGCAACCCCACCAAGATCCGAGAGATCTACAAAGATGTAGCCACCTTCGAAGAGGCCGTGCGCAAAAAAGCCATCGCCGACGAACAAGCTCGCCTCCAACTACTCGAATCGGAGCGCCTGAGCCGTGAGGCTAACAAGCTGAAAGAGAAGTAGTGCACGAAAAATCCAACCACTTTGGGAACGTATCACAGTTCCCTTTGTGGTTGGATCTCTTGCTATATTAGATTTGACTCTAAATTATCTAACATTATAATAGCCAGCGCAAATACCTGCCGTATACCATCTCGCATATTGCTAAAGTCTGGTGTAATTGAGAAATACGCCAATGATTTTGATAATTGTTTTGTCTCACTATATCTATGCGTTGATGTTGCCTTACTTCTTAAGGTTTGCAAACACCTTAAGAAATCAATTATTCTATCGGCTGGAATGTGTGATTTAACCAAATAGCAGTTTAATATATTTATACCCCCATCTTCATTTATGTCATTCCCTTCCTTTAATTTATCTACATTTATGCTATCAACCAATATTAACGCTAATGATTCAATTTGCATATTAAACTGAACTTTACTACAATCATGCGGTATACACAAACATGACATATTGCTTTCTTGGCTCGAATGTAAGGGTTTAAATAAGCACCACCCAAATTTACTTAACCACTTCCGATTAAACTCACTCAACCTATCCCTAAATAATAAATCCTCCTGCTCAATAGGCGCATTCCAACAGCCTTCGTTCATAGTTAGATCGAAAGATCTACTCTGTTTCGTTTTTTCGTTTGGTGCAATATTATGTGCTTGCCAGTGCTTAAGCTCTTTAATCGGCAAATTGCACAGATCTTTTAGGTAGACTCCAATAAAATCCCAATTATCACAATCTATACGCATTGAGAAAAATTCAGTACTCAATTTTGTTGCCGACACTTTACAATCCCCATTCGTATAATATTTATCCATAACGGATTTATCAAAATAAACCATTTCGTAATACTCAGATTCATCGCATCGACAAGATCTTTTTATAGGTTCTCCAGTACGCTTATCTAAGCCAATAATAAACTCTATATATGACTGTTCGTCAATCTCTGACAATTCAGTATATTTTAGAACAGATTTCCCTTGTTGCCAACTCTGATATAATCGATTCACAAACTCAGGTCTAATTAAATTATTATGTATATATGTAGGAGTTTTATTGTCAATTCCAGCATCTCCACCTTGAGTAGGGCTAATATCTGCTATGGCAGGGTTCCCAAATCCTATTTCCGCATCAAAATAAAAATAAGTGCACAAATGCATTTCTTTGAGTATTAGATATTTGTTAAGATACAGTTGCTTTATTAGCACCTCATCTTCTGTCACTTTTATCACACACTCTTTTATTCCACTATCATCTATGTAGAAATACTCTCGATCTTGCTTTGATGTAGCTTCTTCCATTAAGCAAAGAACGGACACTAACTCCTCAGCAACATCCACATAACGAACTCTGTTATAACCTGCCAAATG
>JBCQUZ010000038.1:0-21624 GCA_047173645.1 Rikenellaceae bacterium
ACCATCTGTGCAATTGTTCACAAGACAAGGGCTAACTCTTAATTTGTCAAAACACAAAGAATATTAACAAAATAGCTGAAATATAGCTATTTATAATGATTTAATTTACGTATGAAAATAAGAGGATTAGAACAGGTGTAAAAAAAATGAATTGATATATTCAACAAAATCATTGAATATATCAATTCATAAGGTAGATTTAAAATTTCCATTTCGAAAGATTGATAGTTGCCTCTTTTGTTTGGTCGAGTTGTGGGAATAGATCTATACCGATAAGACTCTCTACTTCGTCGATAGTTGTGGCATAGCTTGCAACCTCGCCGTCGAGCTTTTGGTTGGGCATTATAAATCCGATCATCTCTCCATCGCTAACCGAATATATCACCTTGTAGTAACTCTCGGGCACCGATACTCCATTGGCTCCAATTTGTGGAAGTCCATCTTTGAGAATTGCGCCGACGGTGATATGTAGCTCGCCGTTATCTTTGCACCATACGCGAACTAACTCCTCTAGATTTTTCCAACGTCCACGATTTAGCGATGGAGCTTGGGGTGACATATTCGACATATAGAAACTTTCGCGCATAGCCTCTTCGTTGTGCGACATATCGGCAGCAGGACATAGGTGTCCGCGGTCATATCCGCTTTTGGTGTAGTCCGATGTAGATGCCGATTTGGTCGAGACCTTGGGATCTATGCGAAATGTGTTGGAGCGCTCCGCCTCGCCTGTGATATTTTCGGGTTTTAGGGAGTAATATACCCAGTTCGCCTGTTCGTGTTGTTCGTTGTAGTCGAGGCAATAGTATGTGTGTTGCACGAACTCTCCTGCGACTTTGGGCTCATATTGTGCAAAACAAAAGTTTGCTACAAATATGAGTATTAAGGTTGATAATCTCTTCATTATGATTTTCTAACGATGTAAATAATTTCGTTTGTCAGAGCATACAGCTCTCGTTGCTCTGGAGTTAGAGTGCCGAAATAGTCGACCTCTTCCACCTCGAATCCGCACTCTCTGAGTCGTTCGGCATAATCGAGTCCATATATTCGGCGATGGTCATATTGACCAAAAATCTCGGTGCGCAATTTAGGATCGGTGATTGAATCATCCTCAAAAGTCTCGGCACGAGAATAATCTATTGGCGAGAGTATTACACCCCAACCGCCACGTTTCATGATTCTGTGTAGCTCGCGCATCGCCTTGCGGTCGTCGGGAATATGCTCCATTATATGGTTGCAGATTATGACCTCGCAAAAATTATCGGCAAGAGGTATCTCTTGCACATCGAAGTGCATTGTCGCTAGGGGGCTCTCCAAATCGGCGGTGATATATTTGGCTGGTGATGAGGTGTATGAGCGTTTAAATCTCTTTATATATGTAATTTCGGGTGCTATGTGCAAAAGTGTTGGGAGCTCTTCGAAGAGTGTAGTTTCATTTCGAAGATATAACCACAACAATCTATGTCTTTCGAGCGAAAGACAATT
Source organism: Rikenellaceae bacterium (assembly GCA_047173645.1). GTDB lineage: Bacteria > Bacteroidota > Bacteroidia > Bacteroidales > Rikenellaceae > Alistipes. Next base: position 1,483 of record JBCQUZ010000038.1, read on the forward strand.
TGGGCACAGTGCATTTTGACGTTGTGTGACATATCCGTAGGGGAGAAATTTGCGACGACGCGCACCACAAATTGGGCACTCCTTACCCCTACCTACGTATAATAGCCCCATCATGGGGACTGCCCAGCTCGCAACCCTCTGCATCAGTGGGCGTGGGATGTGATTAAGGATCCAGCCGATAATTTTTCGCATGATGGTCGATTACTTTTCGATTATACTTTTCACCTCTGCTTCGGCTTTGTGTAGCCTCTCGCGACAAATCGTGATGAGTTCTGTGGCGCGTTTTACCTCCGATGAGAGTTCGTCAACAGAGATCTCGTTTGTTCGGATTCTCTTCAAGATCTCATCTATTTGAGCTATCGCCTCTTCATATTTTATTGTTTTCTTTGCCATGGTTAGTTTATCTTTGTGATGGCATCAAAGGTAATAATTTTTCTGTTACTATTATTTAAGTTTAGTAAGCATATCACCCTCTGAGATATAAAAAAAGGAACAAAACAAGATTTATCTCGTTTTATCCCTTTTTATATTAGGTTACCGATGTGGATTTATTTTCGCGTCCTCGCTATTTGCAAAGTGGCTTTTACAAATCCCTTAACCTAGATACTCCTCAACCTATAGACTATAGTGCGTTAACATGAAGTTGCATAGCGCTCTTCAAGTTTCCAGCCTTGTTCTTGTGGATGATGTTGTGCTTAGCCAACTTATCCAACATAGATGCTACTTTAGGAAGCAAGATCTCTGCTGCGCTTTTCTCTGAAGTGCTACGCAATGCCTTTACTGCGTTACGTGTTGTCTTGTGAAAAAGACGGTTGTGTGCACGCTTAGTCGCTGTTTGGCGAATTCTTTTCTTTGATGACTTATGGTTTGCCATTTTTTTATCTTTTTTATTTTACAAATCTTCTTTTTTGTGAGGACATTTACATTCGGAGCCTCGCCCTAAAATCAAAAAAAACTAACCGTGGTTAGTGTCGGATGGGGTTGTTTTGTGACGGTTACTTTTGTCAAAAAGAGACTTTATAAACCTTTAGTCACCTCCCCTCTCCTAAAGTTTATCACCCGTGTAGCCCGTACGAGAGTCGAACTCGTCTTTTAAGAATGAAAATCTTATGTCCTAACCGATAGACGAACGGGCCTTACCGCTATCCTACTTTGGTAGTTTAGCGGTGCAAAGATAAGCATAATAATCCGTCTATGCAAATTATTGAGACTATAAATTGGCGAATAATATCATTTTAATTCAATTTCTCGAAATATTATCATCTCTAAAACCTATAAACAATCGATAAATCTCTCTAACCCAAAGAAATATAAGAATAGGTACAACAACAACTACGCAACGATGATATTCCCATGCCAGATGAAAATCTAGGTGTAACATCGCAAAAATCGCACGGGTGATACCGCAACCATAACAATGAACACCAAAAAACCTGGTAAATAAACATAAGCTATCTCCCTCATAAAATAGGCGTGGAGGTATAGTATATATTAATAATGGGGCAAAAATCCAAAATATGATCCTTATCCACCGATTGCTAAATATAAGTTTTTCGACCCTACACAATAAGTTTGCGACCTTGTGCATCGGAGAATCCACCTGTGACAATCATAATAAAATCGACAAGAGTCCAAACACCACACCCTCCCAATGTTAGTAGTTGAAGAATACCTGTAGTAGTCTTGCCGACATAAAAACTATGAATACCAAATCCTCCTAGAAAAAAGCACAACAATAGAGCTGTTATCTTACTATAAGGGCTCGCATTTGCTATATTTACCGATGTGCCATGTGGTGCATTGCCCACCGAACAACCGCAATGAACGCAGATCACAGCATTGTTGTTAATCTCTTTTCCGCAATTTTTACAAAACATAATATTATTTTTTAATCTTATTTAATAACTATCACAAAAGTATGTAAACATATTTGCTTTTGCAATATATGATGTAACATTTTATCATTTTTTGACGATACTCCAGTTTGGTTTGGCAATACGAGTTATTATGCCTATCTTTGTCGCCTAAAACAAGTTAAAGAGCAAAATAAGTAAAAAATATGGCAGGATCTAATTTTGTAGATTACGTAAAGATATTTGCGCGCTCGGGTCACGGAGGCCCAGGATCAACTCACTTTAGACGTGAGAAGTTTGTAGCCTTCGGAGGTCCCGATGGTGGTGATGGTGGCAAGGGTGGTAGCATTATCCTTAAGGGTGATAAGCAATATTGGACTCTTATCCACCTTAAATTCCAGCGCCACCAATTCGCCGAAAATGGAGAGAGTGGTTCGGGTGCTCGCTCGTCGGGCAAGGATGCTAAGGATATTATTATACCCGTACCCCTTGGAACTGTAGCGAAGGATGCAGAGACAGGAGAGGTTGTGGGCGAAGTTACGAACCATGGCGATGAGCTGGTTCTTTTGCCTGGAGGTCGTGGAGGATTGGGTAACTGGCACTTCAAGACTGCAACAAATCAAGTTCCTCGATATTCGCAACCAGGCGAAGAGGGGTTAGAGGGCTCTTTCGTGTTGGAGCTTAAGGTGTTGGCAGATGTCGGTTTGGTAGGTTTTCCAAATGCAGGAAAGAGTACTCTTTTGTCTGTTGTGTCGGCTGCACGCCCCAAAATCGCAAACTACGCATTTACAACTCTAGAACCTAATCTCGGAATCGTAGAGTGTCGTGATATGCACTCTTTTGTGATGGCAGATATTCCTGGAATCATCGAGGGAGCAAGCGAGGGTAAAGGTTTAGGAACTAGATTTTTGCGCCACATTGAGCGTAATTCTATATTGTTATTTATGATCCCTGCCGACAGCGATGACATCGCTAAGGAGTATCAAATTCTATTGGGCGAATTGACGCAATATAACCCTGAACTTTTGGACAAACATTCGATTCTAGCAATCACAAAATGTGATATGTTGGATGAGGAGCTAATGGAGGAGATGCGTGCGGAGTTGCCAACAACACTTCCAACGATATTTATCTCATCAATCGTAGGATATAATATCGTTCAGCTCAAAGATATGCTTTGGGAGGCACTTCAAAAAGCATAACATAAGGAGCACGCGTTGCAAGGTGGCGTAAAAGCCATATATACATACACAACAAAACACCGCTGTTATCTTGAATCAAGTTCAAGTACACAGCGGTGTTTAATGTAAAATATAGCTTGCTTTAATTTACGCAAAGCAGTTCAATTTCGAAGATCAAAGTTGAGCCACCTGGAATATTGTCAATTGTTCGGTCGCCATATCCCATGTCGGATGGGATGTAAACTTCCCATTTATCGCCAACGCTCATCTGCTGCAAAGCGATTTGCCACCCCTCGATAACCTCGCGAAGTCGGAAAGTTTCGGGGTAGCTGTTTTTGCGTGTGGAGTCAAATATGCGTCCGCTTATAAGTCGCCCTTCATAGTGAACCGACACTACATTTTGGAGCGTAGGGTGTTTTGTGTCATCACTTTTGTGTAATACTTTATATAATACACCTCCATCTAGCGTGTGTATATCCTCTTGTGTGGCGAGCTCTTTCAAAAAGTTTTGATTCGTTGCCACATAATCTTTATTGGGTCGTTTTGCCATCTATTGTAATCCTTCGGGGTGTGCTTGTGATTTAATCTGAATATCTGATCCATCGGGAGTCACCAACATCGCACCTTTGGAGCGCTCGGTGATATGTCCGATAATATCTATGCACCCTAATTTAGCGACGCTCTCTTGTGCCGAAAGGGGGATTGTAAAGAGTAGCTCGTGATCTTCTCCCCCGTTGAGTGCCGCAACCACTGGGTCGATATTCATCTCGGCGGCGAGAGTCGATGTCTGCTTCGCGATAGGAATACGCTCCAAATATATTCGCGCTCCGCACGAAGAGCTCTTGCATATATGAAGCAGGTCGCTCGCCAATCCATCACTAAGGTCGATCATCGAAGTTGGCGAAACTCCCTCCTCTGCCATCGACTCCACCACACTTCTGCGCGCATGTGGTTTAAGATAACTTTGCAACAAATATTCGTACCCCTCGAATTGAGGTTGCGGATTTTCGACACCTGCCAAGACCCTCTTTTCGCGCTCCAAGAGGTGTAGACCCATATATGCAGCGCCCAAATTTCCTGTGATGCAGATCAAATCATTTGGTTGCGCACCACCTCTATATGCCACCTTTGATTTTGGAGCACGCCCTATAGCGGTCACTCCAATAACCAACCCTGTCATCGAGGCGCGAGTGTCGCCACCCACCAAATCGACCTCGAAATCTTCGCACGCTTTGTGAATACCCTCATACAAATCCTCCAACGACTCAACCGCCATTTTGGATGATACACCCAGCGAAATCATGATTTGCTCGGGCAGAGCATTCATCGCCAAAATATCGTTTATGGCAACAACCACCGCTTTGTAACCTAGATGTTTGAGCGGAAAATATGTAAGGTCGAAATCTACCCCTTCGAGTAGCGTATCAGTCGAAGTTAACATCGCCTCATCGTTCGATATTGAGATCACAGCGGCATCATCGCCATGAGCAAAAATCGTTGTAGATTGGGTTGTTGCGAAAGGCTTCATTAGTCGCTCTATGAGTCCAAATTCGCCAAGTTTCGATATTTCGGTTCGTTGCTTTGTCATTATGCTTATTTAAACAGATTCTTAAATTCTCGCACAAAAATACCCAAAGTTTAAGGAGTTTACAAAAAAAAGAGTATTTTTGTGACAAACTTTTAAAAATTTAACGATAAAAAATTAATTGTAATGTTGAATATTGTACTTTTCGGTGCTCCAGGATGTGGTAAGGGCACACAAGCAGCTCGACTCAAAGAGAAATATGGTGTAAATCACGTATCTACAGGCGATGTAATCCGTGGCGAGATCTCGCGCGGTACGGAGCTTGGCAAAGAGATGTCTGCTTACACATCGACTGGACGTTTGGCACCAGATGCAATCGTGATCGGAATGATCGAGAATTATATCGCTGAGCACAAAGAGGATAAAGGTAATATCTTTGATGGCTTCCCACGCACCACAGCTCAAGCTGAGGCTTTCGATGTTATGCTTACTGCTAACGATGACACGGTAGATGTTATGATCTATATGGAGGTTCCCGAGGAGGAGCTCGTTACTCGTATCCTACTTCGTGGTAAGGATTCAGGTCGTGCGGATGATGCTTCGGAGGATGTTATCCGCAACCGAATATCTGTTTATAACCAACAAACAGCTGTTGTGGCGGATTACTACGAGAAGCAAGGTAAGTATGCTGCGGTAAATGGTTTGGGTAGTATGGATGAGGTTTTTGATCGTATTTGTGCAGCTATCGACGCGGCTATTGCATAAGTAGCCATTTGTTTATAGAACTTCAATTTATGGGTTTTAGAGGTGTTAAATATCTCTAAAACCCTTTTTTTTTGGAAAAAAGAGCTATTCAAAATTGCCTTTTCAAAAAAAAATATGTAACTTTGTTTATGATTAATAGTGCTTGTGTATTAACCAGCATGGCATTTTTTATCGAGACAAAGATATTAAACAACTATAAACCTATGAAAATAAACTACCTACTCCCCTCTCTAGCTCTATGCTCGGCAGCGGTAAGTTGCTCGCAACAAGCAAAGGTCGATGAGCGTCCTAACATCCTATTTATTATGACGGATGACCACGCATTATCGGCTATTAGTGCCTATAATGGCTACCTTTCGACAGTAGCTCCAACGCCTAATATCGACCGTATTGCCAATGAAGGTGTGAGGTTCGATAACTTCATGGTTACAAACTCTATCAGTGGACCTTCGCGCGCATGTATTGTAACTGGTAAATATAGCCATATCAATGGTTTCTATAAGAACGAGGATGGTGGAGATTTTAACCCCGACCAAACTACATTCCCAATGTTGTTGCAAGATGCAGGATACCAAACCGCTATGATCGGAAAGTGGCACTTGGGTTCGTCGCCAGTAGGTTTCGATTTCTATAAGGTGTTGTTCAATAAGGAGGGTCAAGGATCATATTTCGATCCTGTATTTGAGCTCTCAGATGGTACATATGTAACAGAGACAGGACGTTATTCAACCGACGTTATCGAACAAGATGGTTTGGATTGGCTCGCAAATCGCGACAAGAGCAAGCCATTTATGATGATGTATCAATTCAAAGCGCCTCACCGCCCTTGCGATCCTAGCGAGAAGTATCAAGATTACTTGAAGGATGTGGATCTACCTATCCCAGCGACATGGGTTGATACTTATGAGGGTCGTATCGCTGCATCACAATCATGGAACCTTATTGATGGAAACATGACTCGTAAAGATATGAAGATCCCAACACCCGCAGGACTCTCTCCAGAGGAGGCTGAGGCATGGGAGCAATATGGAAACAACAAGGGCGAGGATTGGACTCCAGATCCAAAGATGTCGGCTGAGGAGCGCAAGATGTGGAAGTTCCAAACTTATGTGAAGGATTATTTGCGTTGTGTGAAGCATGTTGACGATGCGATTGGTTCTGTACTAGATTATTTGGAGGCTGAGGGTATTGCCGACAATACAATCGTAATCTACACTTCAGATCAAGGTTTCTTCCTTGGCGAGCATGGTGGATGGATGGATAAGAGATTCATGTATGAGGAGACTCTCCACATGCCATGTGTAATGCGATTCCCTAAGGGTATCAAAGCTGGTCAAGTTAGCAAGGATTTGCTTCTTAATATCGACTATGCGCCAACATTGTTGGATTATGCAGGTGTCGAGATCCCAGAAGATGTTCAAGGTAAGAGCTTCCGCTCTGTTGTTGATGGTACTCAAGAGGGAGACTTCCGCGAGAGCATCTACTACCACTACTACGAATATCCATTCTGGCACAATGTTCAACCACACTATGGTATCCGCACGGATCGCTACAAACTTATCCACTTCTATTACGATATGGATGAATGGGAGTTGTATGACCTAGAGACAGATCCAAACGAGATGAAGAATATCTATGCTGACCCTGCAAATGCTGAGTTGGTGAAGGATCTTAAGTCTAAGTTAGATCAACTTAAGGTCGATGTGAAGATGGATAAATCATACGACGAGCTCCGCAAGATGACCGAGGCTGTAATCCCTCGTCTATATGTTAAGGAGGCAGCAAACTAACCACAACAATAAAACTAACAACTTAATAAACTAAATTACATTATGTATCAACACGATAACAGAACCGTAATCACCCTAGATGCGGGTGGTACAAACTTCGTATTTGGAGCGATGCAAGCTAACGACTACATCATCGAACCAATCACTTTGCCTTCACTTTCTGAGAATTTGGATGAGTGTTTGGGTCAACTCGTTAAGGGTTTCGAGATGGTAATCGCAAAGATCGAGACTAAGCCTGTGGCTATTAGTTTCGCATTCCCTGGTCCTGCAGATTATGCAAATGGAATCATTGGTGGTTACCTTCCAAACTTCCCATCTTTTAGAGATGGTGTGGCTTTAGGTCCATTCTTGGAGTCTAAATTTGGAGTGCCTGTATATATTAATAATGATGGTGATCTTTTCGCTTATGGCGAGGCGTTGGCTGGAAAGTTGGTTGAGATCAACAAGAAGGTTGAGGCTATGGGTTGTGTGAAGAAGTTCAAGTCGCTTATTGGTTACACATTCGGAACAGGTTTCGGTGTGGGTCACGTATATGATAGTGTACTTCACTTGGGCGATAACTCTTGTATCGAGACTTTCTGTTTGCGCAATAAATTCGATTCTAACCTTTTGTGCGAAGAGGGTGTTGCAGTACGTGCGGTGAAGAGAGTATATGCTGATTTGTCGGGTGATTATTCGGAGTTGGAGCCAAAGGATATTTTTGATATTGCAGAGGGTACTCGCGAAGGAGATCAAGCGGCAGCTAAGAAGTCATTCGAGAGAATGGGTCAAACAGCAGGTGACGCTATGGCAACAGCTGTATCGTTGTTGGATGGTATCGTAGTTATCGGTGGTGGAATCACCGCTGCTAAGGATTATATCATGCCAGCTCTTTTGGAGGAGATGCGTAGCACAATCTACACTGTTGGTGGAGAGGAGGTTCGTCGTGTTCAACCTACAGTCTATAACCTCGATGACGAAGTGGAGTTCCGCGCATTTGCAAAGGGCAAGAGTCACCCAATCAAGGTTTATGGTACAGATAAGTATGTAAACTACGACGAGGAGAAGCGCATTGGTGTTGCGATTTCGACTATTGGAGCTTCGAAGGCTATTTCGCTTGGAGCATACAACTATGCTCTTTCGCAAATCGACAAAGAGACTGCTGCAAAGGCTGCACAATAAGAGTTGCGCAATAAGGGTTGCACAATAAAAAAGTAAACAATTTAAAACTATACCTTAAAAAAACTATGAAAAAGATCTTACCCGTATTATTCGGATTCTTTGTGATGGGTTTCTGCGATGTTGTAGGAATCGCCACAAGTTATGTAAAGCAGGATTTCGGTCTTAGCGAAACCCTCGCGGGATTTATCCCATCGGCTGTATTCTTGTGGTTCTTGCTATTGTCTGTACCTACAGCTTTGCTTATGAACAAAATTGGTCGTAAAAAGACTGTTCAACTTAGTAACGTTATCACATTCGTTGGTATGTTGATCCCATTCTTTGTATATACTTTCGAGAGCGCAATGTTGGCATTCGCACTTCTTGGAATTGGTAATACATTGTTGCAAGTATCTTTGAACCCACTCCTTACAAATGTTGTTAAGGGTGACTCTTTGACTTCATCGCTTACAGCTGGTCAAGTTGTTAAGGCTATCTCGTCGTTGGTAGGTCCATTTATCGCACTTGCAGCGGTTAACTACATGGGTGGCTGGAAGTTCTTGTTCCCAGTTTTTGCTGCGATCACACTTCTTTCGACTCTATGGTTGGCTATCACTCCAATCGAGGAGGAGCCTAGCGAGGGTGCTTCTACTATAGGTGGAACTTTCTCTTTGCTTTCAGACAAGAACATCTTGCTTTGTGTACTTGGTATCATGGCAGTTGTAGGTTTGGATGTTGGTATGAACACCGTTACCCCTAAGTTGTTGATGGAGTCTGCACGTGGTGGTCTTGATTTGTCTGCTGCATCTTTGGGTTCTTCGGTTTACTTCTTCTGTCGTACAGCTGGTGCTTTTGTTGGTGCTATCTTGCTTATTAAGATGGGCGACAAACCATACCTTCGTGTAAATATGTTGGGTGCAGCGGTTGCTCTTGCAGTGTTGTTCTTCGCTCAAGGTCAAGTTATGAACTTGGTGTTTGTTGGAGCTATCGGTTTCTTGGCATCTAGTATCTTTGCGGTGTTATTCTCACTCGCAATGAAGGCTCGTCCAGATAAGGCAAACGAGATCTCTGGTCTTATGATTACAGGTGTTTGTGGAGGTGCTATCGTGCCACCACTTATGGGTATCGCTACAGATGCTGTTGGTAACCAAACAGGTTCACTTATGGTTCTTGGTGTTTGTGTTGCTTACCTTTTGGCTTGTTCATTCCTTATCAAAACTAAGGAGGAGTAATTAAATAAGTAAGTTTTACATGAGCTTAAACCTGCTGTCATTGCGGGCTTGACCCGCAATCTCATCAATATTTATTAGAGAGTATCTAATTTGTGAATGAGATTGCGGATCGAGTCCGCAATGACATATAATGCGAATTTAAACAAAAGAATTAAAATAGAATAACTATGTTGTATCCACTTAAATTTCGCCCTATCCTCTGCTCTTTGATTTGGGGAGGCGATAAGATTATTCCCTATAAAGGGCTAGATGTAGATCAAAAAAATGTTGGCGAGAGCTGGGAACTTTCGGGTGTTAAGGGTTCAGAATCAATTGTAGCTGATGGAGAGTTGGCAGGAAAGTCAATCACGGAGTTGCTCGCAGAGTGTGGCGAGGAGCTTATCGGTAAGGCAAACTACGCGCGCTTTGGTAATGAGTTTCCACTCCTTATCAAATTTATAGATGCAAAACAACCTCTCTCGATTCAAGTTCACCCAGATGATGAGTTGGCAGCAAAACGTCATAATTCGAAGGGTAAAACCGAGATGTGGTATGTTGCAGAAGCTGACGAGGGTGCAAAATTACGCTCGGGATTCTCGCGCGAGGTGACTCCCGAAGAGTATGTTGCGAGTGTTGAGAACGATACAGTAACAGATATTTTGCAGGAGTATGAGGTGTCTCAAGGTGATCTTTTCTTCTTGCCAGCAGGTCGTATTCACTCAATCGGCGCAGGATGTTTTATCGCGGAGATTCAACAAACATCTAACATCACATATCGTATCTATGACTTCAACCGTACGGATGCTGCAGGAAATCCTCGCGAGCTTCACACGGAGCAAGCTGTCGGTGCTATAGATTATAAAGTTGAGGCGGATTATCGCACGGAGTATGACCGCACGGCAACTGATAAGGAGGTTGAGATGGTGAAGTGTGATTACTTCAACACATCGTTTATGGCGCTTACTAAACCATGCGAAATAGATTATAGTGATTTGGATTCGTTTGTAATATATATCTGTACAGAGGGCGAAGCGTCGGTTAATGGAACTTCGATCAAAAGAGGTGAGACTTTGTTGTTGCCTGCAACGACTAAGGGTGTTCAAATCGAAACCGAAGGTTGCAAAATGCTTGTAACTTATATCGCATAAGGTACATTTCACACAATTTTCACATTTTTTTTGGCAGAATTATATTTTTTGCCTACCTTTGCGCAGAAGGGTTATAGGGAGACGATAGAGTCTCCCTAATTTCGTAGTTATATATTTGACAATATGATAGATTGCAACAAGATAATTGCTTCGGCAGAGGAGAAGTTAGAGGGGACTGATATGTTCGTTGTAGGGTGCACATGTACACCGATGAATGAAGTGGAGTTGACCATTGATAGTGATACGCATGTGTCGATTGATACATGTATTATGATAAGTAAAGCCGTTGAGGGTGAATTTGATCGCGATGTAGAGGATTTTTCTCTTACGGTAGCCTCGGCTGGAATCGGTTCGGAGTTGAAGTTGCTTAGGCAATATCAAAATTTAGTGGGTGGCTCAGTAGAGGTTTTGTTGTATAGCGGAATCAAAATTGTAGCAAAGCTAATTGATGCTACGGAAGAGGGGATCAAGGTTGAATATACCCAACGTCAAACTATCGAGACTGCATCGGGCAAGAAGAAAAAGCAAGATGTCTCGGTGGAGGAGAGTTACACATTTGAGCAGATTAAATCAACCTGCGAATACATTGATTTTAAATAATAAAAATAAAATATAATAATAGAAGATGGAAAATCTTAATCTGATTACCAATTTTGCAGAGTTCAAAGAGCTTAAGAATATCGACAAGACCACAATGATTGGTGTGTTGGAGGATGTCTTTCGCCACGCTTTGCAAAAGCAATATGAGAGCGACGAAAACTTTGATGTGATTATCAATATCGAAAAGGGAGATTTGGAGATTTGGCGCAACCGCACCGTCGTTGAGGATGGCGAGGTGGAGAACCCAAATGTGCAAATATCACTTACGGATGTTAAGGCTATTGATGCTACCTATGAAGTGGGCGACGAATATACGGATCAGATTACGATGGCGCAATTTGGTCGTCGTGCGGTGTTGTCGTTGCGTCAAAACTTGGCATCGCGCATTCTCGATTTGGAGAAGGCTGCATTGTACGAGAAGTATTCTCAACGTGTTGGCGAGATCATCACAGGCGAGGTGTACCAAGTGTGGAAGAAGGAGGTCTTGATCCTCGATGATGATGAGAATGAGTTGATCCTTCCTAAGGTAGAGCAAATTCCAAATGACTTCTATCGCAAGGGTGACACCATTAAGGCGATCATCAAGAGTGTGGAGATGAACAACAACCAACCTCGTATTATCTTGTCGCGTACGGCAAACCAATTCCTCGCACGTTTGTTTGAGCAAGAGGTTCCCGAGATCTTTGATGGACTTATCACAATCAAGAGCATTGTGCGTATCCCAGGCGAAAGAGCAAAGGTTGCAGTGGAGTCTTACGACGAGAGAATTGATCCTGTTGGAGCATGTGTGGGAATGAAGGGATCGCGTATATATACAGTTGTTAAGGAGCTTCGCAACGAGAATATAGATGTGGTGAACTACTCAACAAATGTATCGCTTATGATCCAAAGATCGTTGAATCCAGCGAAGGTTTCGAACATCGTTGTGGATGAGGAGAAGAAGACTGCGGCGGTATATCTTAAGCCAGATCAAGTGTCGTTGGCTATTGGTAAGGGTGGTTTGAATATTCGCCTTTCGAAGATGTTGACGGGTTACGATATTGATGTTTACCGCGAAGTTGAGGAGGAGGATGTAGCTCTTACGGAGTTTTCGGACGAGATCGAGCCATGGATCATCGAGGCTTTGGGGGCAGTTGGTTGCGACACAGCTAAGAGCGTGTTGGAGTTGTCGGTCAAAGAGATTGCGTCGCGTGCAGATTTAGAGGTAGAGCAAGCTCAAAAGGTTATTGAGATTCTAAAGGCTGAGTTCGAGTAGTAGATTCACTTTGGTTTAAATATAACCATGGGTTAAGAGCTCAGGTTAAAGCAAATAAATGGTGGATAGGTCACCATCAACAGATAATAGATTCGGGGCCACAGAGCGCCGCATACACATAAAAAGAGATTGAGAGTAAAATATGAGTAATGAGAGGAAATTAAGACTAATTCAAGTTGCTAAGGAGTTTAAGGTGGGTATCAGTACCCTCACAGACTTCATGCACAAGAAGGGGATCAATAGTGATGGGTCATCTAATTCGTTGGTTGAGCCAAGCGTCTATGCAATATTAGAAAAGGAGTTTGGAACAAACCGAGGTAGCTCCAATGAGCGCGCATCGGTCAGAGAGCGTATAGCGCAAAAGCAAGCATCTGTGAGTATAGAGTCAGAGAAGGAGAGCGTAAAACCAGCCACTCCAGCACCTTCGGAGCAAGAGGTTGTAATCAAGAGCAATGTATCACAGTCTAATTCTCCTCAATCTATCAAAATATTGGGTAGAATTGAACTTCCTGTAACAAGTGGTAAGCCAAAGCACAATAAGTCTAAGCAAACGCATGATAAGTCTAGATTTGAGTCGAAGTCTAACCACAAAACCAATGCGGAGACACACAATAAGGTATCAGCTCCTACTCCTGTTTCAACACCTACTCCTACACCTGCTTCTGTATCTACACCATCAGTAACGACATCTGCACCTGTAGTTACTCCAGTGCCAGCGACACCAGCGGCAAAGGAGGCTCCAGTTGTAGCAGAAAAGAGCACAAGCAATGCAACATTCAGAGCGACGGATCACACCCTAGCAGGACCTCAAGTGTTAGGAACAATGGATGTGTCGGCATTTACGCCTGGAGGAAAACATAAGCGTAAGCGTCTAGGTAAAGAGAAGGTTGATGTTAATCGCCCTAGTGGAAATGCTAACAATAAACAAGGCGGAGGTACCAACAACAAACAAGGTGGAGGTGCCAATGGTCAAGGCGGAGGCAATAACTCTCAGCGTCAAGGTCAAGGTGGCGGAGGCAACCAAAATGGTGGTGGAGGTCAAAACCAAGGTCAAGGTCGCAGAAATAACAACAATAATGGCGGCGCTAATAATAATAGAGGCGGTGCTAATAATAATAACCCACGTGGCGGAAAGAATAATAACCGTCCAGCACCAAGACCAGCTGTTAAGGCGGAGGTGAGTGACGAAGAGGTATCAAAGCAAGTTAAGGATACCTTGGCACGTTTGACAGCTAAGGGATCAAAGGGCAAGGGAGCGAAATATCGTAAAGATAAGCGTGATGCCTTTGTTGAGAGATCAAACGAAGAGTCGGCACGCGAAGAGATGGAGCGCTCAACACTTAAAGTTACAGAGTTTGTGACAGTTAGTGAGTTGGCTACAATGATGAATGTTACGCCAACAGAGGTTATCATGGCATGTATGAACTTGGGTCTTATGGTATCTATCAACCAACGTTTGGATGCTGAGGCTTTGGTGGTTGTGGCTGAGGAGTTTGGATATAAGATTGATTTTGTGTCGGTCGAGATCCAAGAGGCTATATCGGACGAAGAGGAGGATTCAGACGAGAATATGGTTACTCGTCCACCAATCGTTACGGTTATGGGTCACGTTGACCACGGTAAAACGTCGTTGTTGGATAATATCCGTAAAGCGAACGTTATCGAAGGCGAGGCTGGAGGAATCACCCAACACATTGGTGCATACTCTGTTGAGTTGAACGGTCAAAAGATCACATTCTTGGATACTCCAGGTCACGAGGCGTTTACGGCGATGCGTGCTCGTGGTGCGAAGGTTACGGATGTTGCGATCATTATTGTTGCAGCGGACGATAGTGTGATGCCTCAAACAACGGAGGCTATCAACCACGCCCAAGCGGCAGGTGTACCGATGGTATTTGCAATCAATAAGTGCGATAAGCCAGCGGCAAATCCAGAACATATCAAGGAGCAGTTGGCTCAAATGAACTACCTCGTTGAGGATTGGGGTGGAAAGTACCAAAGTCAAGATGTATCGGCAAAGATGGGTCTTAACCTCGATAAACTCCTTGAGAAGGTGTTGTTGGAGTCTGAGATGATGGATCTTAAGGCTAATCCAGATAGGAAGGCATCGGGTACAGTTATTGAGTCGACTCTCGATAAGGGTCGTGGATATGTATCTACAATCCTTGTTCAAAACGGAACACTTCGTGTGGGTGATGTGATCTTGTCTGGAACATACACAGGTCGTGTCAAGGCGATGTTTAACGAGAATGGACGTAAGTTGGAGCTAGCAGGTCCATCAACTCCAGTTCAGGTGTTGGGTCTTAATGGTGCACCACAAGCGGGTGACACGTTCAATGTCATGGATGATGATCGTTCGGCACGTGATGTAGCAAATAAGCGTGAGCAGTTGCAACGTATGCAAGGTCTTATGACTCAAAAACATATCACTTTGGATGAGATCGGTCGTCGTATTGCGATCGGTTCATTTAAGGAGTTGAATATCATCATCAAGGGTGATGTGGATGGTTCTATCGAGGCGATGTCTGGATCACTTATCAAACTTTCGAAGGAGGAGGTTCAAGTGAATGTAATCCATGCGGCAGTGGGTCAAATCTCGGAGTCGGATGTATTGTTGGCGGCAGCGTCGAATGCAATTATCGTTGGTTTCCAAGTACGTCCATCGGCTGCGGCACGTAAGGTTGCCGAGAAGGAGGAGATCGAAATCCGCTTGTACTCAATCATCTACGATGCTATCAACGACATCAAGGATGCAATCGAGGGTATGTTGGAGCCAATCATGAAGGAGGAGATCGTTTGTTCGGTCGAGGTATTGGAGACTTTCAAAATCTCGAAGGTTGGAACAATTGCCGGATGTATGGTTCGCGAGGGTAAGATCACTCGTAACACACCAATCCGCGTAATCCGCGATGGAGTTGTTATCTACACTGGAAAGCTCGGATCGCTCAAACGCTTTAAGGATGATGTGAAGGAGGTCGCAACAGGATTCGATTGCGGACTTAACATCGACTCATTCAACGACATTAAGATCGGCGATATAGTCGAAGGATATGAGCAAGTTGAGGTTAAGCGCACCTCGAAGTAATATACAAATATTGAGTTCGATGCCTTGGTGGGTGTCGAACTCAATTAATTTTATGTAGAAGAAATTTCAAAACCAAAATTAAATAGATAAGAGTTATGTCTACGATTAAGTTTGTGACTGCTACAGAGGCAGTAAAGTCAATTAAGTCTGGTGACCATATCCACCTTAGTTCGGTGGCTTCGGCACCTCAATGTTTGATTAATGCGATGTGCGAGAGAGGCGCGGCTGGTGAGCTTCGCGATGTACATATCCACCACCTTCACACTGAAGGTCCTGCACCATATGCAGATGCTAAGTTCGAGGGTGTATTCCAATTGGATTCATTCTTTGTGGGCGCAAATGTCCGCAAGGAGACTCAAGCTGGATATGCTGATTATATTCCTGTATTTTTGAGCGAGACTCAAAAGCTATATCGTTCGGGTGCGGTGCCTTGTAACGTTGCAATGATCCAAGTATCAACTCCAGATAAGCATGGCTATGTATCGTTGGGAACATCTGTAGATGCGACTTTGGCAGCTGTAGAGTGTGCAGAGACAGTTATCGCGGTTGTAAATAAATATGTACCTCGTTCGTTTGGTGACGCTATGATCCACTCTTCGCGCATCAATTTGTTCGTAGAGGAGGATACGCCACTTGAGGAGGCTCACTTCTCGACTCCTTCAGATGTTGAAGTAGCAATTGGTAAGCACTGTGCAGCGCTTATCGAGGATGGTGCAACTCTTCAAATGGGAATTGGTGCTATTCCAAATGCGGTTCTTTCGCAACTTGGAGGTCACAAGAACTTGGGTATCCACACAGAGATGTTTGCCGATGGCGTTCTTCCACTCGTTGAGTCGGGAGTTATCAATGGCGAGGCTAAGAATATTGATAAGGGAATGATGGTATCGACATTCTTGATGGGTTCACAAAAGGTTTATGACTTTATCGACGACAACCCAGGTGTACGTATGATGGATGTTGGTTACACTAATGATCCATATATCATCGCTAAAAATGACCGAGTTACAGCTATCAACTCGGCACTTCAAGTAGATCTTACAGGTCAAGTTTGTGCCGATTCTTTGGGAACAAAGTTCTATTCGGGTGTTGGAGGTCAAGTTGACTTCGTATATGGAGCATCGTTGTCGAAGGGTGGTAAGGCTATGATCGCTATGCCATCTATCACAAACAAGGG
The DNA here is from genome assembly GCA_047173645.1 of Rikenellaceae bacterium. Lineage (GTDB taxonomy): Bacteria > Bacteroidota > Bacteroidia > Bacteroidales > Rikenellaceae > Alistipes. The sequence continues at coordinate 18,207 of JBCQUZ010000038.1, forward strand.
TCTTTCGAAGATCGCTCCAGTGTTGACATCGGGAGCTGGTGTTGTTACAACTCGTTCACATATCCACTACTTCGTAACAGAGTTTGGAGCGGTAGATTTGTATGGTAAGAGTATGCAAGAGCGTGCGCGCCTATTGATCTCAATTGCTCACCCATCGGCTCAAGAGGAGTTGGATCGTGCTGCATTCGAGAGATTTGGCAACCACCACCACTACGTAAAGAGCTATATGAAGTAGTAGTAGACGGATATTTTTTATTCAGCGCTATATATAAATAGGGTGATTAACTTTAACAGTTGGTCACCCTATTTTGCATACATATATCATTCGCATCAGTGAGTATAAATCCTCCCCTTTTGTTTGATCTCAGCCTCATATGCTAATCGACTTTGGGTGGGATATTTTAACTTTTCGAACTCGTTGACAGCGTTGCGGATGTCGGAGAGAAGCATGTCTGCCATGTCGCGTGACATACCTTGACGCACTACAACTCTCATAACTACCATGTCATCAATATCTTTGGGCATTGTGTAGGCTGGCACCATCCAGCCACTTTGTTGTAGTTTGTCTTGTAGATCGTAAAGCGTCCATTTTGCCTTTTCGGAATATTTTTCATCCATAAGCCAAATAAAAAGAGGGTTGTCGACATTGGATGCAAAATTCTCGAAACACTCCATTGCGCCAATCTCCTTGTGACAATATCGCGCAATCTCCATTGAGCTCTGTTGCACATCTTTATACCCCTCGAATCCTAGGCGAATAAAGTTGTAGTATTGACCAAGAATTTGAGCTGCAGGGCGCGAGAAGTTAAGACCCACTTGTGTTATGCTAGCCCCTAAATAATTGACACTAAACGACATTTCGTCGGGGAGGAGTGATTTATCACGCCACACGACCCAACCTAATCCAGGGTATACCAACCCATATTTATGTCCCGATGTCGAGATCGAATATACCCACTTCAATCGAAAATCCCAACGCTTCTCGGGGTCGATAAATGGCAGAATGAATCCTCCCGATGCAGCATCGACATGAATCGAAATCTGCGTTCCATTTCTCTTGTTATACTTTTCTAGAGCAGAATCAAGTGCCTCGACATCGTCGTTGAGCCCCGTCCATGTGACTCCCACAATCGGAACTATACATATCGTATTCTCGTCGCACATATCCAAAGCTGCCAAAGGATCGAGCGTTTGCGATTTAGCACTTAGTGGCACAGTACGAAGTTCAATTTGCCACAGTTGGCAAAACTTCTCCCACACAACCTGAAAAGCGGCACTCATAACCAAGTTTGGTTTATCGAATGGTTTTCCCTGCTCGGCGCGAAACTTTCGCCACCTTAGCCACGCGGCAACCCCACCCAACATACACGCTTCGGATGATCCAATACCTACAGCTCCTGTTTTCCACTCCCCTTTTTCGGGTGTGTTCCAAAGATTTGCAATGATATTTACGCAACGCCCACACATCACCGCCACGCGTGGATACTCCGTCTCGTCGATATAATTTATATCAATCGCTTCGTTCATTAGACGTGTAGCGTGCTCATCCATATATGTTGTGACGAAGGTCGCTAAATTCAGACGCGCTTGAGTTTGTGCGTAGGTCTCATTTTTGACCATCTGATATGCAATCTCGGGCGATGTCATGCTCGATGGGATATGTTGGGTTGGGGCAGGGTGCAACATCTGCTCCGATGCGTAGATCGCTGTGTGGGATGTTTTTGTTGAATTTTCCATTGTGATTAATAATTTTAGATGTTTTTAGTTCGCAAATCCAAAAACTTTGCCAATATTTGTAGCACAATGGTTAAGGTTAAACTTATGGGCACTCTATTCGCCCTTCTTTTTGTGTGCACTCTAGCTGCTCAAACTCGCTTTCCGATAGGTTTTGCATATTGGGATGTTGGGCGATGTTATGATACTATACCTTCAAATTTTTATAACGACAAAAACTTTACCCCCAAAGGTAGGTACCGCTGGAATACGGAGCGTTACAATCGAAAAATTAGAAATGTAGCGGCGGTAATAGACTCCCTTCATATGCCAATAGTTGCCCTTTCGGGGGTCGAAACGGAGGATGTTGTGCGCGATATTGTTGTAGCTTGCAAGGGGGATTATAGCTATGTGCATCGGACTCTTGATTCGCGTGATGGGCTCGATTTTGCACTACTCTATTATGGAGATATGTTTTTTGTCGATCGGGTGCAGGACTTCTATGAGCGGCTCTATATTGAGGGGACGATAGATCAAAAGCGTGTTGGGATATGGCTGACGAAGAGTGGTTATTTTCAGAAATCAGCATCGCCTCCACATCGTGATAGTGTCGATATAATGGTCGTGGCAGGAGGATTTTATCGTGGAGATTTGCAGAATTTAGGGCTCAAAGATTATATGGCAGATTTCGAAAGACGAGGTTTTGGAAATGCAAAATCCACGATAGGATGGTATATGCGTCATAGAATAGGTATTGATGAGAGTGTTCGTACAATTGGCGAAGGTGTATTTGTAGATCGGTGGTTGCTGAATGACGATCGCTCAGCTCCTTTAAGTACGTTTTCTAGTTCGGGGAGGTGGTATTTGGGTGGGTATAGCTCTTATTTACCTGTATATCTCTATTTTCTAATATATTAGAGACGAAATATTTCCTGCCCGTATGGCTCTCGACCTCAGCTCGCACAGAGTGTTGGCGAGAGGTACCCTTCTAATCTCTGAATTAAATATATTTTCGCTCAAAAGAAAAGCTCGGAGAGGTGTTGATGGAGAGGTGTTGATACAAAAGTTAGATAAACTTTAGTTGTCAGGCAGATTTATTAAACCTTTTTTATATCAGCATATTATAACTAAGTAGCGCAAAAAAATTATTGCGATATTTTTCGTATATTTACTTCATAATCAGAAGTTTATATGAGATACATTATACTTTCGGAAAACGAGAAGAAACAACTTGAAGTGTTGTACAAGGATAGTGATAGCTGGGTTATTCGTCGTCGATGTCAAGCATTATTATTGTCTAACAATGGTCATTCATTGGCAGAGGTTGCCAAGCTATTAAATATTCATTGGAATACAGTTTCACGGTTAATTGACAGGTGGGAATCTAATGATGCAGACAATAGATTATCTGTACTAAGCACTAATGTAGGTCAAGGGGCAAAATTGAAACTTAACCCCGTCATAGACATCCTCCCTGGGCTGGTTGAAAAGCACGATAGAAACTTAAAACCAATACTCGAAATACTTGAAAAGGAACACTCAATAAAAGTTTGCAAATTCACCTTGCAGAGTTTTTTAAAAGGTACTGGGCTATAACTGGAAACGCGTTAGATTGTCTTTGAAAGATAAACGAGATCAAGTTCAATTCAACAGCCAAAAGGCGGAATTAGAACAACTTACGCATTTGCATAGAATGGGATACATC
>JBCQUZ010000039.1:0-21180 GCA_047173645.1 Rikenellaceae bacterium
AATTTTTATCATAATGGTCTTTTTTTGGGGGGGGAGGAGGATGGAGCGACTAAAACAAAATTTAGAAATTACGAAAATGAATTTTGGGAAATTCTAAGTCGACGAATCTTTGTAGTTCGTTAGAATCAATAGCTTTGGGGTGGGTCATAATCATTAGATTTACCACTTCGCCTTGGATCTGTTGATAGGATGGGTGGTTGTATGGATGGTCGTTGAGAGTGAATCCAATACGTTGGTAAAATCCTATACGCCTGCGAGTTATTTCATCTTCGGGGTGTTCTACTTCGAGGAGTATGGGTTTGTTGTTTCGGTCTATAAACTCTTGAAGTATCTTATTACCATATCCATTGCCTCGTTTTATAGGCGAAGTTGCAAAGTGTTCGATGAATCTAAAATCGGAAAGTTCCCACCAAAAAAGAATACCGATAGGTTCATCATCTTCGAGGATTACATCGGCATGAAAAGCCCCTTTACCCATAGTTTCGATATGGTAATCCTTTGTTCTTCGTTCGATTTGTGGAAATGATGATTCATATAAATCCCAAGCAAATGGAAATAATATATCATCTTGGCTTTGTACTCTTTTGTGTCGTATCATAGTCGATAATTGTAGTTATTTTTATCTTTACAAAGTTAGCTATTTTTATTATTAATGAGTCTTTTTGTACTATTAATTTGTGCTTTGGCAATTAATGGTTAACTTTGTGGCGAAAAGTCGACGAAAGGAGTCGAATAAATATATGAGAATAGATGTCAGATAGTAACGTCAACAATAAGCGTATTGCAAAGAATACAATGATGTTATATGTTCGGATGCTCTTGATGATGGGTGTTACGCTCTATACATCGCGCGTAGTTCTTAGGGCTTTGGGGGTTGAGGATTTTGGTATCTACAATGTGGTTGGAGGTGTTGTTGCGATATTTTCTACTATGACCACAACTCTATCTGTCGCTATAGGTCGATTTATCACATTTGAATTAGGTAGGGGAGATCAGCAGAGATTAAATAGATTGTTTTCGACATCTGTGGTTATGCAGATAGCTATGGGGGGAGTAATACTCTTGTTGATTGGGAGTGTGGGTTTGTGGTTTCTGACACACAAAATGGTGATCCCTCCAGATAGACTCTTGGCAGCGAAGTATGTGTTGCTTTTTTCAGCTATATCTGTATTTATTTCGATGATAAGTGTGCCATACAACGCTACGATAATAGCTCATGAGAGAATGAGTGCCTTTGCCTATATCGGAATTTTAGAGGCTATAGGGAAGTTGTTAGTTGCCTATATGTTAGTTATTTCGCCTATAGATAGATTAATTGTCTACTCAATTATGATGATGGTAGTTGGAGTGGTTGTGCGAATTGCATATGGGCTCTATTGTTGTCTACATTTTGAGGAGTGCAAAAAAGTTGATTTTGCATTTGATAAAGATATATTGAAGGAGTTGTTTGGTTTTGCAGGGTGGAACTCCATAGGTGTTTTTTCGTATGTTTTAAGGGAGCATGGTGTGAATATATTGTTGAATATTTTTTTCGGAGCTGTGGTTAATGCAGCGAAGGGAATATCGACTCAGGTGTTAAGTGCAGTGACTCAATTTACCCAAAATTTTATGGTGGCACTAAATCCTCAAATTACAAAATCTTATGCTAATAATGATAAGGAGCGTATGATGATTTTGGTGTTTCAGGGGGCGAGGCTCTCTTTCTATATGATCCTGTTTTTGACATTGCCCATACTGCTAAATACCAACTATATACTCATGCTTTGGTTGGGGATTGTGCCCGAATATACGGTGTTGTTTGTTCAGTTATCTTTGATTTTTGCGATTATAACATCTATATCATATCCTCTAACAGCATCGCTTCAAGCCTCAGGTGATATTCGGAACTATCAAATTGCAGATGGAGCTATTGATATGTTGAATTTGCCTATATCTTATCTGTTTTTAAACTGGGGATTTCAACCTGCGAGTGTTTTGTGGGTATCTATTTTTTTGTTTGTTGTGAGTCTATTTGTTAAGGTGTATATGGCTAGTAGAGTTGTGGGGATGTCTGCCAAAAAGTTTGTAAAGAATGTGATAATCAATATTATATGCGTATCGGTTTTAGCGTTAATAGTTCCATTGGGTGTTTCGTTTCGAGTTTCGAAAACATTTGATGTAGAGTCGCTTGGATCATTTATGTTTGTGAGTTTTGTTTCAATATTATCGTGTGCGGTCTCGATATATTTTGTGGGGTGTAATAGAGAAGAGAGGAAATTTATAGTGTCAAAAATTATATTGATAAAAAAGATATTTTATTTGAATAGATAGTTAAATTTGAGTTTCTTAAGCACCAATGAAAGATAGAGAGGTTTCAAAACTAGAGGGATTACTATTTGCGGTATTAATCGTATGCAACAATGTGGTTGTTAACTTTATAGGTGAAATTTCTGTAGGGTTTATATTTATTGTTGCTACATCGCTAATTTGGTTTCCTCGATTGAATATGAAGAATCCGATGCTGTTCTCTCTCTTTTGGTTATATGTCGCTTTGATATGTGCTCAGGGGGTTAGCGAGATGTTTTCATCTACGACTATGACTTTGAAACTGAAGGGTATAGCGGTGACGATAAATTCTTTGATCGTTTTTTTGTATTTCTTATATCGCTATTATCTCCATTTAGATTTTGTGAAATATTATTTTCTGGCATCTGCAATAGCACGTATATTAATCCCTGATATATTGTCCAAAATTGAGGGAAGTGAATTTGGATATTATAAATTTACACTTGTTCCTATCTTAATCAATCTCCTATTTTTTGTCGCGTTGATGGCTCAGCAAAAGGTAAATCGAAAGATAATAGCCTTGGTGATTGGTGTTGTCGGAGGTTATTTTATCGTAACAGGGGCGCGAAGCGAAGGGTTGATATTGTTTGCGGCTGGAGTATCTTCATTTTTGGTATTATGTGTGGGTCGATTTATAAGTAAAAAGATTATATATCGAATCGGAGTGATGTTGGCTGTCGTGGCTTATATTGCCTATGCACAAATCTATGTTCCGATGGTTTTGAGGGGAGAGCTCGACGATGTGGGCAACTCCAAACAGTTAAAAAAGGCGGATAACCCATACAATCCACTCTATCTGATTATGGAGGGGCGCACCGACTCCTTGGTTCCATTTATTGCTTTTGCAGATAAACCCAGTGTAGGGTTTGGATATTTCGCTAAAGATCCCAATTTCAAATATAACAATCTCCTTTTTCAACTCAAAAGTGGAACTAAGGGGGCTAAGAAGGATTACGAATATGATATGGAGATAATTCCAGCCCACTCTGTCGTAGGCTGTTATGCTGTGTCATATGGCATTGGAGGATTGGTGTTTATGCTCCTTATTGTGGGGCGGATATTAGATCTTGGAGTTTTGACCCTTTTGAGGCGAGATCAATATATTTATGTGGTTGCTTTTTTCTTGTTTAACATCTGTTGGCATCTGCTATTTTCGCCTGCGGCACATTTCAAAACGGGGATTCCTATTATGGGGGCATTTATAGTGGCGCTGTATATGAGACAGATATATGAGCCAAAATTATATTCGAGCTTATGTAAATGCGATCTAGTTCAGTAAAAAATATACAATTTAGACAATGAAAACAATTTGCTTTGTAACAACTGGCGACATTAAAGATATAGCAACAGCCAAAAGAGCTCTAGGTTTGGCAAACCCTCTCTTGGAGTTGGGGTGGAGGGTCTCTATTATAATGGAGGACACCTCCGAAAATCGACATAGAGTTGCTCTGGAGTGTGATGACTCTATTCAGCTCCACTATTTTTCAGGGTGTGGAGTGTGGGCGGAGCGAAAGGCGAAGGATAGGATCATTAAGGAGATAAACCCCGATTATCTCTATATCTGTGCCTTTGTGGTTCGAAATATAGTTGGATTGACCCATTCGTCCAAAAAATTGGTTGAACATTCGGAGCTACAATCTCGAATCGAAAATGTTGGTTATCGTAAGAGGGTGGCGAGCTATATGGTTGAGTATTTTTCGATTATCTACTCCAATGCAATTTTTAATGCAAGTAAATATCTTCAAGAGCTATATCTCGCACGTGGCAGGCGGATATGTCGAACCATGATATGTCGAACCATCCCGATGCTATATTTTCCATATGCCTATAATCCATCGATTGTAAATATTGTAGATGTCGATTATGTTGACGATAAATTTAAAAAATTCAAAGGTTATAAGAACTTTATATTTTTGGGAAGCGTCGCTAAAAACTATGGTGTATTTACAATTTTGGAGGCTGTGAAATCTATGGTTTCGACTCATAAAGGGTTCAAGGTGTTGATATTAGGAAAGGGTCGAGATTATGAAGAGGCGTTGCAATATATTAAGGATAATAGACTCGAAGAGTATGTTTCGATGGAGGGTTATGTCGATGAAGAGGATATAGCATCCTATTTTTCGATGGCATCATCGTTTATTTCGCCTATGAATGATACGATTCAAGATTGGGCGCGATGTCCAAGTAAATTGTATATGTATTTGCCATATTGTAAGCCAATTATATCTTGCCGAATAGGTGAACCATATCAACTTTTGCGGGGCGAAGGTTACTATTACGATCATGGCAATTCGTCGCAAATGGCTCTCCAAATCAAGCGAGTGATAGATGAGGATGGAGAAAATTCATGTGTTGAGCAGAATAGGCAGAATATCTACTCACTCAACCACACATGGGCAAAGAGAGCCGAAGAGTTTGATCGTTGGATAACGCAAAATAGACTTTAGATAAATAACTTATGAGATTAGTTTTTGTTACAAATACCTTGAATCATCACCAAATAGCAGTCGCTGATGAATTTTATAGATCGTTGGGCGATAACTATAGATTTATCGCTACGTTGGATTTCGTTGATCCCAAAGGTGGATTAGAAAGTTACTCGGATCGTCCATATTTAATATGTTCGTATGAGGGAGAAGATGCAATGCGTGAGGCGATAGATTTAATCAATGAAGCTGATGTTGTGATAATTGGGTCGTCGCCAGATAGTTTAATCAAGCAACGATTGCAGAGTAACCTACTTACATTTAGATATGGCGAAAGATGGCTGAAACGAAGGTATAAACTTCTTGATTATCCTCGTAAATTTGTTGCTCACACCTTGAATAGAGGTCGAAATTTATATTTCTTAGCGGCGAGTGCTTTTCTTGCAAATGATATGAAATATCTGTTTGCATACCCAAACAAATGTTTTAGATGGGGATATTTTACCAATGTCGAGGATATAGATATAGACTCTATATTGTCGCGAAAACGAGACTCTAGGGGTAGGGGTATCTCTATGATGTGGTGCTCTAGGTTTGTGGCGTGGAAACATCCAGAGTTACCGATAAAATTGGCTCAAAGACTAAAAAGGGACGGGTATGATTTTCATATTGATATGTATGGCGAGGGTACAGAGTTATCAAAAATAGAGACTCTTGCCGAAAAATTGGGCGTGAGTGATGTGGTGACATTCAAGGGTGGAGTGTCCAACAACCAAGTGGTTCAAGCGATGCGAGGGCACCATATATTTTTGCTTACAAGTGATCGAAACGAAGGGTGGGGTGTTGTTCTAAATGAGGCGATGAGCAATGGTTGTGTCGCTGTTTCGTCGCATATGGTGGGTGCAGCGCCATACCTTATCACGGATAAATTTAATGGTCGCCTCTTTGAATCGGGGAGTGTAGAGTCGTTATACTCGACAGTGAAGGAGCTGATCGTCAATCGTGATTTGTGTGATTTGTATGCAAAGCGAGCATATACAAATATGCGAGAGGTATGGTCGGCGCAAAATGCTGTAAAACAATTTATTAGTTTGGCAGAGTCATTATTAAATAAGGGCAAATTTAGTGTCGCTCATGGGCCATGTAGCATCGATAAATAGTATGAAAGACAATAATGATAATAAAAATAACGTGGATGAAAATAGAATGAAAGTTGTTCATTATCTGCCTGGTATAGGTCGTTTGTCGGGCGGAGTTAGTTCGTATATGCAATTATTATCCAGGTGGTTAGGTGATCTCGTTGAACTGCATATTGTGACGGTTAAATCAACCGATGATTTGACTCTTCGAAACTGTAGTGTACACCACATATCGCCTGGGATTTTCGGTTCGGCAAAACAAGAGTGGTGCACGATACTCAACACCATTAAGCCAAATGTAGTTCACATAAATTGTTGTTGGATACCTCAATGTTCATTTGTTCAAAAATGGGCTCAAGAGTTAGGTTATAAAGTTGTACTTACCCCTCATGGTATGTTGGAACCATGGATTGTTAAGAGGAACTACTGGACGAAGAAACTCCCAGCATTGGTTTTATATCAACGCGCGGCAATATCTAATGCGAATGTAATTCATGCGACATCTTGTTTGGAGCGAGATAACTTGTTGAAATTAGGGTATAATAGCAATATCGAAATTATTTCTAATGGTATAGATGTCAATAGTATAAGGGTAAAAGGGTGTGGTGCGAATATCGAAAATAATCGGGCAAAAGGTGATAATATAGCAAAAAATGATAATAGCTCAAACAGTAAGACGATATTATTTTTGTCGCGACTTCACCCCAAAAAAGGGGCGGAGCTCTTGATTTATGCCGCCTCGCAAATGCAAAATCAACAAAATAAATGTTGCAAATTTATTGTAGCTGGCGAAGGAGATGAGAGATATGTGGAGCACTTAAAACAGATGGCGATTAGATTGAGGGTCGATCATATCTTTAACTTTTGCGGTGGAGTATATGGCGACAAGAGATGGGCATTGTTTGAGTGCGCAGATATTTTTGTATTGCCTACCTACTCCGAAAACTTCGGAATTGTGGTGGCAGAAGCCTTAGCAAGTGGGGTGGCTGTAATTACCACTACAACCACTCCGTGGGCAGAGATCAACGCGGAGGGGTGTGGATGGTGCGTTGAGCCGAATCGGGAGGCTATAACTGATGCTCTTTTCGAAGCAGTCGCCTCCTCGCCTCAAACGCTTGCTGATATGGGGTCAAGGGGTCGAAGGCTCGTCGAACAAAACTACTCTGCGGAGTTGATGGCTGAGAGGATGAAGGGGTTATATATGGATATTATCAAATAAAACATCAAATAAAATCATGAAAATAGGAATCGTAACACTATGGCATATATCAGATAATTATGGTCAATTGTTGCAATCATATGCACTGCAAACATATCTAAGAAATTTGGGACATGAACCTTTTCTAATTCGTCATAACTCTTCGGGATACTCTCTATATGATGGATGTTTTTTGTTGCTTCGGGCGATCAAAAACCCTTGTGCCATATTTAAGCGACAGGGGGTTGATTGTGATGTAAAGAGTAGCGTTGTACTACAAAAATTCGAGAAGTTTAAAGAGGAATTTATATCTTCGACAGATCGCATATATAACTCAATTAAGGAGTTACGAGCAGACCCTCCGCAGGCGGAGATCTACATATGTGGAAGCGACCAAGTTTGGGGTAATACATATCTACAAAAACATAAAGCTGCACACTATTTAGATTTTGGCGATTCTAAGACTCTACGCATAGCATATGCGGCAAGTGCTGGAGGGAGACCATTTCATAGATTTAATTTAGGGCGACTAAAAAAGGCTCTTGCAAATTTAGATGCAATCGGAGTGAGAGAGCAATCTCTAAAAGAGGTGTGCGACGATTTGGGTTTTTCAGCCTCTAGGGTTGTTGTAGATCCGACTCTCTTATTGCCTCTCGATCACTATTTAGATTTGTGTGGGGGTGTAGATATTGATACCCAAATGCCATATATCTTTGTTTATGTGGTAAATATAAAGACTCCCGAAGAGCTATATTTTGATAAGATTAAACACTATGCAGACTCGAAACAAAATTTGAGTATAAAGATGATCTGTTCGAGTGGATATTTCGATGTGTCGGATGTGTTGTTGCAATATTCAAATATTTCGGCATCTCCTCAAGAGTGGTTGTCGTATATTCATAATGCTCGCTCTGTTGTAACGACATCGTATCATGGTGTTTTGTTTTGCATAAAGATGAATAGACCTTTCTTGGTTGTTTTGTTGCAAGAGAATGTGGTTAGCAATGGTCGAGTGACAGAGTTATTGGATAAATTAGGGTTGCAAGATCGTATTTTTGATCCTACACTTTCTGTTGAGGATCAAATGGATAGATCTATAAATTGGTGCGATGTCAACAAAAGGTTAGATGAATTGATTGATGAGAGTATCTCGTTTTTGCAACCATATCTCAACAGATGATAGGTTAATATATTATTCTGTATATAGTATAAAAAGTAGAGCTATGGATATAAAAAAAGTAGAGCAATGAACATATTATTTTTAATCGGAGTATATCCCAATATCGGGGGTACAGAGAAGATTGCAACCATCCTCGCCAATCAATTTGCGTCGCAAGGAGGGCGGGTGTGTATCGCTTCATTTGAGCAACCGATGTTGGAGTTGTCGAGTGAATTAGATCGTGGTGTTGCTCTACGCAAATTGGAGAGTCCGATATTGAGCAGATCAAATGTTGAGATCTTGAGGGGGATCATTGCGGAGTTCAAAATTGACATAATTATGAATCAATGGTGTCTGCCATTTTATACCACAATGTTGTGTAATAGGGCAATCAAGGGAACCAACTGCAAACTATTGTCGGTGCTTCATGGAGTCCCCAATAATAGTCTCAAAGTTATACTTGCCCAGAAGGGTGTGGAGGGTGCTAAAAATCTATTTACGCGTGCTATTAATCGAACAAAACTATTTTTAACACATCAAATCATAAAAAGGAGTATAAAGTACACCTATAAAAATAGCGATAGATATATATTGTTGTCTAAAGGATATGTGCCTATATTTCAAGAATATACAAATGTCAAAGATCTGTCGAAATTGGTTGTTATAGGTAATCCTGTGACTATATCGACTGATTATTCGACCAACTACCTCGCCCACAAAAAGCGTCAAATATTGTATGTCGGACGTATGGATATTGACAATAAGCGTGTCGATCGCATAATAGATATATGGGCAGATATTTACGATGATTACGAAGATTGGGAGTTGGTGTTGGTCGGAGGAGGTTCTCACCTCGAAACATTAGAGAGATCAGTGGCTCAAAGAGCTATCAAAAGGGTGACCTTTACGGGTTTCGTAAAGGAGGATCCGATTCAATACTACAAAGATGCGTCGATATTGATGTTAACTTCAGATCTTGAAGGTTTTGGATTGGTTATAGTCGAAGGTATGAGTTATGGCGTGGTGCCTGTGGTATATGGAAGCACACCATCGTTTTTTGATATTATCGACCACGAAAAGAGTGGTTTTATAACAGATGCTCCATACTCTCATGCCCAAAATGTGTCGATGCTACGATCCCTTATCGACGATCCTAAAATATTATCAACCATGTCGATAGAGGCTCAAAATAGATCAAAGAGTTTCTTGCTGGGTAGAGTTATAGATCAATGGAATCAACTTCTTAAAAGTTTATAAATATATGTATAAAGAGTCATACACTGAGCCCAAACCTCACCACATTAAACGCATATGTTGGTATATTATAAATGCGACAATATTTAGATTGTTTGTCGGAGGATTAGAGTTTCGATATATCCGCAATTTTATGTTACGTGCGTTTGGTGCTAAGATCCCCACTGGATGTTTGATATATTCGTCATGCAAGATTTGGGCACCATGGAATCTCGAAATAGGAGAAAAGTGTTGCGTTGGACCCAACACACAACTATACAACAAAGCGCCTATCGTCTTGAAGGATTATGTCGTTGTGTCGCAAGGTGTGGTTTTATGCACCGCCTCTCACGATATTTCAGATCCAAGGTTTTCGTTAATCACCTCGCCTATAACTCTCGAAAGCAAATCGTGGATAGCCTCTGAAGCCTTTGTTGGTATGGGTGTTAGAGTCGGTGAGGGGGGTGTCGTAGGGGCACGTTCGGTCGTTTTTAAAGATGTCGAACCATGGTGTGTTGTTGGTGGAAACCCTGCAAAGTTTATAAAAAAGCGAGTTATAAAAGATGAGTAAAGTTAAAATTTGTTTGGCGTGTTCTGGAGGGGGACATCTCCGAGAGCTACAATCGGCAATAGGGTCAATTCCCGAGGATTGGAGTTGTTATTGGTTGACCCTAAGGTCGAAAACAACAGAGGCTTTTATGTGCGATAAGGAGCATCTGTTTTTGGTGAATTTTCAACCCAAAAAAAGATGGACGCTGATTGTAAATTGCATCCAGGCGTTGTTTTGGGTGTTGATAAAGCGCCCTCGTGTCATCATAACAACAGGGGCTGGAGTTACTGTGCCGACAATCTTTTTTGCAAAGAAGATTCTAAAAAGCAGGGTTATATTTATTAATTCGGCAGCAGATGTCTCGTCACCTTCGCGAACACCTGTTTGGGTTGAAAAATATGCAGATCTGTTTTTGGTTCAGTGGGGAGAGTTGAAGGAGATATTTCCAAGTGCTATAAATTGTGGAGTGTTATGATATTTGCAAGTTTGGGAACTATGAATATCGATTTTAGCCGTATGGCAAAAGCTGTCGATGATTTCGCTTCAATATCGACCGAAGAGGTCATTGTGCAGAGCGGTTACACCCATTATGACTATAAATATGCAAAATCTTTTGATTTTTGCACAAAAGATAAAATGGAGGAGTATATAGATCGTGCGGAGCTATTGATTTTGCAGGGAGGGTGGGGGACAATCTCCGAGGCGATGTCTAAATCCAAAAGGATAGTTGCTATGCCTCGATATAATACGATCGAACATATCCACGATCAGTTTCAGCTAATCAGGAAGTTAGATGCTTTGGGGTGTGTGGTTGGAGTGTTCGACGAAAATGATTTGCCACAAAAGGTAAATGAGGCGTACTCATTTGATTTTAAGCAACTACCAAAGGGGAATGCAGAGAATATCATAAGACAAAAGTTAGATGAATGGTTTAAGTAATATGGGTAATTGGGGATGAAAATATCAATAATCACATCTTGTCTCAATCGTTCGGCAACAATTCGTCAAGCGATAGAGAGTGTTTTGTCGCAAGATTATCTTGAAATCGAATATATTGTAATTGATGGAGCTTCGAAGGATAACTCATTGAATATCATCAATGAATATAGGGGTAAAATAACCACCATTATCTCGGAGTCTGATCGAGGAATGTATGAGGCTATAAACAAAGGAATAGCTCTTGCAACGGGAGATGTTATTGGGCTTCTAAACTCCGATGATATATTTTATTCTGTAGATACAATTTCGAATATAGCTAAACGAATGGTTGAGGTTGGGGCAGATATTGTGTATGGCAATGGGCTATTTGTCAACAGCAACGATTCATTAAAGATTGTACGAAATTGGATTAGTGGCGAATATAATAGAGATAAGATTCGCAATGGATGGTTGCCTCTGCACACAACGGTTTTTATTCGCAGAAGTTGTTTTGATAAACTAGGTCTATATGACGAGAATTATAAAATAGCGGCAGATTCCGATCTCTTGGTTAGGTATCTCTATTATGGCGATTTCAAAATAGCGTATCTCAACGAATATGTTGTAAAAATGCGCATGGGAGGTATATCGACAAATCTAACGAATGTGAAACAGAAGTTTATAGAAGATAGGAGGTTATATAAAACGCATGGATTCAATTCATTACGAACGATATTGTGTAAGATGTTATCTAAAGTGCCACAATTTATATCGGCTAAATTTTTGATGTCGCAATGAAAATAATTACTATAAATGGTCTACATGACGAAAAAAACTGTAACTTTGTCGCGGTAAGGTAAATAGTTGTGGAGGAGGTTCTTAAAATCCTCTGATAATAATAATAAATAGTAGGTGAGATGAAAAAGAGTGTGTTGGTAGTTTTAATATTATATGTTTCTCTAATAACAGCGTTGTCGGTCATTGAGTTACCTGATTTTGACCCCATAAAGTTAGATGAAAAAAGTGGGTTTACAATCTTGGATAAATTGGTGCATATCTGTTTCTATTTTGGGCTTAATTTCTTGATGTTGCTCCTTTTTGCATCTAAAAAATCTATGCAAAAGCTCTTTCCTATGATCTGCATCTCGGTAGGTGTAATTTTATATAGCTGTATGATTGAGTTGGTTCAATTGAATATCGGTCGAGAGGGTAGTATGTATGATGTCATCGCCAATACAATTGGAACAGCAACTGCCGTGGTGGTATTTCGCTTGCCAAGTGTGAATCGTCTAATTCTCAAATATATATAATCCCTTTATATATCTACATATAATTCCTAAAGTAGCTATAACTTTAAAACTCAGGCTCTATCTCGATCGAGATTGGTTGGTGAGTTATGGGGTGTGAGAATGAAATTTTGTAGGCTTGAAGCATAAGTCGCGACGATGGATGACCATATAATCTATCCCCAATAATCGCTCTACCTAATCCATCTTTATGGGCGCAATGGAGTCGTAGTTGATGTGTGCGCCCTGTATGTGGAGTTAGTGAAATCTTTGTTTTATTATCGTCTGTAGATAAAACTTTATATGATGTGTGAGCCTCCTTCCCATCAAAATAGTTAATTCTTTGGCGCGGACGCTGTTCGTAATCTGCCGAAATAGGAAGATCTATCTCTCCTGCATTGTTTGTTATTACTCCATCTAGCAGAGCTAAATACTCCTTGTGAACCTCTCTATTTTCGAATTGTTGTTGCATCAAAGAGTGTGCTTTAGAGTCAAGAGCAACTATTAAAATTCCAGAAGTATCCATATCTAAGCGGTGAACTACCTTAGCATCAGGGTATTGTGGGAATATTTCGGGGAGCATACCTTCGACCGATATACAATCTACTCTACCTTTTACCGATAACATCCCAGCAGGTTTATCGACTATAGCTATCCAATCATCGCAATATACAACTCTTAAATCTCTTGATATTGAGTAATTTGAGTCATTCAAATCTAACTCCATTCCTCGAAGCATATAACCCAAAATAGGTTCACACTTACTTTTACATGCCGCATAAAACTCACCATGATGGCGCACTTCGCCACGTGGAGAATCCCCCCACCAAAACTCACCCATAGCAATGGGTATCAAATTATTAGAAAAAGCGTAGTGTAGAAGTTTCGGCGCTGCACACTCTCCCGCCCCCGATGGAGGGAGTGTTGCACGAGACTCCTCGAAAATGTCGATCATCGTTTTTTGCTCGCCAAGATGGTTGCGAACGATGTAGTTTTCGAAGATTTTGTGTTGTAGATCTTTCGAGAGGTTTTGTCTAAGGTTTTTTAATTGTGTGATTTTGTCGATAAATTCGCTCTTTGTAGATTCAAGTTTCGAGATTATTGATCTATATTGTGCATCTATGCGTCTAAGCTCCGCCTTTTGGAATTGACTCTCTTTGGTGATCTGCTTGATTATATCGTCGCTTGGAGTAGTTGCTCTTAGTTTGTCTCGTTGAGCTTTACTTGTTGACATAAATTGCTTGTAATCAGCAATCTTTAGGCGGTAATTTTCATTTGTTTGCTCTAACTCTCTTTTTATAGATATATATGTAGGATCATTTTCGATCTCTTTTATTTGGTTGTTTATCGCTGAAATATGCCTCTCCTCGGCTCTAAAAAATGAGCCTACAGAGTGTAGATCAAATATCGGAGGTACAAACGCAGAGTGGATAGTTCGCCCATCTAAATTCCCCGAAAAAGCGGATAGATACCCCAACTCACCCTCTTGGCTCTTGCAAACCAAAACTCCAAACATCTTTCCCATAGATAGCTCATCGTGCCACTCTTCGCGTGATTCGATGTATGCCATGAGCTCTTGCGTAGCAATGCGCACAATCTCACTCGGTTGATAATCAAATGGATTGGTGAAGAGTCGAGGTGTTTGAAGTTCCGTTGGTAATATTGGAAATGGTCGCAATAGAGACATATATAAATACAAAAAACTCTCTCATCCCCAAAAAGATGAGAGAGTTAAGATGATAAAATAGATTAGATAGAGATATTTAAAATCTCGAATTTAAGTACACCTGCAGGAACTGTAACCTCTACAACTTCGCCCTTCTTCTTGCCAAGTAGAGCCTTTGCAATTGGGGTTCCAATAGCTAACTTACCCTCGCGAAGGTTCGCCTCGTTTTCAGATACGATGGTGTAGACCACCTGCTTTTTGGCATTGTGGTTCATAAGTGTCACCTTGCTGAGGATCTGTACTTTGCTTGTGTCAATTTTCGTCTCGTCGATGATTCTCGATGCCGACAATACACCTTCCGCCTTTGCGATTCTCATTTCGAGCAATCCTTGAGCTTCGCGCGCTGCGTCATACTCTGCATTCTCCGACAAATCGCCCTTGTCGCGTGCCTCCGCTATCGCTGCCGTTATTGCAGGACGCTCCACCTTACGCATGTGGTCTAATTCATCCTTTAATCTTTTGTACCCCTCCGCTGTGAGGTATATAATCTCTTGTGCCATTTTGTTAAATCATTCATTAATTACTATTCAGTAAGCAGAAAAAAATAAGAATCCCAACCTAAAAAGATTAGAACCCCATAATTTATCACTCCCACTGCTTAGTACAAAGATAAAAATCCTTTTTGTTATTTCCAAATATTTCGACAAAGAGTTCGATCTAGGATTAAAATTTGTTATGAAATCAATTTTTTGTCTCACTATAGAATAACTTATTGTTTTTTTGCTACATTTGCATCGTGAATTATTACTTGCTCTAAAATATGGAGCGTATTTTTCATGGTCTAATATTTTATAAAATGAGATATATTTCAAAGTACAGTTGGGTGCGCTACCGTTATGAATTTGGTGAGCGTAGTCGAAGTCTCTTTCGTGAGCCATGGGCAGGAGGCGTAGTTTTAGTGTTGTGTGTTATTATCGCACTTTTGTTGGCAAATTTAGAATCTACACGTGAGTGGTATCACGCAATTCTGACGGCAGACCTTTCATTCAATATCACATCGCACAATGGGTTGAATATCACATTTCCCGAAGATCTGAGTGTCGAAAAGTTTATCAACGATGGACTCATGGTGATCTTTTTCTTTGGTGTGGGGCTCGAAATCAAACGCGAGGTGATGACGGGGCAACTATCATCCTTTAGACGAGCGATATTGCCTGTGATTGCCGCTTTGGGTGGTATGATTATTCCAGCGTTGATATACACCATATTTAATAATGGAACACCTACGGCAGGGGGATGGGGTATCCCTACGGCTACCGATATTGCCTTTGCGATTGGAATCATGTCGATACTTGGCGATAAGGTACCTTTGTCGCTTAAAATATTTCTTACCGCGTTAGCTATTGCCGACGATTTGGGAGCTATCATAGTTATTGCGGTGTTCTATGGAGGTGCTATAAATTGGGGATGTTTGATCGCTGCATTTGTGATTATGATAATCTTGTACTTTATGAATCGCTTGGGTGAGAGCAGGTTGCTTTACTACTTGTTCCCTGCAATTGTGGTGTGGAGTTTATTCTACTATTCGGGAATCCACGCAACTTTGGCAGGTGTGCTTATGGCGATTTTGGTGCCGACAAAACCTCGATATTCAAAACTATCTCTGTTGCGCCAATCCGAACGTATAGAGGCAAATATCGTGGAGGCGACAAAGATCGAAGATGATGAGCTATACCAAGAGAAGCTCGTCGAGTTGGGTCACCTCTCGTATGGATCGGTGAGTATGAGCCATGCTCTGGAGTCAATCCTTGCGCCATATATCACGTTTGTGATTTTGCCAATCTTCGCACTTGCCAATGCTGGAGTAGTTATCAATCTTGATGATCTTAATATTTTTGCAGTAGATCTACATGGAGGGTCGATTGGTATGGGTATATTCTTTGGATTGATGCTTGGTAAACCTCTTGGAATATTTATCGCTAGTTGGGCTGCTATAAAACTAAAGTTGGCGGAGATGCCCGAAGATTCATCGTGGAGGATGATATTTGCGGTGGCTTGTTTGGGTGGTATTGGTTTTACAATGTCTATATTTGTCGATACATTGGCATTTGGTTCTGTGAGCGAGATGTTTGTAGATCAAGGAAAGATCGCCATTTTATTTGGATCCTTAGCCTCGGTATTACTTGGTGTGTTGTTGATAAATATCTTTGCTAAGCGGAACAATAAACAGAGTCTATAAATCATATTTCCCTCGTTTCTAGGGAAGGTTAATCCATTAAAAAACTCATCGTACAAGGTAATTTTTCTTGTACGATGAGTTTTATTCTTGAAGATAAATCAATCTATTTGAAATCGGGTAGATACCCCTTGTTTTGCTCCTTTAGCTTAGTGAGAAGTTCGGCTGTGACTTTTGGGTATTTCTCTGCTACGTTGACTGTTTCGTTAGGGTCATTTTTGTGATCGAACAACATTATCGCCTCTTTGCCTCGACTATTATGAACCGAGAGCCTATATCGGTCGGTTTTGATCGATAGCTTTCCTTGCCAATAGCTGTAAATCTCGTCGCGAGTTTTAGCCTTTGGGTTGTCGATGATGGGGGTAATACTCACTCCATCAACCCCTTCGGGAGGTGTAATGCCTGCAAGTTCGCAGATTGTTGGGTAGATGTCGATTGTTCCCATGAGTCGATCTGTAGCAACTCCTGGACTCTTCATATTAGGGGTTTTAATCATAAATGTGCTGTTGAGCGCGCGATTGAAGAGGTTGTGTTTGCCCCAAATAGTATGGTCACCTAGGCACCAGCCATGATCTCCCCACACCACAATAACGGTGTTTTCATCTAAACCCAGCTCCTTGACTTTGTCGAGAACCTTACCCACTTGAGTATCTGTGTATGAAATTGCGGCGTAGTATGCGTGTCGAAGGTCGCGAGCATAGTCGTCGGGCAAAACAATACCTGCTCCAGCTTGGTGAGGGTGTGAATATTGTTGCTTGAACTCGTTGCTACCAAATATAAATGCGCCATCGACACCTTCGGGTACTGTTTTGCTGGGTGCGAGATTGACCTCTTCGTCGCTATACATATCCCAATATCTCTTAGGTGCGCAGAATGGAAGGTGTGGTTTGTAGAATCCTACCGCCATAAAGAATGGTTCGCCACTTGTGCGCGATGCTATGAGTTCTAATTCGGTTGTCGCTAAATTAGCTAATCGACCATCTGGATAGCTCTCGTCGGGAACATCCAACACCTCGAATGCAGGTTTGGGATCTTTTACACTTCCGCCAACTCCATTAGCATAGGCGTGCAATATATCGTCACCTTTCCACAACCATGTGGGGTCGTTCACAAATCGATCCCAGCTGTGGGGTAGTTCGCGCGATTCGTTGCCTCCGTAGCGTGTGGCTCCATTGCCGTGGTGGCTCACCTTGCCCATGCCAACTGTGTAGTAACCATTGCGTTTGAGGTGGTGGATAAATGTTTCGGGGATCTCACCCTCCTTGGTGCCGATGAGGCTTTTGCCGAAGATTTCGTTGTTGGCATCCTTGCTTTGGGTCGGGTATTTACCTGTGAGCATACAGCATCTCGACGCTCCACTTGTTGGCACTTGGACATATTGTTCGCGGAAGAGTCTACTTTCGGATGCCAATCCATCGAGGTTGGGAGTTTTCATGTAATCACATCCATATGCTCCGATCTCGGTGCGGAGGTCATCTATGCAGATAAATAGAAAATTTGGCGATTTTTGGTCGTCGTTGCTCTTTGCCGACGCATTGGTTCCTATTGCGATGGTTGATAGTAGAAGTGCCGCAAATCGTGGGTTGTAGGTTAATTTCATGCCTATGGTTATTTTTAGTATACTGTTTTATCGGTTTTGTCGTTCCATAATTTGAAACCTTCGATAGCTTCGTCGCTAAGCAAAACCTCGCTTGGGAGTTTGCGGTGGGGTGGGGTGAGGGCGATTTCGTCGTAGATAAATGAATCATCGAACCCTATCTCCTTGGCATCTTGTTTGTTGTTACCGTAATAGATTTTGCTTAGGCGAGCCCAATATATCGCACCCAAACACATGGGGCATGGTTCGCACGAAGTGAAGATCTCGTACCCATCCAAATTAAAGGTGCCTAATTTGGCGCACGCTTCGCGAATGGCACTCACCTCGGCATGGGCTGTGGGGTCTGAGTTTGCGGTGACTCGATTAACCCCTGTGGCGATTATTTCGCCATCCTTTGCGATAACTGCTCCGAAGGGACCTCCTCCATTTTTGACATTTTCTACAGAGAGTTTAATGGCAACTCTCATTAACTCCTCGTTTGTCATAGCTCTATGATTTTTATTATATTCTTTCCCGTCAAAAGCTCTGCCACATTTGTATCTATTGACTCGCCATTGAGGGTTACTCGTGTGTTATTATAAACGTTTTGGAATGACGCTTTCATATTTGCAGGGATATAAATTTCGTAACTTCGCCTATTTCCATCCCTTTTATATTTTGCGCGGATCACCCCTTGCAGGGTAGGAATCGAGATTTGGCTATGTTCTAAATCGGCAAGTTGGGGTTTGATCATTGCTTTGTGATAACCCACTTCGCTGGGTGTTATGCCCCACATTTGGCGCGGTATTAAGTTTGCAGGAGCTGCTCCCCACGCATGGTTCCAATCGAGGTTGCCCTTGTATTTTATATCCCACGCTTCGAGGGTCATTGTTGAACCTATGCGGATCATATTGTACCAACTACGATCGCTTTGATTGGTCATCAAATCGAGTGCATATTGCTCCTCACCCCCTTTGTAGAGCGCTTCGAACAGATATTGGGCACCATAGACACTACATCTCAAACCGCGAGATTTTACAAATTCGGTGACGCTTTGGCGACTCTCCTCCTCGACAATATCAAATGCTAGAGCCATCATATTGCTGTGCAGAGATGAGTGCGATGATCCCTCGCCATCAATATATATACCTTTGTCGGGGTCGAAGAGTTTGGTGTTTATTGTCTGTTTTACCTTTGATGATAGAGCGGCGAAATATTTGCTATCCTCCTTATTATCAACAGCTGAGGCTAACTCGCTCATTTGGGTTAGCGCATTGAAAAAGAAACAGTTGACCACCGTGTTTATCGGCACCATATCGTGGCTATCTCTCTCGCCCATCTCCATTGCCCCTTTGGTGAATGCCTCCTTAGGCCAATCGACAATATCCTCCATTCGTTTGGCTTTGGCTTGGAATCCAATCTTGCGTAGATATTCGGGGGTAACCCTTTCGCTCTTGGCGCTGATGAGTCCATCTTCGCGCGAGAGTTCGTGGAGGGTTTTAGCCTTTAAGGTGTCGTAATATTTTGATATTAGGCGAGTATCGCCCGTGTAGATATAATCTTGGTAGGCGATCATGATTGTGTGCAACAACCACTCTGTGGGCCATGTGGCGTGGCTCATAAAGTACTCTAACGACTTTTTGCCGATGGCATACTCCGAATCGACACAATAGTGGCACAATTGGTTGATGTAGGCATCCGCCTCATAGGGGATTCTTTCGCGGTCACCATCAATATAATAGCCTAAAAAGTCGGTCGCCTCTATGGTGTAACGGCTGATCTCCCAAATGCTGTCTAAGAGCGAATTAGATGAACTGAAGGATCCTAGATCCTCTCTGTATCCGTGCCATACGTTGCGCGATAGTTTAGCCGATTTCACATCAACTCCATCTGCTCTGCACACCTCCGCATATCTAAATGGCATAATCACAGCGCCCCACTCCTCGGGGGTAGGGATCGCCATGTGTCCCGTATTGCGCTTGTCGGGGGTGAATGGAACTGCGTATGTCGATTTACCCTTTTTAATATCTAAAGAGATCTCTTGATAGCGGATTGTTCCGCGTGGTTTGCGTTCGATAACCCCTTCTGAGGTGAGCTGTTCGCCAACTCTAACAACTATTGTGGCATCCTCCTTTGCGTTGATTTCGATGTTAAGCGATCCGAATGCTGATCTTTCGAAATCGAAAAGGTACTCACCTGGAGCGATCATATGTGTCACTGTCGCACGGTCAACTCTTTTGAGTGTGGGGTTGTTGGTAACTGCGCTTTGTGGATTATCCGAGGAGATGGAAAAGTTTTGACTCTTAGAGTATTTAGTGTCTTTGTTGTCTGCACTCCAATATCTTACCGACCAACTATATCTTTCACCTTTTGTGAGTGGTTTGCCTCCATACATCACCGCGAAGTTGTTGGCGCTTTCGACCTTTCCGCTATCCCAAACTAGCTCATCTCCCTTTGTGACTACAATTTGATAGGCGCTTTGTTTGCCCGATTTCTCGGTCACTTCCCAACTGAATATGGGGGAGTCGCTATTTATGAGTGTGTATTGTGGTGTGCGGATATAGTCGACACGAAGTGTTTGCGGTTGCGATTGAGCACAAACGATATTTGAAATTATGATAATAATAATAAAAATCAGTTGTTTTAGTCTCATGATATTCTCCTCCAAAATTTATATTGCCCTCCAAAATTTTACGAAATCCGAATATTTGCCATAGCAGACAAGTTGGTCGCTCTCGCTGAGCATATAATCGCTCTCGAATTTGTTTTCGACACCTCTTTCGAGTATCGACACTCCGATGCTATTAAATACCCTTTGTCCCTTGACAAGGGCGATGATTTTGAGGTTAAACTGCTTTTCTAGTGCGATGTCGCTGATCTTAAATCCCCAAAATGGTTTGGGTGGATTGAACTTTATCACGTAGTGCTCTTTGTCGACCTCGAACGATTCGACATGAACTTTGAGGTCGAGGATCTGCACCAAATTGCGCGCCGCCTCCTTCTCGGGGAAGAGTATCGAATCCAAATCGAATGCCTCCAACACTGTTTGGTGCACCTCGTCCACTGCACGCGCATATATATGCTCCACCTTATGTTTTTTGAGCAGAGCGACAACCTTTACCGAGGCTCCAAAATTTTCGCCAATGGTCACAATCACAACATCTACAGATCGCAACGGAAGGATCGAAAGAGCATTTTCATCGGTGGCATCTATGATGAATGTAGTCGATATTTTATCCTTTATAAGCTCCACCTTGCTCTCGTTCATATCCACACCAATAACTTCGTGCCCCAAAGACGAAAGCTCCTCGGCTAATACTCCGCCATAGTTTCCTAAACCTATTATTATATATTTCATACGTAAATTAAATCATTATAAATAGCTATATTTCAGCTATTTTGTTAATATTCTTTGTGTTTTGACAAATTAAGAGTTAGCCCTTGTCTTGTGAACAATTGCACAGATGG
>JBCQUZ010000169.1:0-3273 GCA_047173645.1 Rikenellaceae bacterium
TTGCTATTTTTTTGTGGGGATTACACCCCCTAAAAATAGCTGGTTTATTTATTTTTCGGGCTATCGATATGGTCCCTTTTTCAATTATTTATTGGCCCCTTTTTGGATTATTATATACACCAACAACCCAGCTTCTTACCTTTTTCATCATGCAATGTATTAAAATTTTATACTACTCTCTTTTAAACCTCTTTACCCTCTCCTCAAAGCTACGTCGATACATTCTCTTCAACTTATCATCAAGGAATGAATCGTTGATTAGTTGCTCAACTTTTGCTGTGGAGTCGGGGATGTTATACTTATTGATTATTTTCTCTATCTGTTTGGGTGACAAGCCTATTAATTTACCAAATGACGCGAAATCTGCTGCTGTTGGGTGTCCTGTCTTATCGTAAATCTCCGACTTCTCCATTGAGGTTGACAATCCCTCATCAAGTGCGAAGTCTGAGTTCTCGACGTGAAGTGTGGCATTGAGTAGATCATAAGCTGGAGTGAGTTTATAATCGCCATCCGTGGTTTGCATCAATGAGAAGTTCTTGAGGTGAGCATCGTTGTTTCCAAAGATGTAGTTGAAGATAAGCAGGTCGAAGAGCTTGGCTAACTCTACAGGATAGGCGGCCACTCTTTTGCGGATTTCGTCCGCTATATCCTCGTAACTTCCTTGATACTTGAAGTCGGAACCATTGAGTTGTTTGGTTTTTCCTCGAAGTGATGCAAAATCCTCTTGGTTGATTTTTGAACCATCTGCGGCTATGTCAAACCGCTTTGTGATGTAAATTGGGTTGCCCTCATTGTCGAAGAGCAAACCATTTTCAGCTGTTTCAATCTTGAATACTTGCCTTGCAATCTGCATCGTGAGGTGCTCATTGGCAGGTATGGAGTGGCGGAATAGAATCCCCTTGTCGCTTGGGGTTGGTTTTAGGATATATTCGCCTTGTTTACCTTGTGGAGTAAGTACAATTTCGCCCTTCTCTATCACGGCTGAATACTTCTGTTGAACTCCTGATAGTGATATTCTGGTGACATTGCTCAAAATATCTTTATCATCCTCCTCTGCAAGGTTTGTGGTGTTCATAGTATGACTAACTCTCTTACCACCAAAGAGTTTACGGATAGCTGTTGGACTATATGTCGAATGCCCTGCGGATAGTGTCGATGGGCAGTTTTTAATCTCTCTCATATCTCTCGATTGTTATTGCTCCAATGGTGTCCACCGAGGCTGTTGCAAGTAGTAATTCAAATTCATCATTCTCGTCAATGTGTAGTAGACGGCACTGCACAATGCGGTTGTCTCCCTCTGAGAGCATATTTGAGAAGAATGGAAATAGATGACTGCTTTTGTATGGTTCACTCCGCTTGGGTAGGGTCAATGAGATGCTATCTGTATTATTATCTGCAAGGTAAACGGCATCATACACAAACGTATAATCCCTCACATCACTCTCGGTAAGCATACCAGCAAACCGCCCCTTAGAATATATTTTTGCCCTCTTCATACTTACTCATTCTTACGAAGCTGAAAGGTGAGTTCAAGCCCCAAGACATTACCAATCTTCTGCAAAGTCTCGACAGATGGATTACCCTTATCCACCTCAATCATCTTGATTGTACGAAGTCCAACGCCCGATATATCCGCCAAATCTTGCTGCGATATACCAAGTATCGAACGCCTATTTTTTATAATCTCTCCAAAGTTCATGGTGCAATATATTACTCTTGTTTGCAAATATAGATAATTATTTTGAGAAACAAACTATAATTGTGCATTATTTTGCACTTTGCTCTAATAAATCCAACAATTCACTCTTCATATCATTGTCAATATCTCTATATCGAGCAAATGCTTTTGACCCCTCTTTGTGTCCAGAAAGAGCACCTACCAAATTCGGATCTTTGACCTTCTTGTATAAGTTTCCAATAAAAGTTCTTCGGGCTAAGTGTGAAGATGCAATATCACACAATCGAACCTGCTCCTCCTCTCTGGTGATGCTATTGAGAACTGTTACAAACCTTGTCAAACCCGCTGCTAAAAAGATAAGTTTTATAGCATCGTTGTATTTCTGAGCTGAAATAAAAGGAAGAAGTTTGTTGCCCTCGACAGCTTTATACCTATCCAATATCTCTTTTGTTGTGGGCTTGAGTAGAATATTCAATGTGATAGGTCTACCATCCTTTGTCTTTCTGGGGATATATTCAATACTATTGTCTATAATGTTGCCTTTGGTCATTTTTAGAAGGTCTCCGACACGACAGCCAATCATACACTGAAATATAAAAATATCTCTCTGAATAGCCAAGTGTGGGTGTCGCTTGAGGTTTGTCCTGTATATCTTATCCCGCTCCTCGATAGTTATGTATATAGGCGTACCATAGGCGCACTCTTTGAGCTTGAATTTTTTGAAGGGGGAAGCTGCGATTATCTCATTCGACAGACACCAATTAAAAAACACCCTCAGCATCGTGAATGTGGTGTTCATAGTATTGGCTCCTCTCTGCAAAGGGGTTCGGCTCTGAGGAACTGCCTTGTATAGGTCGGGCATTATCGTGTGGTACTGGTGCTCATTCTCCATAAAGTCCCACATCTCCGCTAATGTATCTGCTGTCACTTCATCAATTTTTAGCCTAAACTTACTCTTGCCTCGTTGTGTTTTCCGAACGAATATCTCATATCTCTTGATGCTACGATCTATGACACGATAATTTTTGAGTCTAATATCTGAGACCTTATGTTTGCGAAGAAACTCACTATACAAATCTGTCACATACATTGACTGCGCAACAGGCTCCTCGGGTAGATACTTCTTGGGGTTGTAGTATTTGTCAAGGGTCTCCTTTAACCAACCTTTCTCTACTGGTTCCTCGTTTGCTCGATACTCCTTCTCAATGTAGCTTTTTAGGCTTCGGACACCATCATTGATTGTCGAACGAAACTCCTCATTGCAGACAATAGTACTCTTCACCTGCTCCGACTTATCGTTCCACTGATTAGGATTTATAGTGAGCTTTGATGGAGCGGTCATATCAACCGAACGCCCATCTCTAAGACGTACATATATAGTAGCTTGCGACACTGTATCACCACGCTTTGCTCCCTTCTTTAATATCAATGTAACCTTCATCTTTTTTGTCCTTAAATGTTGTAGAACAAAGTTATGTATATAATAATCCAAAAAGGGGCCAATAAATAATTGAAAAAGGGGCCATATCGATAGCCCGAAAAATAAATAAACCAGCTATTTTTAGAGGGTGTAATCACCCCACAAAAAATAGCAC
>JBCQUZ010000040.1:0-21123 GCA_047173645.1 Rikenellaceae bacterium
TGGCGGGTTTTGGGGGTAATGGCTCTCCTTTATGCAAAGATACAAAATATCCAACTAATTAACGATCAATTAGTTGGATATTTTTATTGTGGTGATTTATATTTTGCGAGTGAGCCTCCAAAACTGTAAATCGACTCCTCTTGGTCGGGGTACCAGGATTCGAACCTGGGACCCTCTGCTCCCAAAGCAGATACGCTAACCGGACTGCGCTACACCCCGTTTTGTGAGCACAAATGTAGGGCAAAATATTGAATATTCCAAATAAAATAGCGTTTAAATTACACTTAAACGCTATTTTATTTTTACACCTATGGTCAAAAATTACCTAATATCTTATGTACTAGAAGTATGACGATATTATCTGAATCGACAAAATTAATATAACCATTGCGATTGGATAGACTGTAGCATAGGCGACACTTGGAATATTACTATCGACCATCGTATCAGCCGCCGCCAAACCTGGGGTACTTGTCATACCTCCTGTAATTGTACCCAACAGATCGAGTAGGCTAATTTTAAACACTCCATACCCTACCGCTACCGCTACAATCATCGGAATGATAGTTATAGCCGCACCTATTCCAAACAACAACAGTCCGCTCTCTTGGAATGTTGCAACCAAGTTCTTACCTGCCGAAGTTCCAACCTCTGCCAAGAATAACAACAATCCCAACTGACGCAACAATTGATTGGCAGGACCCGACATCGACCAAAGAATAGATCCAGTCTTACCGATTGCACTCAAAATCAACGCTGTCATCAATATTCCACCCGTCAAACCTGGTGAGAAAGACATATCGCCTCCAAATGTGATATTTAATTTTCCAAATAAAACACCAAGTACAATACCCATAGCAATTGGGAAGAAATCTGTATCCGAAAGTCTCTTAGCATCATTTCCAAACAAGCGAGCCATATTAGCCAAAGCCTCCTTTTCACCCACACACATCAATTTATCACCAAATTTGAGTGCCAAATCGGGTGATGGTGAGATCACAATACCACTACGTCGAACGCGTGTAACCGTGCAACCAAAGTTACGTTGAAGATGCAAGTCTCCCAATCTTTTGTTGACCATACTCTGCTTAGTGATTAACAGCGATCCTACAACTTGTGAATTGTGCCATGGCAACTCACCCTCTTCGCGCTCACCGATCATAATTGCAAATCGTTCCAACGCGTCTGAGCTACCCACCGCTTGAACATAATCATTCTCTTCGAGTGGAAGATCTGATTTTGGTATTAAAATATCATTTCCGTGTCTTACTCTCGACACAATAACTCCAGTTGTGGTACTCACCTTCATTTGAGCCAATGTTTTACCAAATGCCGCTGGGTTCGACACTCTAAAAATGCAGGTCTCCAATGCGGGATATGCACCTCGACGCTCCGCCTCCAACTTCTTAGCTTCAGCTTGTAGATCGACCCTTAGAGCTACTGGCAATAGCTTCACAAACAAAATCACACCTATAACGCCAAATGGATAGGCGATACCATAAGCGATAGATGCCATTGGAGAGTTGGTGCTATCAATAGCCACCGCCAAACCTGGAGTACTTGTTAGTGCTCCTGCCATCAAACCCACCAAACTAGGGGTATCTATACCATACAAGAATTTTGCACCTACTGCCGTAAGAGCTGCCGACACAATAATTAATAGTGTGATAATAATTAGATTCTTTCCTTTACTTTTAAACGAATCAAAGAATCCAGGACCTGCCTGTATTCCGATTGTAAAGATAAAGAGAACCAATCCAAAGTTACCGAGTTCTTTGGGTATTATAACTCCAAAGTGACCAAAAAGAAGTGCAATGAAGATTACCGCCGAGACATCGAGCGACAACCCCTTGATCTTGATTCGACCCAAAATAAAACCGAGTGCGACGATCAAAAAGAGCGAAAAATAGGAATAATTAAGTAGATCTAGTATCATAAAGTTTTGATTTTAACCTAACAAAGATATATTTTTTTTTTGAATTATAGATAATTTTATTCGACTATTTTATAATTTTCACTAGCATTATATCAATAACAAACAACTGCAAGTTTTGTGCTGACACACACAAAACCTACAGTTGTTTATTTGTAATTTGGATTTAGGGATCGTTTAGATCTTCTCTATTTCGACAAAGTAAGCTCCAATATCGTCACGACCTTTCTGCTTAAACCATGTTTTAAGGTTTGTTTCGCCCTTCTTGAGATCCAAAGTAAACTCTGCATATTCGTCGCCTTCCTTGACTTTGCAAGACTCCTCGATACCTTGAATCGAGATTTGAGCCTCATAGATTGGTAACGATTTACCCTTGACACTTGCCGTAACACTTGTACCCTCTATAGCTGGGCGGATAGGTGCTTCGTCGTGGATCTTAAGTCCTGTTTCTGCTGGCCAACGGCGCAATCTAAAACGATATTTTCCATCTTCATCGACACGTACCAACCAGTGACCATTGTCGACATATCCAATGCGGATATGGTGTTGTTGCCATGGGCTAGTTTTATCGGTACGCCAATCGTGGCAGAAGAGAGTTGTTGGGTTCTCGGCAGGGTTACCTACAATAAAGTATGGCTCCTCTGGGAAGTTTGGAGAGTTCTTCTCCCACCACTCTTCGTACATTGCCGAAAGCTCAGCTACCTTTTCGGGATGATTTTCAGCGATATTGATGCGTTGCTCTGGGTCTGTAAATAGGTCATACAACTCCTTCTCGTCGTTCTCGTCGCAAACCAAACGCCATGTTCCAATCATAACAGATGTGCGGAACCATTTGATAGGTTGATTATTACGATTAGAATCCACAACAATATATCTATTTCTAAAATCAGATCTATCACTTCCTTCAATAAGCGGACGAAGCGATTGTCCATCCATCTTATCTGCAATCTCGGGAGCTACCTCCAAACCGCAAAGGTCGATAAGTGTTGGCAATACGTCGTAGTGTGCCGTAAGCTCTGACACCTCCTTAGCTGTCGAGATCTTACCATCCTTCCAGTGAATGAACAATGGCACACGGTGACCACCCTCATACATACTCGCCTTGATACCGCGCATTCCTGCATTTTGACCCTTCGATACAAATCCATCTAAACGGTGACCCTCGACCTTAGCTCCTTGGGCTGTTCCGTTGTCGGTGGTGAAGATAATGATGGTATTATCCATCATATCAATAGATTTGAGGTATGCTGTCAAATCTCCGATATGCTCATCGAGGTTAGCAACCATACCATAGAATGCTTCGTGAGCAACATTCTCAACCCCTCTATATGGAGCTGTATATTCGTCAGCTACCCAATATGGAGAGTGAGCAACGTTTGTCGCAAGGTAGCAGAAGAATGGTTTGCGCTCCGCTTTGTTCTTTGCTACAAATTTCTTGGTATAATCGAACCATACATCGTTGCAATAGCCTGGGATTTGGATCTTCTTACCATCCTTAAGGGTGTATGTATCATTGAAATAGTCATTATCCCAATAATCCATAGTTTGACCTGCTCCACCTCCTTGAATCATAACCACATCGTCAAAGCCTTTATCTTCGGGACGGAATGGGTAGTTGTCGCCCAAGTGCCATTTTCCGTAAAGAGCTGTCGCATAGCCATTATCCTTGAAGATTTGTGCCATTGTAGTTTCGCGCTCAAGGATTTGAGAGCGACCATTCACGGTGTGCCATACACCTGTGTTGTCGTTGTGACGACCTGTCATAAGCGCCGCACGAGTTGGCGAGCTTGTTGGCGATGCGTGATATTGCGAAAAGCTAACACTCTCAGAATGTAGCTTATCGAGGTTTGGTGTTTGGATGATATTGTTACCCAAAGCTGCAATATCGCCATAACCAATATCATCTGCCAAGATGAGGATCACATTTGGTTTTTGATCCTCTTGTGGCTGTGCGCACCCTACTGCTAGGGATGCGCATGCCAAGATCATACATCTATTTTGTTTCATCGTGTTTTAGATTTTAGAACCCTTTAACTCCAGATTGTGTTCCAACCTTATACTTTTTGCTCTTGCCATTTACAGTGATAGTTGCTGGCACCTCGCAATAGATAGTCGCTACCCCACTCTCAACCTTAAGAACTACGTTGCCGCACTCCTCAGTCTCGATTTTGGTTTTGCCATAAGTAACCGATGTTCCGTTACCCATAAAGATCTCATAATCGCTCTTAGACTCAACACCAATCATAGTGTATGTTGCATTCGATTGCATATCCTTATACTTAGCCATCTTTAGGTCATATGACGCAAGGACGAAATCCTTGCGACCTGACTTGTGCTCCAACTCAACACCTGCAAAGCTCTTGTCGCCATTCTCATCGTCGAATCCTTTGATTGACTTGATGCTCTTACCCTCAGTCGATGTGAATGGCTCGTAGATAGAAACGAATGGAGCGTTCCATGCCTCGCCATATTGACGTGCGATGAATGTTAGGTATGGCTCCTTATCAACTTCATATGGGAAGTTTTTGTTGTTCTTCCACGACTTGCACGATGGTGAGTTGATGCTCATGATCTCACGATTCTCGGCACCCTTCATCCAAAGGTTCATATAAACATCCTCGCTCTTACCTCCGAAGTCAATCTTCCACTCAACTTGATAATCCTCAGATGTTGCAGCAAACTTCTCGCCCCACATATAATCAAGAGCGTAGAGGTGTCCACCAGCAAAACCAACCTTCTCCTCTGCTGTTAGCTCCATTGGCTTACCTGCAGCGTCGCGGATCTCCATTGTTTGACCAAGGTTGTGGTAGTAGTAATCGTGGAAACGATCTTGACCATTCTTACGCTTTGAGCGGAAGATGTCGACATAGTAACCTGTAGTCTCACCCGTACGAACGATACTTACAGTTCTGTTTTGGTCACTCATAGTCTCAGGCTCGATAAACGAAACATTTGAGTATGTTACATCTGGATAGAATCCTTCGCGTTGCTCCGACTCAGGATAACATCCCTCAACCTCGAAACCATGGTAGCTCAACATCTCGGTGTATGACGATACTCCATCGACCATAACTGTGTTGTGTGCAGGGAATTGCGAATAGTACTCCAAATATGCAGGTTGCAAATAGTTAGCACCCTTACCTGGGTCAGCTCCTTGAACAATACCCTTTCCGTAAAGCTCCATATTGATACCATTTGCGTGCATATGGTTACCCAAAGATCCATTGAGTGACACCATCATACCATCCTTACCTTCGCCCATACGTTGTACGAACCAACTAACTGTTGGTGCATGGAATGTTTGAGTGATATAGTCGCTCAACTTACCTGCCTTGTATTTGTCGTTAAGCACAACAGGCTTGCTTTGGAAGAATGATGCGATCTCCGCAGGACGTGGTTTGTTATCTTGAGTATTTCCAGACTCAGGCTCAAAGAGTCTATACATCGCTGTGAACTCCTCCTCCAATTTCTTGTCGCCACTCTTTTGAGCAAGCACCACTATGTCGCGCATAGCCTCACCTGTCAAGTGACCATAGTTTGAATCACCAAATGCAACAGTTTCGTAGTTAGGGAACAAATATTGAGGAAGCACACGCACCGCCTTCTCCATTACTGGATAGTAAGGCATAAGATCAAAATTGAATGCAGTTTCGTAATCAGCAATAAATGCCATAACCTCCTTGGTTACACCTTGAGAATAACCAGGGCACTCTGCCCAAATTCCATTATTTGAATCGTAACCATAATCAAGCAACTTAGTCATAGACCATTGGCGAGGCGATGTTACATTCAACAAATAGTCGATATAATATTGACGACCCTTCTTATCTGCATAATCAGCATCATCTTGAAGCACCATTGCTGCCTTAAGCATAACATTTGCTTGGTGTAGGTTCCAGTTGTTTTGAGGCACACCGTTTTGGATGATAATGTCGATCCACTTCTTGATTGTAACCTCATAGTTTGCCATACCGTCGCCATTGTTAGCTTTGATATATGCGTGCAAGAAGTCGTAAGTCTCCGATACGCTCTTCAACGCCTTCTCGTGGATAACTTGGAAACATACCAATCCTACAAGAGTTTGGTTGTGACCATGGTTCAAGTCGATTGGCTCGCTACGATAGTACATACCTTGCATATAGACATCAAAAATATCATAAGCAAACTTTGCATACTTCTCGTCGCCCTCCAACCAATACAAGAACGCTGCATCGCGAGCAAAATTCAAGATGCGATCATTCCAGTTAGGGACAATATTTCCTGTCTTAGATTGACTAACCCACTCAAATGGGCTACCCTCACGAGTTTTATTGCGCAAATATAGACCTCTATCGTCATCCATATATGGCATCATATCCTCCAATGATGGCGCTGCATAGTCGGTGGTTCCATCTCTCGCACCTGCAAAACGAACTGTTGGAACTGGAGCTTTACCATCTGAGTGCGAATATACACCACCCTTGATATAGATCTCCGAATTCATAGACTTCCAGTGCATAAGTAGGCGTGATGGCATCCATGTCGGATCGGTAACATGTTGATCTACATATTTATCAATACGTTTGTGGATTCCATCTTTCACCCCCTTAGCCCATGTTTCATTGGCAATGGTGTTTACTAAATCACTCTTCTCTTCGGTGGTAATGTGGATACGTGGGTATCCTGTTGGTAGACCCTCTGGAGTTGGAATTTTGACATCACTCTGCGCCGAAGCAGAGAAGATGACACCAACTACAAAAGATGCAATAATTAATAGTTTTTTCATCATTTTTAGTTATTATAATTTAATTTTAAGCTCCTCTCCTGCAAATGATACCGTTTGAGTATCTCTTCTACCAACGATCTCGACAACAAATGTCATAGGTGATGATGCAAAGTCGATATAATCGCCATTGCCCTTAGTGATTGTAAACTCACGAGTTGCCTCCGTATATGCGAAGTTAACCTCCGAGTAGATACCCTTCTCGTAGTCGTTTGTTACGTTATCATCTAAATATAGAGTATATTCGCCATCCTTGCCTGGATAAACCTTAATACGCATTGGCTCATTAGTTGGTTGGTCTGCATATTGCAATTTTGGGCCAAATGGAATGATTGATCCTCCCTTCACAAAGATTGGTGTTTGATCGAATGGAGTTGAAACAACTGTTTTACCACACTTCTCTGGCATAAGAGTGTTGTCCCAGAAGTTGTACCATATATCTTTTGGTAGGTAAACGGTCTTTTGACGTTGCTCATATTCTGTTACAACACACACCATTAGCGATTCGCCAAACATGATTTGATCCTTCAAAATCCAAGTATTCTTATCGTGTGGATAGTGGAATACCACAGGGCTCATAAGGGTATTACCCTCTGAGGTTACCTTCCATGCTGCAGAGTAGATATATGGCAAAAGTTGGTAACGCAAATCTATAAACTTGCGAGCCATATCCTCAAACTCCTCTCCATAGTTCCAAATCTCAGTCTCCGATACATAACCATGGATACGGAAGATTGGCGAGAATGCACCAAATTGGAACCAGCGTGCCAACAACTCAATATACTCAGGGTTGGTGTATTGATTATCATAGATTGGGTTCATTGATTTAGAGTCGCGGAAGAATCCACCAATGTCGTGTGTCCAGTATGGAACACCCGCCATAGTGAAGTTCACACCAGCAGATACCTGCTCCTCCAATTGCTCCCATGTCGCAGCAACATCGCCCGACCATGTAGCCATACCATAACGTTGTTGACCCGAGAATGCCGAACGTGTAAGGTTCATTACACGCTCATTAGGGTACTCATTGCGCTTACCATTATATACAGCCTCCGAAACCTTCAACGAATATACATTTGCAACCTCTCCAAACTCGCCAACCGCAGTCTCTGATTTGATTCCTGGGCGAGCACTTGGCTCCGATCCATCCAACCAAATAGAGTTAATACCGTTGTGGAACATCGAGTCGCTCAACATTTTGTAGAATGTGGCACCCACAGCATCGTCATATACATCAAGAGCTGGTTTGCCACCAATTCGACGATCCTTAACTCCATATGTATCAAGCACCTCTTCATTGCTCACCTCTGGCCATACAGATACCATGATCTTCATATTAAGGTCGTGAACCTCCTTAGCCATAGCAGCTGCATCTGGATACTTCTTGCGATCCCACTCTGGACCCTTCTTTCCATCTGGCCAATAGAACCAATCTTGGATAATAACATCTACAGGAACCTCACGCTCGCGCATCTCGTTAGCGATTGTGAGCAACTCCTTTTGATCGTGGTATCTCTCGCGACATTGCCAAAAACCATACGCCTTGCGCTCAAACATTGGAGCAAAACCTGTCAACTTATTATTAAGTGCCAAAACCTCAGCTGGGCTATCTCCAGCTACTACATAGTAATCAATCGTCGAACCGTAATCGCTACTAAATACTGTCTTATTGAAATCAGGTTTGTTGTAGAATACTTGACCTGGGATCTTAGCTCCTGTATTGTGGAACTCCACAGCATACTCTTTGCCTGCTTGCAAATATTTGATACCAGAATATGTTGTTGGCACCCAGATAGTTGTGTAATCAATCACATGGTCGCCATCGATGATTAGCTTAATATCACCACGCATACGGTTAGCATTATCACTCTTTACGAAGAATGTATAGTAACCCGTTTGATCTGGAGTAAATGTTGTCTCGCGAACATTTGCTGCCTCCTTGATCTTTGCCTTTGCTTGGATCACATTCTCTGTTTCGGTGTGGCTATTGTTCTTTGCAACGATTGGAGCTGCCTCCTTTTCGCTAGTTGCAACAACAGCTTTACCCTCGAATGTAATCTCATTTTCAGCTTTATTGAAATCTGTGATACTATAGTTGTTCCACAAGATACCATAATTCTTTGTCGACATCAAGAATGGGATGGCAACCTCTTGGTTAAATTGCTCCATGCGCACTGGCACATGTTTCCAGTTCATGATACCACTTTGGTATTGACCCAAACCAAACAGAGCCTCATTACCCACGGTGAATGATTGCGACACAGCGCTACCACTACTCTTTGATGGGTCGATATAGGTCACATCGTTAGTCTCGGCAACTAACTCCTTACCATTCTTATTTTCATAAGAGATTACGCCATCTTCATCTATCGAAACTTTGAGTTCCGCAGTTGTGATAATCACCTTGCCCGAAGATTTTTTCATCTTCCATTGCACCCCTTGAGGCTCAAGCACAGTGACATAATCTGGAATTTTTGATTCGGGAGCGCCTGCTATACTCTTGGTTACATGCACAATGGCATCGTCGATAACTTCGACCCCAATAAGCAAGCTATCCTTATGGATAACCACCCCCGTATCACTCTTTTCGACTTCATAGGCGAAGCCTTGACACCCCACCGCAAAGAGCGAAAGTGCCATTAATGATACTAGTTGTTTTTTCATTTTGGTTGTTATTTTTAGTTAGTAATTAATCTAATGTATATTCAACTGGTTGGATTGTACCATCCGCGTTGAAGTATATTTTATCGAAACAAGCCGAGCGACGGTGGAAAGTTCCATCATTCACATCGCCTCGTTGATAGAAGATATACCAATCTCCCTTAAATTCGATAAATGAGTTATGCGCTGGAGCATCGCGTTGTTCGGGGGTGATGTAACCCATAAACTTTGCATATCCTTTATCTCTTGTTGGCATTGGAGAGTCAGCCATCCAATAACCTGTACGCCACCCTTTGCGACCTGTGAAGTAATATTTACCATCGCGTTTGAAGATATGTACCGCTTCGTTAACCTCCTCTTCGCTGAGGCGTTCCCACTCGCCATCCAACTCAATCATATTATCTTTGAGCTTCGCTCCCATGATATGACGACCCTTATCACCAATATTTATTTTGGTGTCATTACCAAAGATATATGCTTGACCATCATCATCAACGAATACCGTGGGGTCAAATATCGAGGTGATCTTATCAGTCACCGCCTCTTCCCATGGACCTTCGGGGTTGCGACTCTTTGCCACACCGATATGGGTTTTATCGTATGGGAAGTAGAAGTAATACCAACCATCTTTATAAGCTGCATCGGGAGCATTCATTTGACCTTGAGCCCATGAATATTCGCGAGGTGAGATCACAACGCCATGGTTCTTCCACTTCTTAAGATCTTTAGACTCCAGGATCACATAATCTTGCATTGTGCTATAGTTAACTGCCGTATCTTGATCATGCGAACAATAGACATATACTTTGCCATTAAATACCTCTGCTGCAGGGTCGGCAAGATACATAAAATCCTTCTTCCCCTTCTTTAAGATTGGATTTCCAGCAAAGATCGGCAGAGCGAACGCCACCATCATTAACATTAATAATACTCTTCTCATTCTTATATATATTTTATAGGTTATTTGTTTTCTGCTCTCTCCTCGCGAAGTAATTTTCCTCCCTTATACTCCTTAACATCAATAATGATGTTGTCAGGATCTGTCGCTAAGTTCGAAATTGTGATCTCTTGGCGACGACCATCCGTAAGCTCCACGATAAGTTGATCGGCACTCTTTGCCACAACGCTCTTAATAACCGATTTGTTTTCGTATGGCTCAACCACCGACAAGAACTGCGCTTGCTTACCATTCGATCTAACATTCATTGTTCTACGACGTTGAGTCTCGTCACCGAGTGGATAATCGCCTCCAATTCGCGCTTCGAAA
This sequence comes from Rikenellaceae bacterium, assembly GCA_047173645.1. GTDB lineage: Bacteria > Bacteroidota > Bacteroidia > Bacteroidales > Rikenellaceae > Alistipes. The sequence goes on from JBCQUZ010000040.1 coordinate 10,624, forward strand.
GTCGCCACATCTAATCCCGAAAGGTCGATTGTGATTGTCGCCTCTTTCTCGTAATTTTCAGGCATTCCAGGCAATGAGCTCTTCACTACAGCTCCGCCCAACTTCACTTCGCCACCATAATAGTCTGCACTCTTTTTCGATGGTTGAAGCGTATTGTTATACTTCACGGGGAGTGACGCTAGGCTCACCTCCTTACCATTTTTGAGAATTACTTTGGCATTTCCCCAGAAAATTGTATTGTTCGATGGTTTGTTTTTAAGTTGTGTTTTTAACACTAACTCTTTAGTACCTTTAATATTAAGCGATATATCTCGACTTCCCAAAATCCATGCGCCTGTGCTATCTGCCAATATCTTTTTGCCATCAGCCTCAACTCCATACCACAACTGCTTTGCCACCCCGTGTGATTCGGGAACTGTTGCCACGGTCACCTCCGCTTGAAGAGGCCAAGCATTGAAAAGGTCTATTTTGATAGCTCCATCTTCGCTATTTGGAGCTCTCGTTCCAGCGTTGTCACTACCCTCGCCAAACAACATTTCGTAGCTCGAACGCACGGTGCCTTCGGTTGAGTACCAATCGCAATATGTGAAGAATTGCGCCGCACCTAGTGGGCAATCACCCAATTGATTATCGTGACGTAGGAATGATTTTTTAGGTGCCGAAAGCTCCTTGAAACCCTTCATTTGGAACAACCAATCGTATGTGTGCTCCTCTTCGGCTTCGATATAATCTGCCAACACCATATAATCATCCATCATCACCATCAATCTGCGTTGAAGGATTGGTTCCGTGTAATCTGTGATCTCGCCATAGGCTGGTTCATCCTTCGCATAATCAAATGTGCGACCCTCTTCCCACGCCTTTTGTTGGAATGTATAATCTGCCTTATCGCCATAGATCATACCTCCGTAGGGTGGGTTACTCCATCGTGCATTTGTCTCGACCGAAGTTGCTTGAACCATATCTCCCGTATAGAAAAATGTACGCATTGACTCTTGAGGTTCCTGCATCTTTTGGTCGACAACCACCATATTTTTGGTCATTGATGTTTGAACCAAGAATTTATAGTTGTAACTTTGGTAACCATACCAAATCATCTCAGGGTTATAAAAACTTCTTCCATAACGCATCATGCTCAACAAGTTAGTGCGATCGAAGTGACCATGATAACCGCCATGAGATCCATAGTGTAGTGCCGCTTGAATTTGTTCGCGTTGCTCTCTCCCCTCGGTTTGAGATCTCAACTGCACAACTCCGATATTGTCGGCATACGCCGATTGTTTATTCTTCTTAGACTCAAAATCGGGAAGTTCAGGGACTCCATACAACAGATCGCGATGCGATCCCATCTTAATTACTGACGCATATTCAGGGTCACGATACAGGTAATACGCCATCTCGAAAGGCTCACCAATCACCGATGTCTCTTGTGCATCATTCACCGCAAACATGATTCCGCGATAGTCGAGGAATGGCACAAGTGCATCCCACATATTTTTGATTCCAATAGAGTTATTTTCGATCTTGCCCCATTTATTGAAATCCATACCATACAAACCTGGCTTCAAGCGGTTAGGCATAAGTGAATATCTCGATACCTTTCCGATTGAGATCTGCTCATCCAAAAAGTTCGAACCCCAAGGACGCAATGCCACAGCTGCCTCCGAGAACATTGTCGCACACCACAAATTGTAGCCCACCGAACATTCGTACCACCAACCATCGCTCATAACTCCTTGAGCAAATTGCTGATAGATTCCCGTTGGAGCATTCATAATCGCCTTTGCTAGGTGATAATCTTGAACCATCAATGCACAATACAAAGCGCCCGTAAGTTCGCTCAAATCCCAGTTTCCGATACCTCCATCGTCGTTACCCATCATCACTGTTTCGATAAATAGGCGGAAGGTTTGCTCGATTAGGCGGTGATCTTCGGCAGTGATTAACCCCGAATCCATAATCATATCATATGTACGTGCCACATTTTGGAACACTCCACCCTCCTTAACGAAGTTATTTTGATTGACACGATAAGTCACAGGGTATCCCGTCTTCTCGTCGACAATTGCGCGGATTACATCCAAACATTTTTGAGCATACTCCTTCTTTCCAGTAAGTCTATATGCCACAGCGCAATCCATCAGTTCATCTATTTGATTTGTATGGTAAAGATAGTAACCCAACTGAGGATTCATCGAAGGGATTGCCATAGCTGGTTTGGGAGATGTCCACTCTGCCGCCTTACGATCATATTTATCAAATTCAACCTTCGCCCAATCGTAATTCTTCGCCTTCTCGATAACCTCATCCCAACCATCGGGCGTATGAACGATAAATGGAGACTCCACCTTTACGGATGTCGTAAATTCGATAACCTCAGCCGACGAAGCGTTACCATTAGCTACCGCCTTGATCGCCTGCACCTCATTAGCTCCTTGTGGCAACGACGCAGGCAGCGACACTTCGACCTTTACGTTCGTGCTCTCGCCCGCCGCCAAAGTCACAACCGATGGGGTGATAGTTGTTGTCATCGCCTCCCATCCATATTCGGGGAGTGTGAGTTGTATTGATTGAGTTTTGTTGGTTACGTTACCTACCTCTAGGTCATAGCACACTACGCCTCCTGCCTCTGTGGCTTTACCTTGGATATTAGACTCCAAAGCTACTGATTCTGCCTTAACCAAAGCTACATCTTTGATTTGTAACTTTTTATTTGCGTCAGATGTCGCCTTCAACGAAAAATTATGCACACCTTGCAATGTACCTCGTTGACCCTCACGGAGCGAGAATAGATCCCACGAAACAAACACTTTATTCCACCCTTGGGCATATAGATTTACTGTTGCTGTGTTCACAGGCTCCAAGTGCTCTGCATTTTCGGGAGCGACTCTAAATGTCAGTTCGATTTGAGCAGGTGATTCATCTTCGAGATATACCTCAAACGCAACTCCTTTATATAGGCTCCAATCCGCTCCATTATAGTAATGTCTGAAACCTTTGCCATAATTCTTAGTCTCTGGATATGTATAGCTCATTTCAGCACCCGAGTTGAGGGTTACAACCCCCTCTTTGACTGATTTTGGACTCTTCCAGTTCGAAAAATCTTCGGCTCCGATAGACTCTTTAAATTTAGCTTGCGCCCCAAAAACAATAGCGAGCATAGCTAATGAAATGATAAATCTCTTCATAATGTGGTTATATTTTTAAGTTAGGTTTCAGTTGTTTAGGCTACATAAATAAACATTATTCACCATCTACAAAAATAATGTTTTTTTTATGAATTACCTACTTTTAGGTAGCTTTTTACACTAAGTATCCATATAAAAAGGCATCCACACAAAAAGGGTCGATTCCTCTTGTGAGAAATCGACCCCATAGGTCAATCGTAAATTTATATACGATTATTCGTGATTACTTGCGAGTAACCTTCAAACCATCAGCTACAGTATAGTCATATGTATCAACTCGACCATCAACAAGTGTAACTGTAAATTTAACATTACCCTTAGATGACGATACTAGATCTACAGACTTTACAACAGCATTGCCTCTGTGTGGCTCATAAACTCCAACGAATGGACAAGTTTTACCATTCACGCCATTTTGACGAATAATAAGAGTTGGTGTAGCATCTGGAGATGCCGAAACTCCACTAGGTGTAAGGTTTTGGTACAAAGTAGAGTATGGAGCATCAACAACATACAATTCACGCGATGGAGCTCCAAAGTGACGGAAATCTACTTGGATTCCATCCGCAACATCCCAATTAGCGATAAAGTCGTTTGAGTACTTAACCTTTTGTGGGTTCTTGAAGTATGAGTAAGCATCGTTATATTTAGTACCCAAATCTTTTGCCGAACGTGTAGTCAACGCCTTGCCATCCTTGCTCTTAAGAGTCAATGACTCACCCACATTGTGGAAGATATAGTCGTTGTTTGATTGATCCGACGAGAAGATGTCTACATAGTAACCAGCATCCTCAGAACAACGAACCATCGCCAATACACGACGCTTCTCATCTGCCGTAGCATCAACCATACGGTAGAATGAATCGTGAGCCTCAGTGTTTACATACTCCTCAGCAGTCAATGCAGGGAAAGTCTTGTTTACAACGATGTCACCCTCTGTGTATCCTGGGATAATTGTGTTACATCCTGTTGGTGATTGGTGGTAGCTGAAATCGGCACTCCAATATGACTCATAACCTGCTGCATCTGGAGCCAAAGCATAACCATCATAGTAGATTGTAACAGCCAAACCATTAGGAGTAAGGTGCTTACCCTTACGACCTCCATAGAATGTAGCCATCATTTGGTTCGATCCGTTGTAATCCTTCATAGTGAAGAAACGGTGGTGCTTAGAGTATGACAAATCCTTCATTGGAGTCGATGTAGTAACCTCCTTCAAAGGCACTTGCGTTGTGATGCCAATCCAATTTGAGTTGCTACGAGAGTATGTTCCATTTGCGATACCTTGAGCGATGATCTCTGCCATTTGATCTGCACGAGCAGTATCTCCTACCTTTGTGAAGTATGTGAGTAGACGCTCGAAGATTGTGAAATCCGCCGCTCCACCACGAGTATCACCAAACACTACAAGGTTACCTCTAGCATCCATCCAAGGGATGATAGCCTCAGCTGCCTTTTGCATAATCGCATTCTCTGCAATAATATCCACTCCAAATGGGTGCAACATCGACGCGAAATCCATAAGTGTTGTGATAATACCAAATGAGTAACCTGGAGACTCATCCCAAAGACCAGTCACAGGATCGTAGTATTCAAGAATATCGATCAAACAAGCGTGGTGATCTGTAGTTTTAGTCAAGAAATACTCCAAATAATATTCGCGACCCTTACCATCTGCGTAAGCATCGTTGCTATCCAACACCAAAATTGGCGACATGATACGTGCAAAACCATTCACATTCCAGTTACCTAGCTTTCCACCGCGGATCATACCCAAATCGATAAAGCGCTTCATAACTTCGTCGTTAACCTCCTTAGTTGTTTTGTCAATTGACTCAAGGTGAGAATCTTTATACTTTGCAAGGTATGGTTTCAAGTAATCATAGATCATCGCACCGCGCTCGCCCAAATCGTCGTGGATTTGCTCATAGTCGTAGTAGCCACAGATACCTCCTGGCTCCCAACCACCATAACCGCCTGTCGATTTTGTTGGATCCTTGATTGGGTTCATGTAGTATGTTCCAACCAACCATTTGTAGTAGATGTCTGCTGCGAATTTTGCATAACGCTCATCTTTAGTTACCCAATATACATATGCTGCATTACGCGCCATATCCATGATTTCGCCATTGTTCGAGCGAACCATGTGACCAGACTCTTTGTAAGGGACAAGTGTTGGAGGTGCTGTTGGATCGGTTCTGTCAGTTCCCCACATATCTCCAGTCTCGCAATAAGGAGTACGATCCTCTAGTGCGACATTGAAATATTTGTTCCATGTTCTCATACCTGGGAAACGGAGTGTTGGCACAGGAGCGTTTCCTTCACCATAATCCCAGTTTTGGTTCAAAAGGTAACATTGATCGTAGTGCTCACCCTCTTTCCAATACATCGCAATACGCGACACAATCCACTCTGGATCCTCTTGGTGGCGAACCACATATGGCTCCAAAGCATCGGTAATTTTTGCGAATGATTCCTTCGCCCACTCTTCGGTCTTGATCTTCTCGACAACCGCTTTGTGGTCACCATCCACAACATATAGTTGCGGTTGGAGTGCACTATCCGCGCTGGAACACGAACAGAATGCTACACATGATAGCAGAAAGGTTGATAGTTTTTTCATGTTGGTAATTTAAATATTTAGTTTGTTTCTGTTTTCGATTTTCCATTCGGTGTTGTCGATGTAAATTCAACCTTAATATCTTCAGCTTTCGCCTTTAGATCTTTAACCTTGATCTTTTGAACCGTTCCGCACTTAAGATATACGACAATCTCATCTTCGCCCACAACATCTATCTTCTCGATTGCCGACTCAGTTTTGTATGGCTCCATAAGCGATACAAACACCACATCTTTGGCGTTTACCCTCACAGAAATAGTTCTACGATCTGGATTATTCTTAAATCCCTCTTTCCACTTGCCTGTTGTTGGATAGTTGGCAAACAAAATATCGGCATTCTTTGGGTATAGTGGATAATAATCTAGCCCAAAACCGTTGTCGTTAAATTGAAACTTCACGACATCCTCACCACCTTTATACCATTGACCATTTGTGAAATATTTAAATGGCGAATTACCATCTGTCGAAACTGTTTCGCTCTCCGACCCCACCTTCTTAGCACCTTGAACACCAACAAAACCCAATGGATGAGCTAACAAATCATATTGTCGCACATCTTTAGATTTCAAATAGTCGAACATCACCAAGTAATCATCCGTTACAATCGAGAGTCGACGTTGAAGAATTGGCTCCGTAACATAATCGGTATCGTCCCAAGGTGGAAATTTATCGAAGTTATGACGAGGTATAACGCGCCACATCGCCTCGGTTTGAGTGAGGCTCACCTGCATCATATCTCCCGCATAGAAGATCGGTTGCTCCGAAGGGACAGCTTGTTGTTGCATTTCGCCAACCATCACCATATTATGAGTTATAGTACTTTGTACTAATTCTTTGTATTGAGCCGATCCGTAACCAAACCAACACATTTCGGTTCCGAAATATTTGTGTCCATATTTATCTAACGCCTGCAATGATGTACGATCGAAGTGACCATGCCAACCTCCATGCGAACCATATTTAACATATGCTTGCAACTGCTCGGAACCCTGTTTATCTTTATTTTGCGAACGTAGAGCGGTGAGTCCAACATTTGGAACTGTTGCCGACTTGGTACGTGGATCGCTAACTTTGGGGAGTTTACCCTCTCCATAGAATAACGACACCCAACTATCACGCTTAGTTTTGCTTATCGCCCATGCCAACTCCTTGTCGCCATACTCTTTATATGCCAACTCATAGAATACAGCTGGTGCCACAGTGCCACTATCGTTGCTTGCCAACACAACACCATCTTCATCCATCATCGGGATATATGCCATCGCCATATCATATAATGTACGATATGGACGAGGCTCACCACCCCACACTGCGAACTTCATACCTGTAAATTCGTCTGGTGCATTATGAAAATCCTTATCCATAGGTCGTGAATCAACCTTCATACGATATAGATCTATACCGTTATTTTGGAACACCTGCGCCATTCTAAAATATATATCGGTAACAAGATAGCAATAGTTAACCGTCGCTTCGAACCACCAACCGTCGGGCATAACACCTGTTCCGATGTGATCCATCATTCCACCATCCGCTTCGACAAAATGGGTGAAATACTCCTCATCTTGCAAAAACATACTCACCAACACCGCCGAAGCATTGGTACTAGCTTGGTGATTCATGATTCCATTAGGGTGCATTTCATCTTTCGATTTATCGAGATATGCACGCATAACAGCCTCGATTTGAGATTTTTGCTCCGCTGTAAAAATATCATCTTGACTATATAGAATGTCGCAAATTGCTGCGAAGTAGAAGAAGAAGCCACCTTCGTGCACCTCAACACCCGTAGTTGCTGCACCCACAGGGATATAACCCTTTTCGGGGTCGCACACCTCCAATACAAAACCCTTTAGCTTAGCTAGATACTTTTCATTCCCAGTAAGTGTCCACGCCAAACCTACGGTGTAAAGATTCTCTATGTCTTTGGGCACAAAACCCATACTTGCCCACTTGCGAGGAGGGCGACTAACTGTAAATTCGCGCCTTGCAGGGACTTTAAAATTATCAGCAAATTTGATTAATTCTTGGGCATTTTGTTCTGCCCATTCATATTTTTCGATACTCTTTTTTGCATGATCTACTGCCGACTGATTGACCAAAAGTCTAGGGTGATGATCGACCGTGAAGTCAACCGCATAAAGTGGCAATATAGCAAAAAGCATTATAAAAGTCTGAATGACTTTTAAGAAGCTGTTTTTCATAAATTAGGTTTTAGGTTAGGTTTATCAACATTTCGACACACAAAGGTAATCATTTTATTTTAGATTATCAATAACACACCCCCATAAAAGCGCCATATAATAAATGGGAGGCGATATTATTTTCAGATTCAACTTTTTTATCGTAACTTTGCGCATAACAAAAAAATCAAAACAGATGATAAAACCAGAATATCTACCATTCGTAGAGGAGCTCATTGAGCTATGTATTAAAGAGGATATTGGCGATGGTGACCACACATCGCTTTGTTGTATTCCAGCCGCAGAAGTGGGACGCATGAAGTTGCTTTGCAAACAGGAGGGTGTGATCGCAGGAATCGAAGTGGCACAAATGGTGCTCAATAGATTAGATCCTGATATGAAATTTGAGCAAATTCTAAACGATGGAGACCGCGTTAAGATGGGCGACGTTGCATTCTATGTATCGGGACGTATGCAATCCCTATTGCAGGCGGAGCGCATTTTGCTCAATATCATGCAGAGGATGAGCGGTGTAGCTACACAAACAGCTGTATATGTAAATCACATAAAGGGTCTACACACAAGGATTTTGGATACTCGCAAAACCACTCCAGGAATGCGCGTATTGGATAAAATGGCTGTTAAAATCGGAGGTGGAGATAACCACCGCATGGGACTTTTCGACATGATCTTGCTTAAGGATAACCATATCGACTTTGCTGGCGGAGTGGGCAATGCTGTGCGTGGAGCAAGAGAGTATTTGGCAGCTAAAGGCAAGAATATTCCAATCGAGTGCGAGGTTCGTACATTAGAGGATATAGATGAGGTTTATGCCGCAGGAGGTGCCGACCGTATTATGTTCGACAACTTTTCGCCCGAGCTCACTCGCGTTGCTATCGAGAAGGTTGCAGGACGTTCGGAGACTGAATCGAGCGGTGGCATCACATTTGCGACACTTAGAGATTATGCGGAGTGTGGCGTAGATTTTATTTCGGTTGGAGCTTTAACTCACCAAATCAAATCACTAGATATGTCGCTCAAAGCTGTCGAGGAGTAAAAGAGAAGATTGTTGATGATAGAATTTAGAGATATAGAGCTATCTCATAGAGAGTTAATAGAGAGCTACACGAAATGTAGCAAAATTCGTAACTGCGATTTGTCGTTTGCCAATATGTATTGTTGGCAAACGACTTTTGGTAGTGCTTGGGCTATTATAGAGGGTTATCTCATTATCCGATTTAGGATTGGAGGTGGTGACGAACTTGGATATATGCAACCTATCAGATGTGATGGATCGCATAATTTTGCACGCATAATCCCACAACTTGCACAAGATGCTCACACAAATGGTCAAAGATTACGAATAATTGGACTTACCGACGAAGGTCGCTCAACATTAAATGCTGTACATCACGACAATTTTGCCTTCCATTCAGATCGAAATATGGAAGATTATATCTACCTACGCTCCGACCTCGAATCACTTTCGGGCAAAAGATACCAACCCAAGCGCAACCACTTCAATCAATTCGAAAAGCTATATAGCTATGATTACCAACCCTTAAGCAACAAACATTTTAAAGAGTGTTTAGCCCTTTGCCACAAATGGCGCGAAGAGCGAGGGGAGGATCTATCTACACCATCTTCGGAACTTATGGCTATCACCAAAGCATTCGAAAATTTCGAGGAGCTAGAGCTTTGCGGAGGGGTGATAATCATAGATAGCAAAGTTGTAGCATTCACATATGGTTCGGCGATAAACGACTCTACATTCTGCACACATATCGAAAAGTGCGACACATCATACACAGGGATCTACTCCGCAATCAACAAACTATTTACTCGAAGTTTACCCCCCTCATTCACACACATAAATCGCGAAGAGGATATGGGAATCGAGGGGCTTCGCAAATCGAAACTATCCTACTACCCTACAGATCTACAAGTTAAATATACAGCCATACATCTCCACCACCACGAAGCTCAATGCAAGCGATTGTGGCGCGAGGTATTTGGCGACGAGGATAGTTTCATGGATCATTTTCTACAAAAGCACTTTTCGCACGAAAATATGCTCTACATCACCGACTCCGAAAATCGATACATTGCCATGTTACACATTATCCCAATGATGTGCGACGAAGGACGCATTGCATATATATATGGTGTAGCGACCCATTCGGAGTGTCGAGGTCGCGGATATGCGTCGATGTTGATGAATGCCGCGATGGACAAAATAAAGAGTGATGGTTATATTGCCACCGTCCTTATACCTAGCGAAGAGTGGTTAGTGGATTACTACGCTCGATTTGGATTCTCCAAAGGGGCACACATAACATTCTCTTCCACCGATAATTTCGACTTTGGGTCGGGCGACACATCAAAAGACCTATCGCTAATTTGCCCTATTTCTCCTTTTACATTTGGCGAAACATTAACGCTCACAAAATAAGTAAAGTAAGAGGATCTCTAATTCATACATTTGATATTTCTCCACACTACTTATTAA
>JBCQUZ010000170.1:0-3245 GCA_047173645.1 Rikenellaceae bacterium
GACAAACTCTCGATGGTCTGTCGCCTCGCTGTAAAGCCGAAGCACCTTGAAAGCAAAATCATCATACATACCGCTCTTTTGAGCGCAATTACTACGACTACTGCTTTGCAGTAGCTGTGTCTCTACTAAGTGTTTGAAATTCATATAATTGTAAATTGTTAATAAAAGGCATATCTAATATTTTTCAATATCAAATGCACAAAGACTTATGTCTCTATTAAACAGAATAGCTCCCTCTCGAAAGAGGGAGCATAGGTTGTCTCACATCGGAAACTCAAAACCAAAATTATTTCAATCCACACGTTTAAGGTACGTGACACCTATATCTTTTCGATCAGCTTTACCCCTTTGGGGAGGGCTTCTCGGTTTATCGTTACTTCGTAATCTTTGAAGTTGCGGGATACACTCGCTGTATCTTTTGGTGCAACCTCTACAAGGTCGAAGAGTCGGCTTGCTGGAGCGTTACCTAACTTGCTATTATGCTTGAAAATTATGAGCTTACGCACTGCCATCTGACCACGTAGAGAGGATCTGTCATCCTCAAACATATTCTCCAAACCCTGCCAGAAGAGCTCTAAATCAGCCTCGGTGAAGTTGCTTTGCGATGCTAAGTTTGCAGAGATATATCCATATCCAACATAGAGTGCGTATGGTATAGAATATTTACGACCCATTGTTCTGTTCTCTCCCTTCTGCTTTTCGGACTCTTTTTCGGTGGCGACAGCTTGGCGAACGATGCAGTTGTCAACGGGGATTATCGGCTCAACACTTCTGGCGAAAGTCATCTGCACAGGGCCTCTAACTGCTCCTGCGTTCTTGCCACTTGTCATCAAAGCTCCGAATGTGCGAATATCCCAATACTGAGCACACATCCACTCTCTCGCTTGGTGCACTTTGTCGTAGCCCTCGACCTCCTCCATTTCGGGCTGCTCGTAGGCTTCGTCTATTAGCTTGTTCAAAACTGCTCGCTCCTTGACATATATTCGTTTGCCAGCCTCATTGCTACAAACCATCTGAACGTAGTTGCGCACCTTTCGCTTTAGGCAGACATCGGTTACTATTCCCTCGCCAGTCTGAGGGTCTGTTCGTGGAGCGTTGTCGTTGTCGGGGTCTCCGTTTGGGTTGCCATCTTTGACATCAAACAGCAATATAAATTCATATCGGTTTTTAATTATCTCGCTCATCTTCGCTCTCTCGTTTGGTATAGAATGATTGGAATTGATGCTGGTAGCCGAGTGCAAATCGCCCTTGATCCTCTAAGGATAGGCGCATTGGTATGCCGTCCGATAGTTTGTTGGTAACTTCGGAGAGCAACATCTTCAGATATACCTGTGTTCCTTGACGTGGTATTCTGCGGAAGTAATTGACAGACAAAGAGAAGACTCTGTTGTAAAGTGCAGCAGGGGTTACTGACATTGTAGCATAGGTCTGATCCTTGATTGTGTAGTTGATCCCCGGTTGTGAGGCGGTCTGCGCACGCTCCACGATGGCGAGCATACGCCCCAAAAGGTAGCCCGTATTTGTGTAATCGGTGTTTAGTGCCATATCATTTATATTTAGGTATTTGCGTAATAGTTCTATATGTGTTGGGTGGAAGCCCTTGTATTTTAGCAGTAGGTTAAGAATCTGTTTTGGTAGAGGTTTGTCCGTTATAAATGCCTCTACAAAGTCGACTATGAATTGCGATGATAAGCGTTTCATATCACCATAAGGGGCGAGTATCATTAGTTGAGATAGTAGCTCTTTGTCGAGGAGCTTTGAGGTGTCGCAATCTTTTATATGCAGCCTCACGGATATACGAGCAGCATTGGGTGCTAAGGCGATGATTTCTCTGTCGAAGTATAAAAATGTAACATCCCCAATCACCTTATTGCCCACGCCATTCATCTGTCTTAGGGCGGTGATTGCTGAGGCGTACCCCTCGGCTATGTCGGTTGGGATAGAGGCGTTTTCTCCACCCTTTAATCCGTAAGACTCATAGCCTAAATTTCTGCCATACGAGACTAACTTTGCTCCTGTTCCTGCTGCTCCGTTTATGTAGATTTTGGGGTGCGAGAGGGCAACAGACTTACTTAGTGGTTTGATTAGCTCTTGCTGCTCGGCTGCTGTCTTATCTTCGCCTAATAGTCGAAAAGTTAGGTTGTGACCATTCTTTGAAGATATTTTCTTCCAAAGTGGGTGCGCCTCTAATTGCTCGACACCTCGATAGTAGAAGTTGCGAACAGCTCGCAAACTGAGACTATCTGGGAATTTCTGAGAGATCTCTGAGACCATTGCACGGAATGGCTCAGCGGTGATATAACCAAGTGAATCCCACATATAGTTGGGAATATTACAAGCATCTTTGCCACCACGTTGACGTGAGCGGATAACGTGCATCATCCCCTCACGCTCCTCAATGTCGACCAAAACACCATCGGCAGAGATCACCACAACAAAGTGTATGCGCTTCAGCTCCATCCCAGCAGGGGGATAGAGTGGATTGCCCTTGGCGACCTCGCTTAAGTAGTGGTTATGTAGTGACTCTATTATCATAGCGTTATTACTCCGTTTATCATTTTGGCTCTAAAGAATATCGGTTTTCGGTTCTCGAAATCCATATCGTAGAGCATCGTTCCTAAATCTTTGGTTTCGTCTATTGGCGGTTGCAAATCCTCGCCCTCAGCAACCAATCGCCAATCGCAAGCAAACTCTCTGCAACCTAAGTATGGCTGTGTGAAGCATTGCCCTTTCATAGCTCGGCGGCGAAACATCGCACAGTGTTTTTCGGCTGCTCCATCGTAAGCGATAAGCTCCGCTTTAATTCTATATTTAGCATCACGAAGCACTACCGAGCTACGGAGCTGTCGGGTGCGATCAGCAAGTATTTCGGTCTTGGCAGGGTGCGCCACAGCCGCAGTCTCGCACCGCTTGAAATGGGTAAAAGATATAGGGTTCAGCACCGCAATCTCCTTAATCACCCATCGCATTGTGGGTCGCCAATATATCGCCTCAAATATCGCTCTGCAAGCCGAGGGTGTAATCACCTCGTAGCTCATTCGCTCCACCTTAAACTCAGGTCGAGTGAAGAGGGCAAGTGCGCCCGATATTTCCAAAACAAAATGGCTCATATCTCTAATTGTATACTGTATCATTTAGTGTCCGACACAGGAAGTTATTACAATCAATATCTTTCATCTTATATTTCGGACGTAGATAGAGTTTGTCGTAATTCTGTGAAACCACAAAATAGATAAATATAGCCC
>JBCQUZ010000041.1:0-20915 GCA_047173645.1 Rikenellaceae bacterium
CGGTGTGCTCAATAGGCTAGTTTTCGTGAATGGTAAGCGATAAAATGAGATGATTAAAGATAAAAAACTCATCGGTAAGCGATATTCTTGACCGATGAGTTGTATTTTGCGAATTAGCCTTTTTAGGTTAATTTTAATTCGCAAAAAACATAAATTACCTATGAGCAAAGATACAATTTTTATCGAACAGTACTAATTACTTTTCTACTCTACGGTGAATTTATATATACATGTATGTTTATACTCCTCCCCTGGATCAAGTCTCGACGTAGGAAACTGTGGCTGATTAGGCGAATCGGGAAGAAGCTGCGTCTCAAGCGCCAAAGCTCCGCGATGAAGATAGCTCTTATCGCCCCCCTTAGATGATATTCTACCCGATATAAAGTTACCACTATAAAACTGCATGCCCACCTGATCGGTGTAAACCTCCATGCGTCGCCCACTCTTAGGGTCAACAACCGCCACCGCAAAACGCAACCCCGAGCCATTTATAACCCAACTATGGTCAAACCCACTGCCCATCTTTAGTTGCTCATCGTCGAGCGAAATATCACGACCTATAACCTTCGGAGTGCGGAAATCAAAGGGTGTACCCTCGACACTTCGCAAATCACCCAGAGGGATCGACACCTCGTCAATTGGGACAAACTTATCTCCATCTATCTGCATCGTGTGGTCGAGAATGTCGCCTTCGCCCTCGCCTGCAAGGTTAAAGTAGGAGTGGTGCGTGAGGTTAACAACGGTAGATTCGGTTGTTGTGGCGCGATATTTAATCACAAACTCATTGTCAGAAGTGAGCTCATAGCTCATATCTATGGTGAGCTCGCCAGGGTAACCCTCCTCGCCATCGGGTGATATGTATCTGAACAATATTGCGTTAGCACTCTGCTCCACGACATCCCACACCACGCTATCTATACCCTTTAGTCCGCCATGCAACGATTGTCCATTGTTGTTTATAGGGAGGTGATACTCCGCGCCGTCAATCTCGAAACAACCCTTCGCTATACGATTGGCAAAGCGTCCGCACACTGCGCCAAAGAATCGCTCTTCGTTGTCGGTATAATACTCTTGTGGGGTGTTATATCCCATCACAACATCTGCTTTTTTGCCGTTGCGGTCGGGAGCAAGGAGCGTCATTACGCGTGCTCCGAAGTTTGTAACCATCATCTCGATGTCGCCACACGAGAGTGTGTAGGTCGATATTGTTGTCATATTTATTTTGTGTTAAGTAGTTTTAATGATAGCCAAAGGTACAATTTTTTTGGTTTCAAATATAATTAATAGGATTTTTTGTGTATGTTTGTTACGTAAATGCAATTCTCAGTTATTATGAAACCTACAACCTACACCATCACAATCGAACAACAGGATGTCGATTTGACATTTCGAACCTCGATAGCTACACTTATATGCAAGGTGCTCAACACCGCAGGATTGGATGCCGAATCAAAGGGTTTTGGCGTTGGAGAGCTCAACAAGGAGAACTACACATGGGTGCTTTCGCGATTTGCCATAGAGGTCGATTATCTACCTCGTGCATTTGAAACCATCTATGTGACCACTTGGATAGGTGATTATCGACGACTCATTTCGACGCGCAACTTCACCATCTCGAACTCCGAAGGGAGAGTGATAGGTGGCGCAGTATCGCAATGGTGTATGTTGGATCTTTCGACACGCAAAGCGATAGATCTCACTAAGTTACATAAAAATTATGAGGATTATATTTTGAGCGATATACCCTCACCAATAGCTCCTCCGCACAAAATATCGGCGGTGGATGACACGACAGTATCGCACTCCCACAAAGCGGTCTATTCGGATATTGATTTCAACCGCCATGTGAATGCTATTCGCTACATAGATTTGATGCTCGACAGGGTCGCAATGGATAGATTAGAGTCGGAACAACCCCTGCGTGTCGATCTACAATATATTAATGAATGTTATTTTGGCGACACCCTAAATGTGGAGTATGAGCAACGAGACAACAGCGCACTCTTCGAGATCCGTCGCAACAACGAATGCTCAGCTGTAAAGTGCGCCATCGAATGGAGAGAGTCTAAAATATAGATAGGGTCTAAATCTGGTTAAGAGCATAAACCTTGTCGCGTACAAAAGCACACTGCTCAGAAGGTGACCCTATAGCCGAAAGTTCCGAAAGACTAATAGGCTCACCGACAACTATTTTAATATCTCGCCCTTTTTGACGAAACATTCCATCAACAAGCAAAAGCATCTCTAAATTAGCCTTAATGCCAAATCTTTTGCGCCAACGATATAGACGATAAAAACCCTTGTGGAGCGTGCCATCGACATAAAGAGGAACGATAGTTCGGTTTGTGGCGTGCGCTCTACGAATAAAGGTGTTTTTCCATTGAGGATCTTGAATCTTGCCATCAAAGACTCTCGAACATAACCCTGCAGGGAATGTCAAAATCGGAAGATCGCCACTCAGCTCTTGGTCGAACTTTTTGGCATATTCGGCATTCTGTTTGCCGAGAGTGTTCACAGGTATCCAAATGGGAGCTAGAGGTTTAAGGTTCATCAAAATATCGTTAACCACAACCCTCGCATCGCCAAAATGAGCAATCATAAGGTCAGCTATCATCATGCCATCCATACCCCCAAATGGGTGGTTCGATGCAAACATATAACGCCCCGAAGGGTCAATTTTGGAGAGTCCCTGAGCGGAGTAGGTGATATTTTGACGCTCAAAAAAAGCACGTAAAAATCGTTGAGGTTCATACTCCCATCCAGCTTCAATAATCTCGTTAAGCTCCTTTACATGAAGAAGTTTATTGAGCCACGAATATATAAATCCAGGTATATATTTAGCCAATTTAGCAGACTTCGAGCCGATGATTTTGCGTAGATCTATTTGTGCCATGAGTGATATGGAGTTAGGTGATAAAAATTATTATACAAATGTAACACTTTTTGCCCATAAATCATTAACTTTACGCCCTAAAGTTAATCTACAAAACATATGAGCAACACATCCTCGACATATCACACCCCCGTTCTACTGCAAGAGTCTGTAGATTTGATGAATATTCAACCTGGGGGAATCTATGCCGACCTCACATTTGGTGGGGGTGGACATTCGCGCCACATACTTAGCCGTATGGACTCTTCGTCAAAACTATATTCGTTTGACCAAGATGCCGACACTAAAGCTAATGCACCACAGGGGGATGAAAGGTTTCACTATGTGGAGAGCAACTTTCGATTTTTGAGAGGGGCTCTTAGGCTTCGAGGTGTCGATAAGGTAGATGGAATACTTGCCGATTTGGGAGTGTCGTCGCACCACTTCGACGCGGTGCATAGGGGATTTTCGTTTAGAGGCGAAGCTCCATTGGATATGCGTATGAATCAGCGTGGTAAACTCACCGCACGCGATATTGTCAACAAATATTCGAACGAGGAGTTGATCCGAATCTTTAGGGATTGGGGCGAAATCCAAACCCCATGGAAAGTGGCAAACTGCGTGGAGCGAGCCAGAGGCTTAGCGCCCATCGAAACCACAGCCGACCTAGTTGCTGCGGTGGCACCATGCACCCCCAAAAAAGAGGAGTCTAAATTTTTGACCAAGCTATTTCAAGCACTTCGCATAGAGGTCAATGGCGAAATGGAGGCGTTGAAGATGGCGTTGGAGCAGAGCATGAAGGTGTTGCGTCCAGGGGGGCGATTGGTGGTAATATCTTACCATTCGTTGGAGGATAGATTGGTCAAAAACTTTATGAAGAGTGGAAATTTTGAGGGTAAGGTCGAAAAGGATTTTTATGGTCGCACCACGAGTCCATTCGATATTATCACTCGCAAAGCACAAGCACCAACCCTAGAGGAGGTGGAGCGCAATCCACGCTCGCGAAGTGCGAAACTGCGTGCTGCGATAAAACTATAATCCCCACCCTCAAAAGAGCTATTATTACAAACCCATGGAGGAGAGCTATTTCGATCCAAAACACACCCCCGAGAGTATCGAGGAGCAACGCCGTCTTGAAGAACAAGAGGCGGAGCTAGCGCGCAAAATCAGGCGCGAAGTGCTGCGTGTGCAGAGTGGCGAAGCCAATGAGGATATTGAACGCGAAAAAGCCGAAGCTGCTGAACACGAACGCAAACGTGCCGAAAGGATGGAGAGGCGACGCAAAGCGAGTGCTTTTTGGCAACTAATATCGGGTAATATATTGGTAAATAAGGGGGTTGCTCGATATTATCCATACATGTTGGCTGTGGCATTAATGTTTTTTGTGAGTATTATGGTGATGTTTTTTTCATTGCATATGGATATGCGATACTCACGCCTAGAGCGCGAAGTGCAACTTCTGCGCGAAAGGTCGCTGAGGTTTCAATCCGAAAGATTTCAGCAGAGCTCCAACTCGGCAATCAAATATCAACTCCAAAAACGAGGTATAAAATTAGAGGAGGCTGTGGAGCCATCGACTATAATTGATTAACCATATATTAATACCTAAACTATAACATAGAACTATTATGGCACCTCAAAAAAAAGATATTAAGAGCGACATTCTCACACGCGTGAGGGTACTTTATGTACTCTTTATAGTGCTGGGTGTGATAATTTTCACGCGACTAATATGGGTACAAGCATTCTCGGCAGAGGTTGCTCACAATGCCGAACGGTTGGAGGGTCGAATATTTAAGCACCAAGAGATCAAAGCACATCGAGGATCTGTTCTCACGCGCGACGGCGAACCCTTAGCCACCTCAATATTCAAATATCAAGTAGAGATGGATTTCGGATCGGAGGGTTTCGATTCGCTCAAAACATACTACGAACAGTGCGATTCGTTGGCGGAGTTGTTGTCTGATTATTTCAAGGATCGAAGTAAGGATCAATACAAGGAGCTATTCAAAAATCAACGCACAAAACGATATAATCTCAAATTCATAAAGGATTCATCGGCATATCGAAGCGATAGTCGATGGGGGCAATTCTGGGATCGAATGCGAGGCGAAGAGTTTGTGACAATCAAAGTGTATGATACCATACGCGACCACACACCCGTAGCGATTCTTCCTCGCGAGATAGATTATACGGAGTGGCAAACATTGCGTCGATTCCCAATCCTAAATTGGAATATGGGAATGACATATAACCTCACCCAATCCGACGAGAGAGTCTACCCTCAAAGTGGTTTGGGGGCTCGTATAATCGGTAAACCTCAAAGCGAAAATGGAGGAGGCTATGGCGTAGAGTTAGTTATGAGCGAAGCACTCGCTGGGCGCGATGGCAAGGTTAAACGCCAACGCATAGCGCGTGGTTTTTATGGTCGTGTGGTGGATGGCGACAATGTCGATGCGGTGGATGGATTGGATGTTGTCACAACCCTAGATCTCGACTTGATGGATGTTGCCGATAAAGCTCTGCGCAACCAACTAATCGCCCAAAATGCGTTGTGGGGAACAGCTATAGTGATGGATGTCGAGACGGGGGATATATTGGCGATGGCGAATTTAGGTCTCTCGGAGAATCGTTACACCGAATATAAATATAACTACGCTATTGGTTCGCGCATGGAACCAGGATCGACATACAAACTCGCGGCGCTACTTGCTCTGCTCGAAGAGGGTGGTTTTTCGGAGGATCATATAATCGACTCGGGAGATGGCAAACCCATAATTGTGGGCAAAGCGAGGGTTAAGGATTCGCACGCAGGATATTCGGAGATTGATATGCACACAGCATTTGCCCAATCGTCGAATGTCTACTTTGCAACAGCGGTCTACGAAACATTCAAGGAGGATCCCAACCAATACACCAACTACCTAAAATCTATCAACCTAGATAAAACAGTTGGCTTTGATGATTATGGCGAACCCACCCCAAGACTCCCGACCCAAGGCAATAAATCGCTGTGGACACCCCATGTGACACTCCCTTATATGGGTTATGGATATGCCGCCGAGATCACCCCTTTGCAAACAGCGACACTCTACAACGCTGTGGCGAACGATGGACGAATGGTCGCTCCTCGATTGGTGAAGGAGATAAGACGAGGCGATAAGGTTGTCGAGAGGTTCGATACCCAAACCCTTGTCGATAAGATATGCTCTAGTCGCACACTAAAAAAAGTGCGCAAAATGTTGGTTGAGGTTGCCGATTCAGGAACCGCATATACGTGGTTGGGTCGATTCGATGGCATGAAGGTGGGAGCTAAGACTGGAACTGCACAGGTGGCACAAAATGGTTTGCACTATTCGGATGGATATTATTTGGGTAGTATGGTTGGATATATGCCAGCCGACAAACCGCGCTACACGGTTATGTGCGCACTCTATACTCGTCTTGGGCGAGGCAGAACAATATATGGAGGTGGGTTGAGTGGTCCTGTTGTGAGGGATATTATGCGATACCTCTACAATCGCGATCAGGAGTGGTTGGCTCCAATCGACACGATACGTAACCGTAACTACCCTACCCAAATAAAAGGTGGCGATATTGCAGCGGTGCGCAACGTAACATCGAAACTATCCCCCTCGACAGCTCACGCTCAAAACCACAAAGGGTGGGGGCGAGCAACAGTCACAGAGGATTCAAAGGTGACAGTAGAGAGTATCGAAGAGTCGCATGATGTGATGCCCAATGTTGTGGGTATGGGGCTAAAGGATGCAATGTTTATACTCGAAAGCCGAGGTTTGAGAGTTAGTTTCGAAGGGAGCGGACGAGTCATAAGGCAGAGCATCCCACGAGGGCATAAGGTTAACCATGGAGGATATGTCGCCATTGCACTTAGGTAGCTTTATGATAGATGATTCGACGAAAGATGACCCGATGAAAGAAGATTAAATGATTATGACAAACTTACAAGATTTATTACATAATATAGAGCCCCTCGAAATAGTAGGTCGAGTGGAGGGGTGTTCCAATATCACAGCTCTTAGCTACGATTCACGAACAGTCGAAAACGGAGGGTTGTTCTTTGCCGTTGTGGGCGAAGTGGCGGATGGTCACAACTATATCTCGAAAGCTATCCAACTAGGAGCGCAAGCTGTTGTGTGCGAAAGGATTCCAGAGCAAATAGAGGAGGGAGTTTGTTATATAAAGGTCGCGGATAGTAACTTCGCAATGGGACATGTTGCCTCAGCTTTTTATGGCAATCCATCATCGGAGCTGAAGTTAATCGGCATCACAGGAACCAACGGCAAGACCACAACTGCAACTCTGCTTTATGATCTATTTACGACGCTAGGCTACAAGGTTGGATTAATCTCTACGGTCATATATAAAATTGGCACAGAGTCTATTACCTCTACACACACCACCCCCGATGCCATCCGATTGGCTCATATGATGCGTAGGATGGTCGACGAGGGGTGCGACTTTTGCTTTATGGAGGTGTCGTCGCACGCCATAGCTCAACATCGGATCGAGGGGTTGAAGTTTGATGGTGCAATATTTTCGAATATCACACACGACCACCTCGACTATCACAAAACATTTAGCGAATATATAAAGGTCAAAAAACGCCTCTTCGACTCACTTCCCAAGGGGGCATTTGCCCTCACTAACCTCGATGATAGGAATGGACGAGTGATGGTTCAAAACTGCGTAGCCAATATCCAAAGCTATTCACTGCGCTCGATGGCAGATTTTAGGGCAAAGGTTGTGGAGATCCATTTCAATGGCATGCTCCTAAAATTAGATGGCGAAGAGCTGTGGGTGAAGTTCATCGGGCGATTTAACGCCTACAACATATTGGCAGCTTACGCCACGGCGAAGTTGCTAGGTGTCGAGAAGAGCGATATTTTGGTAGCTCTCTCAACCCTCCACTCTGTGAGCGGACGATTCGAGTATATGACTGCCGATAATGGAACCACAATAATTATAGATTATGCCCATACGCCCGATGCTTTGGAGAGTGTCATCGCAACAATCGAGGAGATCCGCACTCAATCGCAAGATCTATATGTGGTGTGTGGATGTGGCGGAGATCGCGACCACGATAAGCGTCCCGAAATGGCACGCATAGCCACTAAGTATGCCACACTAAGTATCTTTACATCGGATAATCCTCGCACCGAAGATCCCGAGGCAATTCTCAACGATATGATGTCGGGGATTAATGGCACTTCGGTGAAATACCTCCGAATTACGGATCGTGCCGAAGCGATCAAAACAGCGGTGATGTTGTCCAAGGGTGG
Organism: Rikenellaceae bacterium; assembly: GCA_047173645.1. GTDB lineage: Bacteria > Bacteroidota > Bacteroidia > Bacteroidales > Rikenellaceae > Alistipes. Next base: position 8,173 of record JBCQUZ010000041.1, read on the forward strand.
TGATATAATCCTCATAGCGGGCAAGGGTCACGAAACATACCAAATAATTGGCACAAAGCGCCACCACTTCGACGACCGAGAGGCTGTGCGCGAAGCATTAAAAATGAAATAAACCTAAAAAACGAAATAAATTTAACGTACAAATATGTTCTATCATCTCTTTAAACTCCTCCAAGAGAGGGGTATTGATCTCCCTGGAGGGGGAATGTTTAATTATCTCACGTTTCGTTCGTCGTTGGCGGTGATATTGGCTCTCATTATCGTCATAACCTTCGGAAAGTCGATAATTGGTTTTCTGCAACGCAAACAGATTGGCGAACAGATCCGCGACCTTGGATTAGAGGGGCAACTCGCTAAGCGTGGCACTCCAACGATGGGAGGTTTGATAATCTTGTTGGCAATATTGTTGCCTACATTGCTCTTTGGTCGACTAGATAACATATATATATTGTTGATGATTGTAACTACAGTTTGGTTGGGACTCATTGGATTTTTGGATGATTACATCAAGGTGTTTCGCAAAAACAAAGATGGACTCAAAGGAAAATTCAAAATAATCGGACAGGTGGGGTTAGGTATCATCGTAGGTGTGGTGATGTGGTTCTCGCCCGAGATAACCATCCGCGAAAAGATAACAGAGAACACCTCTATAGAGCAATCCGCAAGCGAGAACTTCGGCAAAGATATTCAACAATCGGTCAAAACCACAATCCCATTTATCAAAAACAATGAGTTAGATTATGGCGATTTCACGGGGCACAACACCACCTCGACTCTTATTCTATATATGTTTGTGGCGATATTTGTGGTCACTTCTGTATCGAATGGAGCCAACCTAACCGATGGCTTAGATGGCTTGGTCACGGGAGTCTCGATCCCAATTGTGGGGGTATTGGGATTGTTGGCATATCTTTCGGGACACGTTGTGTATGCCGATTATCTGAATATTATGTATATCCCCAATAGTGGTGAACTTGTGGTCTTTGCAGCGGCTTTGGGCGGTGCGCTGATTGGTTTTTTGTGGTATAACTCATTTCCAGCACAAATATTTATGGGCGATACGGGGTCATTGTCTATAGGTGGAATCATTGCGGTATTTGCACTCTGCATTCGCAAAGAGTTGTTGTTGCCACTGTTGTGTGGAGTATTTTTGATAGAGACTCTTTCGGTGATGATCCAAGTTGGATATTTCAAATATACCAAAAAGAGATTTGGCGAGGGTCGTCGCATATTCCTTATGTCGCCAATTCACCACCACTATCAAATGGAGGGGATCTTCGAAACAAAGATCTTTATACGCTTCTGCATCATATCAATAATGTTGGCAGCGATGACAATAGCAACACTTAAAATCAGATAACCATGGCAAATAAATCACAACGCATCGTAGTTCTCGGAGGGGGAATTAGCGGTTTTGGATCGGCAATACTTGCCAAAAAGGTGGGGTTCGACACCTTTCTTTCGGATATGGGAAACATCGCCGAGAAATATCGCACCCTCCTCGATGAGTGGCAAGTACCATACGAATATGGAGGACACACCGAAGAGTTAATCCTCTCAGCTTCGGAGGTTATCAAATCGCCAGGAATACCCGAAAAGGCACCTATAATCCAAAAACTTAGAGCCCAAGGCACACCCATAATCTCCGAGATCGAGTTCGCAGGACGATACCTAGGAGCGTCGCGCACAATCTGTATCACGGGGTCAAATGGCAAAACCACCACAACATCGCTAATCTACAAGATCCTATGCGATGCAGGTTATAATGTGGCGTTGGGGGGAAATATCGGCGAGAGCTTTGCATATTCTGTGGCAACGGGACACTATGATTGGTATGTGTTGGAGCTCAGTTCATTTCAGTTGGATGGGATGTATGATTTCAAGGCAGATGTCGGTTTGTTGATGAATATAACCCCCGACCACCTAGATCGTTACGACTATAATTTCCAAAACTATGCGGAGTCCAAAATGCGAATTACTCGCAACCAAGGGGCTACCGAAAATTTCATATATTCATCGGATGACCACACCATAACCTCGCAAATAAAGGGGATGGAGACCTCGATGAATCTGCTTCCGTTTGTGGCTGTTGGGGAGTTAAGACCTAATCAAGGTGCTTATCTTCAAGATGATATGATAATTGCACAACTTGCCGATATGAAGGTCAATTTATCGGTAGATCAAATGCAGATCAAGGGTCTACACAACGCCTATAACGCCATGGCGGCATCTCTTGCTACCCTATCGGCAGGTGTACATCCCGACATCATAGAGCGCTCAATATGCGAATTTAGCCCCGTAGAGCATCGCTTAGAGCCAGCAGGATCAATCGAGGGAGTGACATATATAAACGACTCCAAAGCGACAAATGTCGATTCGGTATGGTATGCCTTAGAGAACATGAGTAAACCAACAGTTTGGATTGCAGGGGGCACCGACAAGGGAAACGATTATGAACCCCTCAAGGAGTTTGCTCAAGCCAAGGTGCACACCTTAGTTTGCATGGGTGTCGACAACAAAGCGCTCAAGGCGGCATTCAAAGGTGTTATACCTCGCATAATTTCGACACACACATTCGAAGATGCAATGAGTGCCGCATATCGTTCCGCTTGCGTGGGTGATGTAGTACTCTTATCTCCAGCATGCGCATCATTCGACCTATTCAAAAACTACGAAGATAGAGGACGACAATTCAAGGAGTGGGTGGCTCGTAATTAGACATGGGACTGCCCTTCGCGGGCGGCGGTGGGCAGTCCCATAAATAAACACATTTATAAATAAAAAATATGTCAACAACAAACAACAATTCGCGTCCTCTTTCGAGGTGGTTTTCGGGTGATAGAGTATTGTGGGTTATAATTGCTATGATGGCGATTATATCTGTTCTTGTGGTCTATTCGTCGACTGCAAAGATGGCTTATGATGCCAATACAATACGTTCGACATCGAGTTTTTTGAAACAGCAATTTGTAATTTTGATTGCGGGAGTGTTGTTTTTGTTCACGACTCATAAGATAAACTACCCCATAATTAGATCCTTAACAATCCCAGCCTATTGGTTTTCGATAGGGCTCACTCTGCTTGCCTATATTATTGGAAGTACGACGAATGGTGCGGCGCGATGGATCCCCATCGGAGGGTTTCAGTTTCAACCCTCCGAAGCGTTGAAGGTTGCAACGATACTTATGTTGGCGCGGTCGTTGTCGTTGCGCCAAAAAGTTATTGAGCGTCTGCGCATAGTCCCTTCGTTCAACCCTATGTTGTGGGCTCTTCCAGGGCAAAAGAAGATTTGGATGGAGGGAACTTTCCCTGTTTTGATGCCTGTTGTTTTGGCATGCGTGGTGATTGTTCCAGCGCATACATCTTCGGCGCTGTTGCTATTCTTCTCGTCGTTGGTGGTTATGATGATCGGACGTGTGAGGTGGAGTGAACTAGCCAAGATCTTGGCTCTAATCGTCATAGCAGCTGCAATATATGGTATGGTCGGCATGGGTCGAAGTCAAACGGCGAGCAACCGTGTGACCACATGGATCGAGATTATGACAACCGACCGTACGAAGATAAATATCAACGATTTGACCGATACGGAGCGTTCGATGATCGCCATCCACAACGGTGGAGTGTTGGGCGAAGGGGCAGGACACAGCGCCATGCGTGTCGAGATGATCCACCCCGAGAGTGATTATGCCTTTGCATTCTTTGTCGAAGAGTATGGATTGATATTATCGTTGATAGTGTTGATGTTATATTTATGGCTCTTTTTCAGGGCGATAGAGATTTGTCGGGAGTGCAAAACAGCGTTTCCAGCCCTTATGGTTTTGGGGTTGGCGGTGATGATAACGTGTCAAGCACTGTTGCATATTATGGTTACGGTGAACCTCACACCCGAGACGGGGCAAACTCTGCCACTTATTTCGCGCGGAGGGTCGTCGCTTCTATTTACATCCATAGCGTTGGGGTTGATTTTGAGCGTGAGTCGTCAAAATTTGGAACAGAAATAGACAGATATATGGATTTTATTATAGCCCGTTTTTTAACATATATCGAGAGCGAGATGCGATATTCGCCCCTCACGCTACGTAACTATAAGAGAGATTTGGAACTCTTTTTGCAATGGTTAGGGGTGACGGAGGAGGAGTTCGACCCCTCGCAAATTTCGCAAACCGATATTCGCGAATGGATTGTCGATAGGATGGATAGCGGAGTTGTGGCTCCTGTGACTCTAAATCGCGAACTCTCCACTCTGCGCTCGTTCTTTAAGTGGGCATTGTCGGTGGAGGTGATAACTCGCAATCCGACAATTGGTGTTGTGGCGTTGAAGTGTAGCAAGAAATTGCCAGCATTTATCCCCGAATCGAAGATGAATCGTGTGAATGAACTCTCGTTAGACAAATCCGACAGCGATGAGGTGCGTGAACTAAGAAATGGGCTCATTATTTTGCTCTTTTACTCTACGGGGATTCGCTCTGCGGAGTTAGTTGCTGTTGATATTAAGGATTTTAGCGATGATTTTAATACTCTTAAGATTCGCGGAAAGGGAGGCAAAGAGCGCTTGGTTCCGATAATGAAAAGCGTGCGTCAAATAATTTTGCTCTATATGTCAAAAATTAAACACGAAAAAATTTGCAATTCTCCACATTTTCCTCTATTTTTATCTTCGAAGGGTGAGAGACTCTCGGCGAATATGGTTTATAGGATTGTTCGCAAAGATCTTTCGCAGGCAGGAGTGCAGGGGCGCAAGAGTCCCCACGTGTTGCGCCACACCTTCGCCACGCAGTTGCTTAACGCTGGAGCAGATATGCGCGAGATACAAGAGATTTTGGGACATAGCTCGTTGCAATCGACGCAACTATATACCCACAACTCGATCTCGACACTACAAAATGCTTATAAAAATGCCCACCCACGAGGGGGCAATAAAGATAAAAAATAAAATAAGGGTTAACCACCCAAAGTATTAACACTACTTAGTATTAACTATTAAAACGAAATGTTATGAACGTTCAAATTCAATCCGTAAAATTCGACGCAGACAAGCAACTCATCGACTTTGTAGAGGCTAAAATGGCTAAACTAGATCGTTTCGCAGACAACTCCACAGGCGCAGATGTGATACTCAAGCTCGACAAAGATAACGAAAAAGGCAATAAAGTAGCAACTATAACCCTCCGCGTCCCAGGTGATGATTTGGTCGCTGAGCGCCAAGCAAAGAGTTTCGAAGAGGCTGTAGATGAAGCTATAGATGCTATCAAGAAACAGATCGAAAAGGCTAAGGCTAAAAGATAGAGTTTTTAAACATATTCTTAGTTGCAAAACGTTAATTAAAACATTAGTAGTTTGATGGAGTTATTTCACCAAACTACTTTTTTTACAATATTATGAATAAAACAGTTACCACAATATTATTATCTATCTCGCTCTGTTTGAGTGCAAATAACCTCTTTTCACAAAAACTCGAAACGCAAGGTGGCGTAGATAGCCGTTCGGTGTCGACAAAAATAAAAGGGGGAGTATCTAGTTCAAGAGTTATTATTTTATCTAATATCTCGCTTTCGTATAGTACAAATATGGGAGATATACCTAGCGAAGATATGGGCTCGGGGGTGGTGAATAAGATGAATGTAGATACTCTATACTTCTATTTGGATCCATTCGATAGCCATCGACGATTGATTATATCGGCAGATGGGTTTGTGCCAACTCACATAAATCTAAAATTATCGCCCAAATCAACCCATGTCTACAATATCCTCGAACCCTCAAAGGCATCGGATGAATTTTTGATGCGCGAGAGACAATACGAAGAGGGGTGTCGCCAATTTGAAGCAAAGAGCTGGGTTAGCGCCATAAATACATTTTTGCCCCTCGCCGAAGCTGGTTATTTGGAGGCGGAAGATAAACTATGTATGATTTTTAGAGATATTAGAATCCGCGAAACTCTCCCCGTCGAGATCTTCTCAAAATTCGAAAGCGAAGCACAGCGCGGAAAACCATATGCGCAGTTTATCACAACTACACAATATCTAGATAAATATGGATTGCTCACCCAACGAGAAGAGGAGCTATTTGCGGTGTTGGAGAGTGCTGCATTGTCGGGTAGCTCATATGCACAAACAGCTGTTGCCACTGCATATCAAACAGGTGTGGGTGTAGATCTAGATTTTTTCAAAGCTATTGAGTGGTACGAAAGAGCCGCTACACTCGACAATTCATATGCTATTTTAAACCTAGCCATAATGGTAGGCAATGGATCTGGAGTGAAGGCAGATAAAGCTAGAGCTTTCGAGCTAACTAAGCGCGCCATAGATCTAGGGCAAGAGTTTGCAATGGAGAATCTAGGTGTGTTGTATGGATTTGGGGAGGCATCCAAAAATAAGGATGCCGAAAAGTCGATATATTGGTTTGAAAGAGCGGGAAATGCAGGTGTCGATAGAGCATGGTCGATGATTGGATTGATCTATCTCAATGGTACACTATTGGAGAAGAATTACAAAAAGGCGTATGAATATTTCGCCAAAGGCGTAGAGTTGGAGGAACCTTTTGCCATGACCCATGTGGGTGTGATGTATCTGCTTGGGTATGGATTCAAGGCAGATAGAGAGAGAGGTTTAAGTTGGTTTAAGAGATCCGCCGATATGGGAGATCGTTACGGACAAACATACTTAGCATCATATTACTTTAGTGAACGAGACTATAAAGAGGCGTGGAAATGGTACAAAATAAGTGGTGAAAATAGAGATGCTAATGGATATTGGAACCTGGGACAGATGTGTGAAAATAGACAATCACCCTCGCCCTACAAACAAAAAGATTGCATTGAGTGGTACGAAAAAGCGGCAACAATGGGTGAATTAGAATCCATTAGGCGATTGATCGAGATATATTCGAAGGGTACATATGTCAAGAAGAGCAGGGAGGATGAGATTAGATGGACAATCACATTGGCGAATGTTGGATATGATACAGATGTGATGATCCGAGTGGCGAATGCCTATCTCGATGGCGATGGTGTTGGGATGAACGAGATCGAGGCGATAAAATATTTGGAGCGTGCAGCATCGCTCCAAAGCAAAGCGGCGATGTTGAAACTCGCAAAATTATATAGAGAGGGGATAGGTGTTTTTGTCGACGAGCAGAAGGCTAACGAGTGGGAGCAAAAAGCTAATAATATTTAGATAATAGAGCTTTGGGTGGCAAAAAAACTAAAATTTTCGGGTTAAATCATCTATAAGATAAAAAGTTTTTTTAACTTTACACGCTATTTTAATAGAAAACAAACATTTACTAAATCTCTATAAAGTTATGACAAACACAAAACCAGAGGGGTTGTTTGCAGAATTTCCTGCCATCTCGACAGAGCAATGGAAGGAGGTTATCACAAAGGATCTCAAAGGTGCCGATTATGAGCGCAAGTTAGTCTGGAAAACTCCAGAGGGTATCAAGGTTCAACCTTTGTATCGCGCGGAGGATCTATCGCAGATCCAATTCTTGGGTGGAACCCCTGGAGAGTTCCCTTTTGTACGTGGTATCATGAACCACAATCGTTGGAGAGTGTCGCAAAGTATCATCGTCGAGAGCGTGGAGGCTGCTAATGCCGAGGCTCTTGATATTTTGATGAAAGGTGTTGATTCTCTATGTTTTATCTTGCCAGAGGGTGGGGTTACAGCAGACTCTTTGGATGCTCTTTTGAAGGGTATATCACTTGCGGATGTCGAGGTTACATTCAAAGGCAAGAAGCTAGTTTTGGCAGCAGAGCTATTCCTCGCAAAGGTTAAGGCTGAGGGTATCGAGCCTAAGGCAGTACGTGCGGCGTTCGACATCGACCCTATCGTGAAGAACCTATCTGTTGATGGTGCTTACGTGTGTGGCGGCGATGGCGAGGAGTGTTTCAAGGCGGTTGCTGATTTGATTAAGGCGACCGAAGGGTACAACCACTTCAAGGTGGTGACTGTGGGTGCTGATTACTTCTCGAACGCAGGTTCAACTATCGTCGAGGAGTTGGCATTCGGACTCTCTGCTGGTCACGAATATATCGTTCGCCTCATGGAGCAAGGACTCACTATCGAGCAAATTGGTCGCAAGATCCGCTTCGCGTTTAGTGTAACGTCGAACTACTTTATGGAGCTTGCTAAGTTCCGTGCAGCTCGTATGTTGTGGGCTAATATCGTTAAGGGCTACTCGCCTGAGTGTTTGTGTGTTGCGAAGATGGTGATCCATGCAACTACATCGCAGTGGAACCAAACAGCTTATGACCCTTATGTAAATATGTTGAGAGGTACAACCGAGGCTATGTCGGCAGCACTTGCAGGCGTTCAATCTTTGGAGGTGTTGCCATTCAACGCTGCTTATGAGACTCCAGATGCGTTCTCTAAGCGTATCGCTCGTAATGTCGAGGCACTACTAAAGCATGAGTCTCACTTCGATCAAGTTGTTGACCCAGCAGGTGGTTCATACTATATCGAGAATTTGACCCAAAGTGTTGCTACCGAGGCATGGAAGCTATTCTTGGAGGTTGAGGATAAGGGCGGCTACGCTACTGCGTTTGGTGATGGATTCATCGTCGAGAGAGTTGAGGCATCGGCTGCTGCAAAGGATAAGAATATCGCTACTCGTCGCCAAATCTTGTTGGGCGCAAACCAATATCCTAACTTTACGGAGGTGGCTGCTGATTCACTTTGCGCTTGCGCGGTGACTCGTGACGCTCAGGAGGGCAATATGCTTAAACCATATCGTGGAGCTATGGCATTCGAGGCTATGCGCCTAAGTGTCGATCGTTCGGGCAAGGAGCCTAAGGCGTTTATGCTTACTTGTGGTAACTTGGGAATGGCTCGCGCTCGTTCGCAATTCGCTTGTAACTTCTTCGCTTGTGCTGGAATCAAGGTTATGGACAACACCTACTTCAAATCGATTGAGGAGGGAGTCGAGGCAGCTTTAGTGTCGGGCGCCCAGATTGTTGTCGTGTGTGCATCGGATGATGATTACGCTACTGCTGCTCCACAAATCAAGGAGTTGTTGTCAGGAAGTGCTATTCTTGTAGTAGCGGGAGCACCTGCATGCGCTGCGGAGTTGGAGGCACAAGGCATCAGCAACTTTATAAATGTTAAGAGCAATGTGCTTGAGACCTTGAAGTTTTACCTTAAAGAGATGGGGATCTAATCATGAGAGCTAAATTTTCAGATTTACAATATCAAAGTGGCGGACTTAAGAGTAACTGCGCCACTCCAAATAATGCTACGTCGGAGCCATGGCTCACAGCGGAGCAAATCGAGGTTAAGGGCAACTACTCGGAGAGTGACCTCGAAGGTATGGAGCACCTAAACTATGCGGCAGGTATCGCACCTTTCTTGCGTGGTCCATACTCAACAATGTATGTTATGCGCCCTTGGACTGTGCGCCAATATGCAGGTTTCTCGACTGCTGAGGAGTCTAACGCATTCTATCGTCGTAACTTGGCGGCAGGTCAAAAGGGTCTTTCTGTAGCGTTTGACTTGGCTACACACCGCGGTTATGATGCCGACCACCCACGCGTTGTGGGCGATGTTGGTAAGGCTGGTGTGTCGATCTGCTCAATCGAGGATATGAAGGTGTTGTTCAATGGTATTCCATTGGATAAGATGTCTGTTTCGATGACTATGAATGGTGCAGTTCTTCCAATTTTGGCGTTCTACATCGTTACTGGACTAGAGCAAGGATGTACACTCGATCAATTGGCTGGAACAATCCAAAACGACATCCTTAAGGAGTTTATGGTGCGTAATACATATATCTACCCACCAAAATTCTCTATGAAGGTTATCGCCGACATCTTCGAGTACACATCGCAAAATATGCCTAAGTTCAACTCGATCTCGATCTCGGGATACCACATGCAAGAGGCAGGTGCTACGGCTGACATTGAGTTGGCTTACACCCTAGCCGATGGTTTGGAGTATCTTCGTGCTGGAGTAAATGCAGGAATGTCAATCGACGCTTTTGCACCACGTTTGTCATTCTTCTGGGCTATTGGTATGAACCACTTTATGGAGATCGCTAAAATGCGCGCAGCACGTATGTTGTGGGCTAAGATCGTGAAGCAGTTCGACCCTAAGAACCCTAAATCGTTGGCACTTCGTACCCACTCGCAAACTTCGGGTTGGTCACTCACGGAGCAAGATCCATTCAACAATGTTGGTCGTACAGCTATCGAGGCGATGGGTGCAGCGTTGGGTCACACCCAATCTTTGCACACCAATGCGTTGGATGAGGCTATCGCGTTGCCTACGGATTTCTCGGCTCGTATTGCTCGTAACACCCAAATCTATATCCAAGAGGAGACTAATATCTGTCGCGAGGTTGATCCATGGGCAGGTTCATACTATGTTGAGTCACTCACCAAGGAGATCGCCGACAAGGCGTGGGCACTCATCCAAGAGGTTGAGGAGCTGGGCGGTATGGCTAAGGCTATCGAGACTGGACTTCCAAAGATGCGTATCGAGGAGGCTTCAGCTCGCAAGCAAGCACGTATCGACTCGGGTAACGAGAAGATCATCGGTATCAATGAATATCGCCTAGAGAAGGAGGATCCAATCGACATCTTGGCGGTAGACAACACAGCGGTTCGCATTAGTCAAATCGAGCGCTTGAACGATATGCGTTCTAAGCGCGACGAGGCTGCAGTTAAGGCAGCTTTGGAGGCTATCACAGCATGTGTTAACGGTGGCGAGGGTAACTTGCTAGCGCTAGCGGTTGAGGCAGCTAAGGTGCGTGCATCGTTGGGTGAGATCTCAGACGCTTGCGAGGTTATCGTAGGTCGTTATCAAGCAGTTATTCGTTCAATTTCAGGAGTATATAGTTCAGAGGTGAAGTCAGATTCAGCATTTGCTAAGGCAACAGAGATGGCTGCGGAGTTCTCGAAGAAGGAGGGTCGCCAGCCACGTATTATGATCGCTAAGCTCGGTCAAGATGGACACGATCGTGGAGCGAAGGTAGTAGCTACAGGCTACGCAGATATTGGCTTCGATGTCGATATGGGACCATTGTTCCAAACTCCAGAGGAGGCTGCTAAACAAGCGGTTGAGAATGATGTTCACGTGGTGGGTGTGTCGTCGTTGGCGGCGGGTCACTTGACCCTTGTACCTCAAATCATCGCGGAGCTCAAGAAGTTGGGTCGCGAGGATATTGTGGTTATCGTAGGTGGTGTGATCCCAGCTCAAGATTATGAGCAACTCTACAAAGATGGAGCTGCTGCAATCTTTGGTCCTGGTACCCCTGTGGCTACTGCTGCAATCAAGATCCTTGAGATTTTGGCTGAGTAGTCAAATTAAATAGTGTAAAAAAAAACTCAAAGTTGAAATTCATCAACTTTGAGGTTTTTTTTTAGGAAATATTCTATATCTTTACAACTATAAAAGGCAGCTCCGCGGGGAGCACCCCGCCCGACGGAGTCAGCCCCCTCACTAACCAGCCACCAACCCCAACATGTTTTCGCCCGACACTCCTAAAAAGCATCTTTTGCAAAGCAAAAGTGCGCAGGAGGGCAGCAAATCAAAGATTTGCAACTACAAAATAAAAACTAATACTATAATAACCATGAAAAAATTACTATTACTAATCGCCTTTGTAGCGATCTCAACTTTCACCTTTGCAGGCAATGCCACAGAGCAATACAAAGAGAACCTCAAAGAGTTCCGCCAAGAGACTATCACCTATAAAACAGTCGATGGCAAGAAGTTAAACATCCTATTCTTCTACCCCGAGGAGTCAAAAATGGCAGAGTCCAACAACCCATGGATCCTATATGTTCACGGAGGTGGATGGGCTGGAGGAAACAAGCTCAATATCGGAGGTCAATCCACAGTAGGAACATTACGCATGTTGCTCAACAAAGGATATGTTTGTGCAGCAATAGATTACCGCCTGGCAAAGGCTCCCACAACATCATTTGAATCATTGATCGACGTGAAGGATGCCACTCGTTTTTTAATCAACAACTCTAAAGAGTATAAGTTGAGCAAGAAAAACTATGGTATATGGGGCGGATCAGCAGGAGGTCACCTATCGTTGTGTGCAGCTCTTGCTCCCGACAATTCGTTCCCTGCGGAGTTGGATCTACCCAAAACAAAGGTGGCATATAAGTATATACTTTCGTTGTTCCCATTCACATCGTGCACAAATCCTGAGATCTTCCCTAACTCGATATTTGCCGATAGGACGCTTTTTGTTCGCCTTTTGGGTTGTCCGCTAGATGAGGCAAGCCCTGAGCTAGTGAACCTTATGAGCCCTTCGGATTTGATAAACAAGAAGAGTTGCCCAGTATTATTGGTTCACGGATCAGCAGATAAGACCCTTCCGCTTATCAACTCCGAGTATCTATATAATGTAGGTAAAGAGCGCGGTGCCAATATCGAACTTATGGTGATGCAGGATGCAGGACACAGCTTTAGCGGCAAGAAAATATCACCATCACTCGAAGTTATGTATCAACGTTGTTTCGACTTTATTGAGGCTAATAAGTAATGTTATAAGACGGCTGGGCTGGCTTATAATATGGCTGGACTGCCCTAGCGCCGGGCAGGCGGTGCGAGCCGCACGGGCAGTTTTATATAGCGCTTTGGGATACGAGCCTTTGGCTCTAAAAATAAGGTAGGCTAATTCGCAAAATACAACTCATCGGTCAAGAATATCGCTTACCGATGAGTTTTTTATCTTTAATCATCTCATTTTATCGCTTACCATTCACGAAAACTAGCCTATTGAGCACACCG
>JBCQUZ010000171.1:0-3169 GCA_047173645.1 Rikenellaceae bacterium
TATATTTGTATCAACACTAAACTACTAACAATTATGAATAATAGAATTATCGCAGGATTAGCCGTGGCATCACTTGCTGGCGTATCTTGCACAACAGCAGCTCCCGAGGAGGAGAAGGTGAATATCTTGTGGCTCTTCGGCGAGGATATTAGCCCGTGGATGCCAGCCTATGGCGACAACACAGTTGAAACCCCAAATATTGATTATTTGATTGACAACGGAGTTTTGTTTACCAACTGCTACGCATCGTGTTCGGTGAGCTCTCCATCTCGTTCGGCTATCATTACGGGAGCTATGCAGACCTCTATTGGTATGCACAACCACCGCACAGGTCGCACTCCAGATGTGGAGTATAAACTCCCAGAAGGTGTCGAAGTACTTCCACAAATTATGCGCAGAGAGGGATTCTTCACCTTCAACGCAGGTAAAGATGATTTCAACTGGCAATACAACTGGTCGGACTATTGGGCAGGAGAGTGCACCCAAAAGAGATTCTTTGGCAAGGAGGGTGACCCAACAATATCGTGGCTAAACAGAGAGGGTGATGAACCATTCTTTGGTGTGATAGAGCTTTTCGGAGGCAAGAACCATAAATTAGATGTTGAGCCAATCGACCCATCGACAGTTGTTGTGCCGCCATATTATCCCAATATGCCATTTATGCAGGAGTATATGTCGAGCCACTACAACCAAATCAAACAGACCGATTATGAGATTGGTAATATAATAGAGCGAATGAAAGCAGATGGAGTGTGGGAGAACACCATCATAATCTTTATGTCGGATAATGGCTACCAAACTCTGCGTGACAAACAGTTCTTGTATGATGGAGGAATCCATATGCCATTTGTTGTGGCGGCTCCTGGTAACTTGAAGTTGCTCGAAAAATTTGGAATCGAGAGAGGTGTGCGTGAGGATATGATAAGTTTGATAGATGTGGCGGCAACTACTCTCGCTATTGCGGGTGTCGAGATTCCAAAGTATATGGAGAGCCAAGATATTTTTGCGGAGGATTTTCATCGTGACTTTATCGTTGCAGCTCGTGACAGATGCGACTTTACGATTGACCGCATACGTGCCATTCGCACCAAGGAGTTTAAATACATCCGTAACTTTATGACCGATAGAGCACTTATGCAACCTCAATATCGTGATAAGACTTCGCACTACAAGGAGTTTATGAGCGAGTGGAAGGCAGGAGCAAAATTTGCCGATGAGTGGCTTAGTGACGAGCGCCCAGCCGAGGAACTGTACGATGTGGTTAACGATCCACACGAGATTCATAACTTAGCGGCAGATCCAAAATATGCAGGTGAGTTGGAGGCTATGCGTCAACGTTTGGATGGATGGATTGAGCAAACAGGCGACAAGGGTCAATATCCTGAATCGGTCGAGAAGTTAAAGGTGTTGCTTGATCGTTGGGGCGAAAGATGTGTTAATTCAGAGTATGATGCAGCAAGATAGCTAATCGAGATTATTATGAAAAGGAGGTTATTTATATATCTATTTTTGGCAGCAGTGACACTTTCGAGTGTCGCTGCTGCTGACGATGTAAAGTTAGAGATTGCAACAATTGAGGGTGCAAAGATAGATGCTAAGGGTTACAGTCGCAATGCCGTTACAGATTATGGTATAGTGAGCAGTAAAACCAAGAATCAGAGCCGTGAACTACAAGCCGCAATAGACGATATGTCGAAAAGAGGGGGCGGAAATTTACTTTTGCCCAAGGGAGAATATTGTTTTGCCGATGTCTATATGCGCTCGAATGTACAGCTACGCATAAATGCCAAGGCTACACTATACCCTTACTATACGCCAAAGACTCAGAATGTTATAATGTTGAACTTCACACCCTCGAAGAGAGATTTGGAGGAGAAGTATATCGAAAATTGTAGCGTGAGTTGTTATGGGGGTGATAGATACACGGTCGATTATTCGCACTTTACACCCGATGGACACGAGGGGTTAAATAAGGTGCGTTTTGCTCTTGCTCGTTTGGTTCGAGACTTTACGATTGCCGATGCTAATATCTTGGATCACTACACCAAATTCTGCGGAGTGATATTTGTTGGTGCCGAGCCTAAGGAGGCTAGCGAGGAGTGGGAGGTGTCACGCCCTACAAATGGATTGATTCGCAACTGCCGAATCAACAATGCAAGCCACGGATATGGAATGTGTCAACTCCACGCAGCTCGAAATCTACTATTCGAGAATATGGAGGCTCTGGGTGGTGTGACCCTGCGTTTGGAGGCTCACGCAGGAGGAAGTGTCGGAGTGTTTGATATTTATGGTCGAAACATTAAGAATGAGTATGGCAAGGCGGCGGTGATGATGAACCCACACGTTGTCGATCAAGGTATGGTGACAATCGAGGGAGTGGAGTCTCGAAGTTCGGCATTTGCTGTTTTGATTCGTCCCGGCTTTATAAATAAGGAGGCTCGCAAAGATCCTAACGCAAAGATTGGTTCTTATGCTAATGGTAGTAGAATCAACAATATTCACTCGATATTTGGCACCGAGGCACAGACCGAAAAGAAAGATGTGTGGATATATGAACCTGATATGTTGAAGTATATCAACTTAGCGAAGAAAGATGATGTTTATTCGCAAATCGAGGGTGCATCTTACACTACGGTTTTCGATAATACTGCTGGTTCGTATAGCGTAATTTGCACAAATGTCACCTACGAAGGTTACCCCAATCACGCCAATGGAGTGTTGCGCTCAGACGAAATGAGTCGTACGCCAAAAGATACGAGGTCAATAAGTGAGCAAATAGAGGCGTTAAAGTAGTTTTTTTTGAGTAAATTATTGCAGAGCACGCAAATAATACTGAAAATCACACACTAATACTCTTTTGTATATACATTTGCTATCGAGGTTATAGAGGCTCTATAATCGATAAAACTAACTACTACTACCAATTATGAAACGATTTTTAACAACATTACTACTCCTACTCTTTGCAGTCCAAACTTATGGTCAGTCCAGAGAGCAAGCTCAGCAGAAGATGGAGGAGCTAAGAGGTGTTATCGCCAAGGCAAAGAGGAAAAAAATCAATACCCTCAAGGAGGAGACAGCCCTAAGGAGTGCCGAGATATTTATGGATTATGCCGATTGGGATGAGCAGAACTATGAGACCGTGAAGGGGTACTTCTCGATTGCAGGT
>JBCQUZ010000172.1:0-3141 GCA_047173645.1 Rikenellaceae bacterium
AATTTCAGTAAAATCGGACACTGTTAATACTGCAAATATACTCTAATTATTTGAATAATCTTACTTAATCAACCTCTAACTCTACCTCCTCACCAAGGAAATTAATGTCGTAAACTGGAGTAAAACCCTGCTCAGTCATTCCGATGTACTCCTCTGTAAGAATAGTTCCGAAGTGGTTCACATCGACTGTTGGCTCAATGGTGGCTGGCTCCCTATCATCGTCATCATCGTGGCGAATGTCGTAGGCGTAGTAACCTTGTGGTACTTGTGAGCGGTCTATACGGTCGTTGGTGAATAGTGCCTCACGGTTGTTGATCTCAATTTTTTCAAATGACTGTTTCATTTTTGTCTGTGTTTAGTTATAAATTAAATTTACTGTTTTCTCGAATAGCTCACGGTAATCAATGAACTCTTTTGTTACCTTATACTCTACAAGCACATCGAGGGTACTTAGAGTAAAACCCTTGTTGGGGTGATTATTTTCTTGGCAGAATGGTATAGCGTAGACTCTGTTTCCCAGCCTCTGGAGCATTACACCTTCCCAATCACCTGCGCTGTCTGTTGTATTGGAGTGCTCGCAATAGACAACGCTTGCGAAGTTATCTCTTAGGTGGTTGAGTGGAGCATACCACGTTCCCTCTACATTCCACTCTCGTTGTGTTAGTAATCGTTTATCGCTCATCTGTTATCCTCTCGTTAGGGTCGTCCTCAGTTATTACGCCAATTATGTCGCCATAATAATTTAGCACGGTGATGAGCCATTCAATCTCTATTTCACATAGACCTCCTGGCTCTACTTCATTCAGTGCAACATTCAATAACTCACACTCACCATCGGGAAAGAAGTCGAGAAGTTTGTACTCGGTATAGACAGGAACGCCACGCCCTTGGTTATCCACTCCCTCTTGTTCTACATATACTGTATGAGGCAACCAACCCTCTGGGCGGTCTGTGATGCTGGTGAGTTCTGCAATTATCTCTTTGCGGAGGTCTTCTAATTTTTTATGATAGTTCATATCTCTTAATCTTTGTGCTCTATAAGCTGTAAAACTCAATACAATCGGTGATGATAAAATCCTCACAGCCCTCTTCTGTTAGACCTCTAAGGTCGTTGAGGGAGTCGACATAGAAAAAGGCATTGTCATCATCTTCATCATTCTCAATGATTCCTGTTAGGGAGATTGCACAATTGAATGTTGTCTTGTCGTCTAAGTACATTACAGTACACTGTGCATATTGTGGCTCTTTGCCATTAGCCGAAACATAGTCGGCAAACATCTGGTCAATTTTTGATTTAAGTTCCATTGTATTTAAAATTTAGGTCTGCATTTTTTCATTATTAGTAGATTGTGGTAGCCTACTTGATTTGTTAGCTCATCGAGAAGCTCTTTATACTCTTGCTCGGTGGAGGGTTTGGAGTTAGCGATGAACCAATCATAGTCACCCGATCCGTGTTGCCCTACGTGCATATAATATGCGATGTCTGTGGATGTGCCCCAAACCATCTCAGGGAATAGAGCCACTGTTTCGCCAGTATCATTAAGTTGCCTGAATACCACTTTGGTTTCAAACTCTAACTCCCAAACAAAGACCTCCATTTCAGAGTTGCCATTACGAATTAGTATTGTGGTGTCGTCCTTGTCACTCTCAAGGGTGTAATCGGATAGAACCTCATACACTCCAGATGATATTTCCACTGGGTCATTCCAGTAGACCTTTACGCCTTTCGTTATTTTTCTCATTGTAGTAGTCCTTTCAGCATTTCAAGTGATACATTCAAGTTGAGGAGTTTGGCACCTTTGGCGGTCTCACGCTCAATAATAGCAACCATTGATTCAATACCACTTCGAGAGCTACGGAGCTTTGCGATGTCAGCATTTTTCCACTTTACACTATAAATGTCGCCATTGGGTGTTTCAAATAGTAGTGCTTTTTTACATTGATTGGTGAGTTTACGATTTACTTTGGCATTAATAGACTCTTCTACAATCAAATCAACCACAAGCTCTAAGTCGAGGTCAAGCTCATACTCGCCAAACTTATGTTTGGGCTGAGTCTTCAAATACTCTATGATCTCACCCTCCAACCCTCTGTGCTCTGGGTATGGGTCAATATCTGTTGGACCACCTTGACCACGATTGCGACACGAGGCAAACTTCACCCCATTAACATATAGCTCGGCACTAAAACATTCGGTCTCCTCCGAGAGTGATTCAACGTGCTTGAACTGTTTGAGTTCTAAATTATATTTTCCTATCTTCATTGCTGTTATTCGTTAATTCCACAAATCTCTGTATCGACTATCTGAAAGTCGCCAGAGTTCTTAAATTCATAATCCATTTCGCTAATAATATTATCAATATCATCGGCAGTGATTTCGTTCACCTTCTCATTCTCTATGTCTAGGCGAACGGTTATATATACTGTGTTACTCGCCATCGTTATTCTCTTTAGGGTTAAGAATAGAATCTACACAGTCGAAAATCTCAGATAGCCAACCTGTATGGCTAAATGCAAAATCACAGCACTCTATTTCGGTTGTCTCCTCAGCTGTGTATTCACTACTTTCTACTATCAGGCTGAGATCATCATCGGCAAGCACCACTTTGAGTACTGTGCTATCGTGAATGTCTCCATACCTATCGTGCCACATTACCGAGACTCCCAAGCCATCTTCATCGGCTATCTCAACCTCAGTAAGATTATGTGCCTTGATGGTTTTGATTATGTTCTCTTTTATCTCTTTGTTGAGGTCACAAAGGCGATTCCAGTATGTGTATGAATTTTTAGAGACCTCTACAAATACCTCGTCTGCTGCGTGGTCTTCAAGTACACGTTTTAGGAATGAATATATCTCGTGTTCGTCTCCATCAATTTGCAAGTCGAGTGACGATGTAAGACCGCCACCATAAGAGCCTACGAGAAGTATATCGCCATCGAAGATGTTGATTTTGCGAAGAGCCCAGAAGTTTGAGTCCTCATCACAACTAAAATTTATCTCTCCATTTACTGAGAGATTGTTTGCCATCACTGCCAACTCTTGTAGTGATGCTGGTTTTGTTATTTTATCCATTGTGTTTGTCTGTTGTTAGAAATATTATTGCTTCAAATCGTGTGGCAAGCACCTTGTCTCGATGCTCG
>JBCQUZ010000173.1:0-3120 GCA_047173645.1 Rikenellaceae bacterium
CGCTCTGAAAATAGCGATTGAATTTGATCGAGTTCACTCCTCTAAATATATTTTCTCTACCCATTTTGCAAAGGTAGTAATTTCTCAACAAACTGTGCGGTCTAAGCGCTTATACCTATAAATGGATTCACCGTAACATACTCCTTTCGATATTTACAGGAAACATACTTTGCAAAAGAAAATCCGACACAAACTGAGTATAGAAGATGGTTATACAATTACTACATTCTTCGCCCACGCTTTTTCTTCTGTTGCTGCTGCATACGATTGCGGAACGCTGTCTCGTCGGGGTCGTCTCCGCCATCGTCGGGTGGTAGGTCTAATAACCCTAAACCTCCGCTTACGAATGAGCCAGACTGGTCGTGATCCTGCGATTGAGGCTGTGGTTGTTGTTGCACCTGCTGTTGCGCTGGTTCATCGGGGTTACTACGATAAAAAGAACAACCCTGCTTCTCGTCTGAGTACTTCACATAGCAGTCGTAAACTTGCTTATCCTGCGCAACCAATCCACTCATAAATATCGCCTTACCATCGTCAAGATCAAGTCGCTGTTCTATGGTTAGCTTGACACCTCCAAGTGCAGAGGGAATATTCCTTTTCATGAATTGAATCCTGCTCCCATCTTGCGACAATTTTGCAAAACCGTTACGTTTTGCCCCGCTGTTCATCGTCATTCCGTCAATCCAAACTCGCTTGCCAGCGTAGAGATCGTCTTGCTGCTGTTGCGATAACCTTACGCCCTTGACTGTGATTGTTTTCTTCTGTTCCTCGTCTATCTTTTTCCACTCCGCCTCGATTGCCTTGAACGTGCAATTATCTTTGGTAAATGAGAGACCTTGAATATCCATCGAGCCTCTGCGGAACTTATATTGCATCTCTATGCCTCGGTTAGTTAGGCGTTCACGTAGCTCTGCCATCGTCCTACACTTCACAATCTCCTCACGAACTGCGTGGTAAATATCGTGTTTCACTCGCTCCGAACCTCGCAATTTTTCACGCTTGACCCTGAATTTATTTGCCCCATAAGTGAGGTTATACTTATCTTTTAGTCTCTTGCAGGTCGCTATATTTCGCTTGTAATCGTTCTTGTCAGAGATAAGTTTACCTCTGTTATCAATGCGATTATAGACAATATGCACGTGTTCATTATCCCCATCGTGGTGGCGCACGATGATGTATTGGGTATCTTTGATGCCCATATTTTGCATATACTCCTCCTTGCTAATTGCCATCACCCCCTCCGCTTTCAGTGCCTCAGCATCTTTCTTCATAACATACCGAACGCACCCTGCGAACGACTGTGCCTTAATATTTTTTGCTATCATCCAATATTTTTTTGAGTCTATTAATGATGACACAGGCGTGCCATTTAAAAGATTCGTTGCCTCCATTGAGGTACTTTGTAACTTGATTTAGATTGTTCGCTTCGCCCGAAAGGTCACGTAAAATCTGTAACTCCTCCTCTGTGTATGGCGCACGGACGTAGCCATTCATCGCCATCTGACGAGCGTAGGCGGTGGGTGTAAGTTTCAGCCTCTCGGCTTTGGATTGCAAATTGACGTAGTCCATCTCTGATAATTTCAGATTGATGGAGCGTGTTAATTTGCCTATAACTTTGGGCGGTCTGCCCGTCTTGTTTTTCTTTTTCTGCATTAACTTTAGTTTAGAATTTTCACACTGTATTGCGACCATCAGGAGCGATACAGCCCCAAATCACATCAGTGTTTGGGCGAGGTTTTGAGGGTAACTCAAAACGTTTCGGGTCTCCCGAAACATTACCTCGCCTAACCTAATAAACATTAAAGATCGAGGTAGTAGCGGAAAATCCGTAGCAACGGATTCATTGGTTGTGATTAATTGGTTGACTGATCAACTGATTTATCACAGCTCAATTATAGTATTATAATTCTGCAGAATTACAATTCAATACTTCTGGTTTAATACAATACTGTAGGATTGTAATTATAGTTTTCTTTGAAATTATTAGGAGGTTTAGTTTATTGCGCCTTATAGACACCCAGATTAAACTAAACCGAATTTAGTAGTGAAATTCGGGGTTGTAGCGGTAGCTTTTGCCCGTCTGCACAATCATCCGCTTGTTCACCAAAAAGGTCTTTAACTCCTTCATCTTATTATTGCCATAGGAGTACCCAATCGAGCCATATCCCTCACGAAGTGCCACGATCAGATCACTGTATCCATACTCTTCCCTGCTGTTGAATGTCGCTTGCAGAGCTGTGCGATGCTGTTGCTCAGTAAGTTCATTATACTTGAACCCACGAACAGAGGATGCCGTAAGCTCATAATTCTCCACAAGCTCAGGCAACCCAAGCCCATTGATCTGAAAAGCGAACTTCTCAAACTCCATAGCTCGGATATGCACCGACGACACAACACTAATATCGCTATCAGTACTATCCTTAACCACCTGAAGAATCGTCTCAGCCTTGTTGTTCAGCTCCGTGCCGATATGACCTCGTGAGTGCTCATCGCCCTTATTTTGATGCAACACCGTGTGAATGTGGATCTGTTTCTCGTCTGTCCACTGCATTAACTTCGTGATTAGGTTTGTCGCCTCCGTTGGAGAGTTGATGTCGAGAGCCAAATCCTTGACCCCATCAATTATCACCAAACCTAACCCCTCAGTCTCATATATCATCCTCTCGATAATATCAATTCGATCCATCGGGGCATACTTGCGTAGAGCCAAGAAATCGAGATTTTCGGGGTGTGTACCACTTGGCAGAGCTGCAAGCGCAATAATCCTCTGCATAACCTTGATGCAGTGAAATGGACTCTGCTCCGTGTCGATATAGATAACCTTGCGTTTATCTTCGGGCAAATTCACACGATAGCGCAGCACCTCACCATTCACCATTGCAGCAGCAACGATGGCGCAGACGTTGAATGTCTTTTTACTCTTCGTTACCTGTGCAGCCACTGAAGTTGCCCAATGTGCCGATTACACTATCCCCAATAGTGATGATTTCGGGCGGTCGCTCACACTCATCGGTGACACGTAGACGTGACGACTCCACGAGAGCCGAAACATCTCTGTTTTGCATCTCGCTACCTCTTTGCATATGTGCCATTGATTACGAAGTTCAACATCTCAGCCTT
>JBCQUZ010000174.1:0-3113 GCA_047173645.1 Rikenellaceae bacterium
GAGGTTCTTGTAGTGCTCCTCCTTCTCGAAGCCGAAACCACAATCGCCAGCCACGATCACCGCAGCATTTACGATTCCCTGCTGCTTGATGGTGTATATAAGCCGCTCGAACCCTCCGTGAATATCTCCGCATATGTATAGTGCCTCACAACTCTTATCGATAGTAATTTTCTTCATTTTTGCCCTTTTTGATTATTGCAAAGTTACGAAAAATTCCGAACTCTACTTCGACTCTTATCGTTTGTAATCATTGTTGATTGATGTATATCAGTATTCATTTGGTGGCGCAGGGAAAAATTGTTATATTTGTTGTCAAACAATGTCCATACGAAATTTTATAGACGATGATAGGATTGCACATAAGGCAGTTAAGAAAATGAGAAATGTGCTATTGAAACACTAGGTTTAGTGAAATTTGAGATGCTACAAAAATATTAGAGAACATTATGCGCAGCTACTATAGAAATAACATTAAGGAATTCACCACGGAGTCGTTCGATTCTATTTGGGCGCAACTTACAGCCGTAGGTCGTGGGGATTTGCTGCATACTCAGAAGCAGGCGTGGTTAGAGCAGATTGATATATTGAAAGAGCAGTTAGCTTACGTAGATGGCGATATATTTTTCGAGTACTCTATTCCGCGATTGGGTAAGCGCGTAGATGTTGTTGTGGCACAAGGAGTAGTATTTGTTATAGAGTTCAAGATAGGTGCTAATGAGTTCGCAACGGCAGACATAAACCAAGTTTGGGATTATGCCCTTGACCTAAAGTATTTTCACGAGCAGAGTCATTCGCTCCCTATTGTGCCAATACTCGTATCAACGAATGCCAAGGATAGCGATATATCTATCTTTCAATATGACGATCCGGTAGTCACTCCGATTTTGGAATACCTAACTTTACCCGCACAAAAGGTTGGGACGGAAAAAAACCTTACCTTTATCAATTATGGGAGTAAAGCACTACGACAAGCAGTTCAAGGAACGAGCAGTCAAATTAAGTTATCAACGTAGCAGCGTCTCGCAGGCTGCCGGCGAATTGGGCGTATCCGATAGCCAACTCAGCAAGTGGCTAAGAGATTATGCTGCCTATGGCGAGAACTCATTTCCAGGGCGTGGAGTTGAGCGTCTGACTGATGAGCAACGAGAGATCAAACGCCTTCAAAAGGAGTTGAAAGATAGAGAGTTAGATCTTGATATATTAAAAAATGCAATAGCCTTCTTCAGCCGAGCCGACAAGTAAAATATCAGTTTATGGAGAGATTCAGATATAAATATAGTGTCGTGAAGATGGCTTCTCGCTTGCAGGTTAGCGTGCGCTCGTATTATGATTTTCGTCGTGGTATTCATCGCAAACGACTAACTCAACGCACCCATAACGAGCGTGTTATCCAAGAGTGCTTCGATGACTCCGACAAAACCTATGGGGCAGGTCGCATCAGTAGCGAACTATCGTCAAGAAGCACTCCGCTTTCAAGGACTACAGTTTCTAAATATATGCATAGAATGGGGCTTCATAGCCGCCTAAGGCGTAAATATAGAGTTCGTACGACAGACTCAAACCACGATAATCCGATAGCTGAGAATCTGTTGAATCGTGATTTTACAGCCTCTGCACCAGGTATGAAGTGGGTCTCGGACATAACCTATATTCGGCGTATCGGAGGATTTGACTATTATACTACGGTGATAGATCTGTTTGATCACAAGGTTATTGGGTGGAGTTTTAGCAGTGATATGACAGATGAGAATACGACTATTGCAGCTCTTAAGATGGCTATAAAGCAACGTGATGCAGACCCTAAAGGTTTGTTATTTCACTCTGACAGAGGTGTGCAATATACGAGTAAGGCTTTTGTTAAACTACTAAAAACCAATCACATAACTCAAAGTATGTCGAGAAAGGGAAATTGTTGGGATAATGCTGTAGCGGAGAGTTTCTTCAAGACGCTCAAGTCTGAGATTGTCTATGGATTTAGCCTGACGACTAGCGAGAGGCTACGAGATCGAGTCTTTACGTGGACTGAGTGTTGGTACAATAAGAGTCGGCGACACTCTGCTTTAGACGGTCGCTCGATTGATGAGTTTTGGGCAAAATATCGCCTTGAAAATGGAATTAAACAGATAAAAAACAGACAAATTAACGGAATTACAAAATTTCCCAACCTTTTGTGCGGGTAAAGTTAGGTATTCCACCTATTGACCCGCCCACGTCAGCCACTCTACACTTTAGCCCAAAGCAGAGACCTATGGGAGCAACGCATAGCGATAGTCTCGACCCTGCAACTAATCCGTAGTAACGACTTTACCGACACCTTGACCATCTCCGAAATTCTCCTACACCACCCCCACGACCTAATCCAAAAGGCAGTAGGCTGGATGCTACGTGAGGTCGGCAAACGAGAAATCACCCTCCTTTACAACTTCCTCGACCGCCACCACAAGACAATGTCACGCACAATGCTCCGCTATGCAATCGAGAAACTTTCACCCTCCGAGCGTGCGCACTATATGGGGCGAAAGGGGTGAAATGTCAGAAAGTTTAGTAACTTTGTGAAAAGAACCAACGTGAAAATTACACATATGAATAAACGTGCATTAGTATTAGAAGGGGGAGGTATGCGAGGTGTATTTACATCTGGCGTGTTGGATTATTTTCTTGATAACAACATCGAATTCCCTTATGTCATTGGTGTCTCGGCTGGTTGCTCTAACGCCTTGAATTACCTTGCTGGTCAGAGAGGGCGCGCGCTTGCTATCCATACGACAATACTCGACAAATACCAATATGTCGGCATACGTTCATTCTTGAAAACGGGCGAATTTATCAACAATAAGTTTCTATATACTAAGCTCTTGAAGGAGGTATATTCATTTGATTTCGAGGCTTTTTCGGCAAACAAAACTACATTTGAGTCGGTAGCTACAAATGCTCTTACTGGTGAGGCTTGTTATATGGCAAAGCCGACAACTTTAGAACGACTTATGTTGAATACGAAGAGGCTGTCCAAAAACGAAAGTTTAGGACAGTCTTTTTTTGCCCAATAATTTGCATTATTCCACGATTTTTCGTATCTTTAAGGTGTTGAATAACAGCATATTATTATGAAATTC
>JBCQUZ010000042.1:0-20211 GCA_047173645.1 Rikenellaceae bacterium
GGTGAGATTACAATCGACCTCTGCCGAAAGTTTGGCAAGTATTTATTAAAAGCTCCACAACTCAAGCAAAGTAGCAAAACTATGTCGCAGAACTACGCTGCTGGATATTATGCAACATTTCGTGCGCTACTCAAAATCGCCTACCGAGATAAGCGTATCAAAGAGAATGTGAACGATTTTCTGGATGGCATCAAGAAAGAGGAGACCGAGCGTGAGCACCTCACACACGAAGAGTTGATGCTATTAGTAACAACACCTTGCCCAAATGAGGTGTTAAGACGAGCCTCAATCTTCTCGTGCCTTACAGGTCTTAGAATCAGCGACATATTAAAGTTGGATTGGAGCGAGATAGTCAAAGCCCCCGATGGAGGTTATAACCTTCGCCTACGCACCCAAAAGACCAAGAAACTCGCAACTTTGCCAATCAATTTTGATGCACTCGAACTATGTGGAGAGCGAGGTGAAGGATTAGTATTCAAGGGGTTAAAACGCCACCATACGCAATATCCACTAAAGAAGTGGTTAGTAGCGGCAGGGATTGACAAGCGATTTTCATTTCATTGTTTCCGCCACTCATTCGCAGTACTCCAAATCGCCTTTGGCTCTGATATTTATACAGTTAGCAAGATGATGACGCACTCCAACGTTGCGACCACACAAATTTATGCCGATTTGGTCAGCTCTAAAAAGCGTGAATCTGCTAATCGAATAACGATAAATTAAGATGAATAAAGATTTAGAAGCAAACATAATTTTCTACGCCTGTAGCACCTTTGTTGCACTCTTCTTTGCTGTAATGTGTCGACTCCATATACTGCCATTAGGGGGCGATGACTTCACGAATAATACATTGTTTGTTGCATACTTTATTGGTGTAATGGTCTTGGCTACGCTCATAAAAATTGCATTTACAGATATATTGGAAATAATATTTAAGCCAAAAGATAAAAGCCCTAAGGTAGAGAGTGTGGCGATTCAAGCTGATGTTACAGAGCCGCTCGTGAATATAGAGCAAATCCGCCAAGAGCGCATAGCGTCCACCAACAAACTCAAGAGCGAAAAGTTACAAATTGCGCTCGACTATGTGCAACGAGAGTTTGCGCCATACGTCACTGATGAGAACCTAAAACTACTTATGCACAACATCGAGCTATACGCAGAGGGTACGATTGACAACCCCCACCCCATCCACGTAAAGGAGTTATCGAACAATGACCTCTACCACTTCGGATGGAATATACACAACCATTTTAGAGCGATGAATCAACTCTCGACAGCACAATTTATAAAGAGTGTTTTTAGCCTTTCTCTAATGAATGTAACAGATATAAATACCATTCGCAAGAAGTTTCGCAACGAGGATGCAATGCTTATAAAACTCAGGTGCAACTTGTCTCCCGACACAGAGTAGCGATAAAATATGATTACACAAAACGCCACTACACATTGCTGTAGTGGCATTTTTATCTTCTATGACAACTATTGATAAGAGACTTCAAAGAGACTCTTCGGGGAACTTGCTCTCCGAAAAATCACCCATTTCATTTGCCAACGATTCATTCACTAAAAAGAATTCGTATGACAAATGAAGTAACATTTGAGACCCTACCCAAGGCGGTAGCGTATCTCATCGAGGAGGTATCAAAACTGAAATCTATCCTCGAAAATCAAAAGCCAATAGAGCCACCAACAAAGCGACTCCCCATAGGGCTACCAGAGGCAAAATCAATTCTCCAAAAGGCGGAGTCCACAATCTACCGACTCGTCGGTAATGGCACACTCCCCCACTATAAGCAGGGGCGCAAACTCTACTTCTATGAGGATGAACTCTTGGATTGGGTGGCACAGGGCAAGCGCAAAACTCCCCAAAATATTAGAGAAGAGATGGAGCGCGAGATGTCGTTAATTGGTCGTGGTAGACCTCGCAAAATGTAGTGAATATGCCAAGCTACATAGATTACATAAATTACTTTTGGCACGCTGATGACTTCGATAGTTTTTCAGCCATCGAGACAAGGTTATATTTCACCCTACTAAAACTCGCCAACCGCAATCGGTGGCAGGGGGAGATAGTCATAGGCGACAAGCAACTCTCGGCAATGGTCGGTGTCGCACTCAACACATTCAAGTTTGCACGGTCTACACTACTGAGGCGTGAACTTATCCGAGCTACGATTGGAGGCAATGGTCATCGCCAAAAGACAAGGTATCAACTTAGGTATCAATGTAGGTATCAAGAGCCGACACCTACATTGACACCAACACCTATATATAAGAATAAGACAAAGACAAATAATTATTATGGAACAGAAAAGGGATTCAATATCTCGGGGAGTGACTTCGACTAATATCGCAGAGGTCATCGGTGAGATGAAAAATACTCTCACTAAGCAGCAGATGCCGCTACGCCGATTCCGACTCTCCGCCACTTATGATGAGTTTCGAGAGCTGCTTGCACTTTCGGCACAACATACACTTCGGCAGATGGGGAGTCGGGATAAATTTATAATTGACTCGAATAATGAGGCGACTATCGAGCAACTATATCTATACCTGTCGCACAACCCAAAATTTGAAGGCGACCTAAATCGGGGTGTGATGCTACAGGGGAAGTACGGTTGCGGCAAGACTCTACTAATGCGGAGCTATGCCCACCTGCAAAATCATCTTATAAATCGGTTTGAACTACACGCTCCTCTGGTGACTTTCAAAAGCTCTACCGAAATTGTCGCAGAGGTCAAAGCAAGTGGAGTTGCACCTCTCTCACGCAGGGAGCTGATGATAGATGAGTTTGGGCGAGAGCCAAAGTCGGTAATGGATTTTGGCAACACCATTCGACCAATGGCGGAGCTTGTGAGCGCACGAGCCGAGAGTGGAGCTATTACCCACGCAACATCAAATTTCACTCTTGAGCGACTATCGGGTGATGATTTCTATGGAGCAATGGTGGGTGATAGATTGCGTGCAATGTTCAACTTTATCGTACTGAGAGGGGACTCTCGCAGGCATTAGTTGTCATACATAAATTAAGGTAGCAAGTTTATGTTGTTGCTTTACAACAACTACTTGCTCCCGATGGTCAGATTAAAAAACGAAGTTATGAAAATGAATAATAGAGGTGGGCGACCCACAATCGACGAGTCGCAAAAGAGGACGCACGCTATCAATATCAGGCTCAATTTTCGAGAGCTTGTGATGCTAAAGATGTGCGCCAAAGAGGCAGGGATTTCATATAGCGAATACGCTCGCCAAGCTATCACCAACGGCAGGGTTGAGCCACGCATCACCCCCGAAACGATGGAGCTTATGAGGAGACTTTGCGGTATGGATAACAATCTAAATCAGATTGCTCGCCGAGCTAACGCAGCAGGCTACGCAATGGTTCACCAAGAGAATATCCGTTTGGCGGAGCGCATCGACAACCTCATCACAGAGCTGAGACAATGATGGCGAAAATCACAAAAGGTGGTTCATTCGGTGGGGCTGTGAAGTATGTTATGGATGAGAAAAAGAGCGCAAATTTAATAGATTCAAATGGCGTCCGTGTACGAGATTTGGAGGCGATAGCCCAAAGTTTTGAGATGCAATCGGAGATGAATTGCAGGGTCTCAAAACCAGTTGGGCATATCTCTCTCGACTTCTCGCAACAGGATTGGAAAAAGTTGGATGATGTTCTGATGGCGAAGATTGCACGAGAGTATATGATGAGGATGGGCATACTCGACACGCAGTATATCGTCGGTCGTCACCACGACAAAATGCACCCACATTGCCACATAATTTTTAACAGAGTGGATAACTACGGGCATAGGATTAGCGATTCCAACGACCGCCTCCGCTCAGAGAAGATTTGCAAGGAGTTGACACTAAAATACGGATTACATTTTGCCGATGGCAAGGAAAAAGTGAAGCGACATCGACTGAGAGGCAAGGATGCGACGAAGTACAAAATCTACGACTCACTTGCGAGGAATGTAATATTGTCAAAGTCGTGGGCGGAGCTTGAATCTCGACTACACGCCGATGGAATTGAGGTGGGCTACAAGACCAAAGGTTCAACATCGCAGGTCGAGGGTGTAAGGTTTACAGCTGATAACACGACCTTCAACGGCTCAAAGATAGACCGCCAATTCAGCTACTCGAAAATCAACAATGCACTACGCCAAAACCTAAGAGCTGAACAGAGGGAGCAGCAACCAGACATATTGCAGCCTCACCTCCAAGAGCAGTCTCACAAAGAGAAAGAGCCAATAATCAGCGGAGCACTGGGACTCCTCGATTTTAGCGACATCAACCCAGCCGTCGACTCGGAGGAAGAGGCACTCCGCAAGTTGATGCAGAAGAAAAAGAAGCCTCAAAGGAAAATGAAATTTTAAACAAAAAGTATTATGAACGAAAGCTTAATGAGAGATCTCCACGACACACAAATCGAGGAGCTAACAGCAGTAAAAACTGCAATCGCAGAGTTAGCAAACAAACCCACCGCAACGCCTACGGACATCGCAAAGGTGCAGATGATGATTACCAACATTAGGATTCCCGAGCACGATAATTCACCTGTACTGAGGGAGATGCAAAAGTTAAACAATGCAAATGGCGAATACGCAGAGAGTCAGTTAGGGTGGCTAAAAGCCATATATGCACAAAACAAACAGCAAAAAGAGCAAGAGCAGGAGAACAAAGCACTTATTAATGAGTGCTTGGATAGGCAACAAAAGCTATGCGCCCTGATAGATAGTAAGTTATCAACGGTTCAATTATACTTGTTAGCGATTGTGTTGACAGTAATACTCATCGCAACATTTATTTATACTAACTATTAGGGTGCAAACTACAAATATCTAATGCTCAATGGATAACGCTTAGAAAATGCCCCCCTCCCCCTTTGACCGCAAAGGTATCACAACAAATCCAACCATTCAAGAGTATATAAGCTGCCTACGGCAGCTCTTGAGTGGTTGGATTTATTGTTAAATGCTGGTCGCTACCAAATGTGAATGGGTTGGTGTGGGTGAGAACAAACACCGACTAGAATTTCAACTTATGTTGCTCCTGCTCAAATGATTCAAGAAAGTGTCGCTCTACGGGGGTTAGCTCATACTGTGTGCGCTCCTTGAATTTATCATACTCAGAGCCAGCCTTTAGCTTTGCAACTTCGGCAGAGACTACGCCAGCGTGGGTAAGCAGCTCCATATCCGATATTTTCAAAAAGTCGTCTAACTTTTTGAGCCAATCTTGCATATACATCGGACGTTTGCCACGTGCTTGCAACTCCGCAAAATCGAGGTACATACTCACGATGCTATTAAGAATCTCCAACTCCTCCTTTGCGAGATAGTTTTTGGCTATCTCGGCATCAGACTTAGATGGAAAGAATCCACTCCACGATGTCAGCCCCATAAAATCTTTGTCGCCATCGGCACGATTATATATCAACTCTGCGGCAGTGTTTCCGTGAACGGCATAGTGCATTTTGTTCTGTACAGAGGCGAAGAATTGTTTTGTCGTGCTGCTTCGAGGATCGTAGTCGATGCTTAGGGCATAGATCTCCAAAACCTTGCGATAGAACAATTTCTCAGATGAGCGAATATCTCTAATACGCTTGATAAGCTCATCGAAGTAGTTGCCACCGCCTGCTCGTTTCAATCGCTCGTCATCCATCGCAAAACCCTTGACAATATACTCTCGCAGGATTGCTGTTGCCCACATTCTGAAGTGTGTGCCTCGGAGCGAATTTACACGGTAGCCAATTGAGATAATCATATCGAGGTTGTAGCAAGTTATATTTCTCTCGACTTTACGTGTTCCCTCATTTTGAACTGTTGCAAAATTTGCAACAGTTGCGCTTGACTCCAACTCCCTCGTCTCAAATATATTCTTGATATGGCGTGATACAGTCGATTTATTGCGGTCGAAAAGGGTCGCAATCTCATCTAGAGATAGCCACAAGGTCTCATCTTGCAGGTTCACCTCCACCGAGTGTTTACCATCGGCAGTAGTATATATCAACATTGTGTTCGGATTCACCTTGCTCTTTTTCTCCTTTGGCTTATCATCAGGGAATATACCCTCCTCAGCAAACTCAGTGAAGTCAAATTCATCATATATCGCAGCCACAGAACCATCCATATCGATACTCATTCTGAGGTAATCGCCCCAACCATCTTTGGGTGGCACAACGCCATTTGGCACATAGCCAGCGATATGGCATATCTCATTCATCTCGTTATCCAACAGCGTGTAAATACCCTCATCACACACTTTGGCATCGATCTTAGCTGCACCAAAATCGCTATTCCAATCAAGAACACGCTTCTCTCGCAGATCAATGGTCGCCACCCACCGCTGCGTCTCAAAATCAACCAACGGAAAATACTCCACCTCGCCCTCCTCTAAAGGAGACTCAAAGAGCGAG
Source organism: Rikenellaceae bacterium (assembly GCA_047173645.1). Classification (GTDB taxonomy): domain Bacteria; phylum Bacteroidota; class Bacteroidia; order Bacteroidales; family Rikenellaceae; genus Alistipes. The sequence continues at coordinate 6,416 of JBCQUZ010000042.1, forward strand.
CGATAGGTATATAACTCGTCCTCCTCACCTCGGTATGGCAGGTCTATTTTTAGGTATTTGCAGTTTGATTTTATTGTTTCTTTCGTTGGTTTGTGTTTCATGTGTTATACTACAGGTCTAATATTTTATGTTCAACTATAAATTTATGATGCAGCAGATAGTGTCGATGTTATAAGAGCAATAAAAAAGGGGATACATCGCCCTTTTATAGGGGCTTATCTATGATATATATAGTTATGGGCAATACTCATTTTATCCGTTATTCTCGCTCCACATATTGCACTGCTTCATTATTATCTCCAATGCATCCTCTTGTCCCTCTGGTGGGTATTTATACTTCTTGAGCAGTCGTTTGATTATGCGTCGCATTCCTGCTCGGGCACTCTCTTTTGCATTCCAATCTATCGTTTTGTTAGTACGTAAGGACTCGGTTAGCTCACGTGTGATGGCTATTAACTCATCGTTGTTGTAGAAGTCACTTACTGCCGATGGCTTGGTTAGGGCATCGTAAAACGCTAACTCCTCCTCCGAGAGGTTCATCGCTTTTGCATCTTGCTCTCCCGACATTATCTCACGTGCGGCATTCATCAGCTCCTCGATCACCTCCTCGTTGGTTAACAATCCCTTTAGGTAGTTGCTCATTGCATTGGATAGTAGCTCTGAGAATTTATCAGCTCTTACAGTATTTGTGCGCTGATATAGTCGCACCTGCTCAGCTATCAATTTGCGCAGCAACTCAACAGCAAGGTTGCGCTCCTTCATCTGCGAAATCTCCTCCAAGAACTTAGGGTCAAAGAGCGAGAACTCCTCCTTGACATCGGCAAAGAGATTTATCACACCCTCACTCTTGATGCTCTGCTTTAACAACTCATTTATGCGCTCGTTTATCTCCTTGAATGAAAGTTTACCCGATCCATCTACCTTGGTAAGGATTGAGCGCACAACCTCGAAGTATGCCGCACCCATACGCTCCTCAAACTTCAATAAGCTACTACACAACGACTGCGCCTGACGAAGCAATAGCGACTCCTTGACAAACAGAGTTCGAGTCTCCGACCTCTCGGCAGCAGATAAGAAGTTAGCACCTCCCCCAATCGCCTCGGCACGCAGAGCCACCTTATCACTGAAGAAGCCCGAAAAGTCGAACCCGTGCATCAAATCACGGCACACCTCCAACTTCTTCTGAAACTCAGGGTATGCAGTCTTCGAAACATCAGTATCGCCATAATTCTTACGATCTCGCACCGTGTAATCATTCATCGCCTTGCGAAGTGCCGATGCAATACCGACATAATCAACCACAAGACCACCAACTTTATCCTCAAACACTCGATTCACACGAGCTATAGCCTGCATCAAATTGTGTCCCGACATAGGCTTGTAGACATACATTGTCGATAGCGATGGTACATCAAATCCAGTGAGCCACATATCCACTACGATAGCGATTTTGAGCGGTGAGTTATCATCTTTAAACCTACGCTCCAAATCCTTTTTGTGGCTCTCGTTACCTATTATCTTGTGCCACTCCTCGGGGTCGTTGTTGCCTGATGTCATCACCACAGCAACCTTCTCGCCCCACGCAGGACGCATCTCTAAAATTCTGTTATATATGCTCATCGCAATTGGGCGAGAGTAGGCAACAATCATCGCCTTGCCAGTCTGCTCATATTGGCGATACCCCTCATAGTGCGAAATTATATCATCGCAAAGTGAATTGACTGTCTCAGGAGCACCAAGTATAGAGTCCATTCGCCCCATCTCACGCTTACTCTTCTCGATAGCATCATCATCGGCAACCTCAGCCATTGCATCGTACTGGTCATCTATGAGTCGTAGTGTCTTTTCGTCGAGCTTAAGATTCACTACACGGCTCTCATAAAATACTGGGCGAGTCGCTCCATCCTCCACCGCTTGGGTCATATCGTAAACATCTATATAGTCACCAAACACCTCACGTGTCGAGCGGTCTTTACTTGAAATCGGAGTTCCCGTAAAACCTATAAACGTAGCATTTGGCAAGGCATTGCGCACCATTCGAGCCGCTCCAATCTTCACACGACCCTCCTTATCGACCTTCTCGGTGAGTCCATATTGGCTACGGTGTACCTCGTCAGCCACAACTATTATATTACGACGCTCCGACAAAGGCTTGTCACTCTCGGTGAACTTCTGCATCGTCGAGAAGATTATACCGTTCGCCTTACGTTGGTCAAGCAACTCTATTAAGTGCTCGCAACTCTCCGCCTGCACAGGCTCTTGGCGCAAAAACTCCTTGCAACGTGCGAACTGCTTGTATAGCTGATTATCTAAATCCTTGCGGTCGGTCAGAACCACTATCGTAGGCGAGGAGATACTTTGTTGCAACATCTTGGCATAGAACACCATCGAGAGTGACTTTCCGCTACCTTGCGTATGCCAAAATACTCCACCCTTACCATCTTGCTGAGTTGCCTCAATCGTCGAGCTAACAGCCTTGCGCACAGCGTAGAATTGGTGGTAAGCAGCAAGTATCTTCGCCTCGTCCGAATAGCAGACGAAGTTGCGAAGTATCTCGATGAGTCGCACCTTGTCGAACATCCCCTTGAAGAGCACATCGTAGTTAACGAGCCTACTGTCCTCACTTGTGCCATCTACGGTTTTCCACTCCATAAATCGACCCTCGGAAGCGGTGATCGTTCCAGCCTTTGATGCCGAAAGGTCGCTCATCACACAGAAGGCGTTGTAGACAAATAGCGATGGTATCTCGTGCATATAGTTGCGCAGTTGGCGGTAGGCATCCGATGTCGTCGCATTCTCGCGCGATGGCGATTTAAGCTCCATCACCACCACTGGCAGACCATTGATGAATACCACCACATCGGGTCGTTTCACCGAGTGCTCGTCGATTGTCCATTGGTTGGCGATCGTGAAGTTGTTGTGCAATGGCAGGTCATAATCCACAAGCCGAACAACGGTAGATAGCGACTCCTTGCCATCGAAATAATTCACCGCAACACCACTCTGCAACATATCGCTAAACTGAGCGTTACGACGAGTAAGCTCCCCAGCCTCTATGGTGCGAATCTTGGCGATAGCCTCCTCGACAGCCTTTGGATGCACCCCTTGGTTTATGTCACTAAGCGACGAGCGCACGAGCTCCATATGTAGCGGCTCCGAATAATCACGCACCACATCGGGACCATACGCATAGTCATACTTCAGCTCTTCGCGGAAGAGTTCAATAATCACCTTTTCGTACTCGGCTTCGGTGAATTTTATTGACATTGTGGTTAGTGTTTTAGTATATTATTAATGTTGCAGTAATCTTCTATCACTTGCTCTATATTTGTTTCACTGTATATTTTATTAATTGCATTTTTTGATTTTATTATCTGATTAATGCCATCTTCATTTAACAATTCGTAATTACGCAAGGCACCATAAAATTTATCTGAATAGTCTGTTTCTCCTGCCTTTACGACAGATGCCAAATCTATACGAGTACCTTTCATTACAGATATTTTTTCATATTCAGACTGAGGCACCGCTTTTAATTTTTCGACTACGACTCGCAATAGCAATCTAATCTCGTTAATATGCGCATCTATTAGATATAATGTTTTGCACTCATCTTCACTCAACAGAAGTTTAGAATGAGGTAATACATTATGCAACTTACCACCTAAATCATTCTCTATGTCATAAGTCTGAATATCAAAGAGAACCATATATTCATACAGCCTAAAATCACAAATATCAGATATTAGTGCCTCGTGTATTGCAGCATATCTATCAAATAAGTTTATTCGTTGCGCATTCCGCTGCATTGCAATCTGCGTTAAACCTTGCAGATGAGAATTTATCACGCCAATCGCAGATATATATATTGTTATTATGGTAAGATAAACAACAAAGAAATTATCATCTGGTATAAGCCCACAACTATTTGCCCAAAAAGCTAATGCCATAGCTACCAATACAAAAAATGTTGCAAAGAAGTACCAACTGCTTAAAAATGTTTTTAGTCTTGTTATCATAATTACATAGCATTACACGGTAAAACCCAATATAAAAACATTGCCAAGCATTACAAAGAATATTGCGAATAAAATAATTAAAATCAACACAAATGAAAAAGAGGCAACTATTAAAAGTATATTAGAAACATACTCTTTGATCATCTTGCTAAACTCCAAAAAGCCATAAATCATTAAAGATCCAATCATAAGGATATATACAGTAAAGATTGTATATTGTATCAACTTCGCAAAAGAGAATGAAAATATATTTGCCTTCTCGAATACCAACACAATGAATGCTATCAGAGAGCAAATGGATGCTGATAAGTTTACTACGCCTACGGTTTTATTCATAATTCCAAATTTTAATAAATTACAACAAAATAGATATGATTCCAATCGCAATTGATAAAATAGCCAATGTTAGCGACAAAATAGTCACAATGTTATTAATCAATTCTTTATGATCTGTAATATCTTTTTCAATTCTCAATTGAAGTGATTGCAACAAAGTTTTCTTTAGCCACAATCTACTTTTCATAAATTCTACATCGTCAACTTTAAAATCACTTAATTCACCTTTCAAGCTAAGATCGTCATATATAGAAGATTCTATTGATTTGCGATAAAAAAAGTCAACACTATCTACTACGTAATTCAAACTTCCTATGTCACCACGAGATAATCCCCAATCAATAGATATGATTATTTGTTTTGTTCTTCCGCACAAATACTGTTTCTCTTTATATTTCATTATTCATTAGTTTTGGAAGAAGTGAGTCGCGTAATTCTATCAGATGTTGATTCTGTCCTCTATTATTATTCATTGCATCAAATATAGGGAATATAATCTTGTTAAATTCATTTAACCGTTCTTCTGCAATACTTGGAATCGGCATCTCTCTCAATGTTCCTAGTGTTACATATTGCTGTGTTGACCCAGCCAATCTTGACTGTATATACTCGTTACACCAATCGCTGTTCAAATATAAGTATAAAAAATATGTGTACTCTACTTTGTTTGAGGTTCTGATCAACGCTACATTTTTAATCGCAAAGTCAATATCATCATTATTTACAATTAACATATTCCCAATAGTTCCAATCATCGAAAATAGAATATCAAACTTGCAGACCTTACTTCTTCTGTTAATTTGCTCGAAATCATCATTTGAAATCTGATATGCAGATGAGTAATCTATAGCTCCATTAGGCAAAAGATGTTTTGATGTAATCAAATACTTTCCTTGATCAACTCTCTTTGGAGAGTCGTGCGTACCATCCCTAACGTCTATTATTGAAGACAAAGGTACATACTCGAAGTCGACAAACCACCTCTTGAATAGTGCGCTCGCTTGACTCTCCAAATTCTTGTTTATCCTATTGTTCAGCTCTATCTTATCATCCAAACTACTCAACACATCCGCTATCCTCCGCTGCTCCTCTAATGGGGGTAGGTTGAATTCTTGACTATATGCAGTATCTCGATTTAGTCCCGGCACTGCACTATCCTCATTTAGCTTGTTTAATCCTAAAGAAGATAATCTATAATACAGATATTTGAAGTTATATACATCATCATTAGGTAATACAAAATAGGCAGTATCGATACACCAAAAAGGAGTCTCACATAAATAGACACTACCAACGGTGCCCTTACGTCCTATAATAATTGCCCTACTATCTATTAATGATTTTTTATGCCAACCTGTAATTCCAGCCGAACTATATACAGGAGTATCTCCTGCTACACGTTTTGTAGCAGTTAATGCCTTACCATAATATAGGGTGCATATATCTCCTAATCTAACCTTTTGCCAGTCACTCATTATTTATAAATTTATTACAGAGTAAAGGTACATATTTTTTTTAGCAATACAAACATTATAACGTTAATTACAAGTAACAATGACATTATTACAAATTGTAATACCACAAAGAAATACACAAACAAGTACACAAACAAGTACACAAATACAAACAATAAATCAAGAAATAGGCGTGGCGGAACTTTCAATGTAGGCAATATTTTTACCAAAATAACACATCGAGCAAACATAGTATGGCAAAGAAACAACAATGAATGTGGCAAGAAATGAGAAATATTCTATAAGTGGACGAATTTTTTCTCAAATAATTTGGAAATTAACTTTTTTCATCTCACCTTTGCATAAACGAAATCTTACTGTTATATGGCACTGAAAATTTTAAGCGTAAAAGAGTATTCCGTAAAGCTAAAAGCGACAATCCACGCCTCTGGACGTTTGGGTTTCACTGAAGCAACAGCGAAGGAGTTGAACTTAAACTCAGCATCTGCTATAGCATTTGCGCAGGATGACGAAGACGAAAATCTATTGTATCTTATCAATACTACAATAGAGAACGAGGATGCGTTTAAGGTAATGAAAGCTGGAGTGTATTTTTCCGTTGGAACTAAGCCGTTATTTGATAGGTTGGGTTTCGACTACAAAAACAATAACATCTCATTTGATATGGTTCGAGAGAAGAATGAGGAGATAGATATTTATAAACTTTTAAAAAAGATAACGCCGAGAAAGTAGGAAACAAATGATAGGTACATAAAAAGAGTGTCAAGTTGCAGCTCAACACTCTTCATAAGAAATACAAATTAGATCCATTCCCCAATGTATCAAAAACAGACTACTCATCTGTTTAACGTATATCTTGTGTTTGCAAAGGTAGAAAAATTATACAACCTACCAAAAAAAGAGCTGCATAATTTTTTAATTTATATAAAGTTATGTATAAACATTATTATCTAAATTTGAATCAACAGTCTAATGGAGACTATGAGGTTCACGCAGGAGACTGCACGTTTCTTAAGTATATGACAAATAAAGATTATAGGATTAGGCGCATAGAGCGCACTCGTTACAACACCCTCTATTCTTGATTTTGCCATTATTTACGATGCAAAGTACTGGGCTTAATGCGGTTTGTCTATAAGTTCAAATATTCATGTGTCACATTACCAAGCTATAAGCCTTAAAATATAGTGCGCTCTATGCGCCTAATCCTAAAAGATTATTTGGGCTATTTTAATAATTGCAAGGATGCGGTAGCAAAAGCTAAAGAAAAACATCCTTACAAAAGTAGAATAAATGGATGCTTTTTTTGTTGCAAATCTTGTCACACATCATAAGCTATGGGCAAGAATCAACACGTAGTAAAATCAGCTAATGGCTGGGCTGTAAAAGGGGCTGGCAACTCTAAAGCTACAGTTATTAAACCGACTCAAAAGCAAGCAGAAGGTGTAGCTATTAAGATTGCTAAGAATCAAAAATCTGAGGTTGTTATCCACGGTGTTAATGGCAAAATCAGAGATAAAAACAGTTATGGCAACGATCCCTATCCTCCAAAAGGATAGTTTAATCTAAGTAACGAGGGGCTATCAAGCCCCTCGCTTATATTTTAAATCCAATACTACCTAACTGCTTTTTTATCTCCCCCTCAGCCTCGTGCGACCTCTCGAAAAGCTCTGATAGTTCGCCAGTTAGCCGTGCCATCTTCTCTTCGAATGGCTCTGCGTCCTCCTCTTTTTCCTCGATGCCGACGTATCTGCCAGGGGTGAGGATGTAATCTTGCGAGGCGATGTCGCTGAGGGTAGAGACAATAGAAAATCCCTTGCGTGTGACATCCTCGCCACGGTCATAAGTGGCGAAGGTGTCGGCTATGGAGTGTATATCTTCGGTTGAGAGTTCACGGAGTTTGCGAGTTACCATTGTGCCTAAGTTGCGAGCATCGATGAATAGCGTCTTGCCCCTCTGCTTTTTCGCCTTGTTGAAGAACCATATCGAGACAGGTATCTGCGTGGTGAAGAACAACTGCGACGGCATCGCCACAATGCAATCGACCAAATCCGCCTCGATAAGTGCCTTGCGAATAGCTCCCTCACCGCCCGATTGGCTCGACAGAGAACCATTGGCGAGAACAACACCTGCCCTGCCACTCGGCGCAAGGTGGTGGATAATATGTTGAATCCAAGCGTAGTTAGCATTGCCATTGGGTGGCGTGCCATACCTCCAACGCACATCGTCCGCCAACTTATCTGCTCCCCAATCGCTAAGGTTAAAGGGAGGGTTCGCCATCACAAAATCAGCCTTTAGGGTCGGGTGGCAGTCACCAAAGAATGTATCGGCATTGTATTGTCCAAGGTTCGCCTCGATGCCACGAATTGCCAAGTTCATCTGCGCCATCTTCCACGTCGTGGGGTTGGAGTCTTGACCATAGACCGATATATTGCGGATGCTATGTGCGTGTTCCTCAATGAATTTCGCCGACTGAACGAACATTCCGCCACTACCGCAGCAGGGGTCATAAACACGACCCTCGTAGGGTTGCAGCACCTCGACAAGGGTACGCACGATGCAGGCTGGGGTGTAGAACTCACCTGCGAGTTTTCCTTCGGTCTCGGCAAATTTACTTAGGCAATATTCGTAGGCACGACCCAAGATGTCTTTGGTATCTCCGTGCTTGTGCATCTCGATATTGGTGAATAGGTCGACCACCTCGCCTAGTCGGCGTTTGTCGAGTTCGGGGCGTGCGAAGTTCTTAGGCAAAATATCTTTTAGTCGCTTATTCTCCTTTTCGATTTCACGCATTGCATTGTCGATAGTAGTGCCAATATCGGGGGTATGTGCCGCATTAGCGATTACTGCCCAACGTGCACTCTCGGGGACGAAGAAGATATTTTCTGCTGTGTATTCATCCTTATCCTCCTCGAAACCCTCGCCCTCGGCGACAAGTTTACGGTAGCGAGCCTCGAACTTATCCGAGATATATTTGAGGAAAATGAGTCCCAAGACCACCGATTTATACTCCGATGCGTCGATGTTACCACGCATTTTGTCCGCCGCACGCCAGATCTCCTTCTCGAAACCTATATCTGCGCTATTTATCTTTGCCATATCTATTTTTTATCTTTACTACTATCAATTAACTTCTTAGGATCTACGCCCAAAATTTTTGCTATCTCGAAAAGTATTTCGAGAGTTGGTTGGCGACGATTACAAGCATAGGCATTTACTATGCTGAAACTTTTGCCAAGTTTTTCAGCAAGCCACGTCTGCTTTATTCCCTTCTCTTCAAGTACTTCCTTTATTCTATTCACGGCTTATGGTGTTTATTTATAAAACAAATATGTCATAAAGATATGAAATATTATGTCATACTCCAAATGAAATTTTGTAAAAGCCAATTTATCTTCTCGCAGGAGGTGCAAACACACCCTAATGCCTAATCTTGAAGTATGTCAAGAGAGCCTTATAATTATCCTGCGCAGTGAGGCAGGTATCTCGTAGATATTCACGAACCGACCCCCAATTTTGGAGACCTCGATAGTAGAACATCTTCAAATTTTCGTCAATAATAAACGGCACAATACCATTTGCTAAACACTCTTTGAACATTATCAGCCTACCTACACGACCATTACCATCTTGGAATGGGTGGATCGTTTCGAACTTGTGGTGGAAGTCGATAATGTCATCTAAACTCCTATTCTTGATTGAGTTATAATCTTTGAGTAGCGATTGCATCTCGGTTGCTACATCTTCGGGGAGGGTTGTCTCAACACCTCCTACCTCGTTTGGCAGACGCTTGTATCCACCCACTACGAACCACTCTTTGGCGGCATCGGATGTGCCAGATTTTAATACCTTATGCAGCTCCAAAATCATACTCTCCGACAACTTCACATCGGCATTGTCGATGCAGTAGTCTATCGCTCGGAAGTGGTTTGTTGTCTCGATAATGTCATCGACCTTCACCGCAGCATCGGTTATCCCAATCGTGTTGGTCTCGAAGATATATCGGGTCTGCTCCTTGCTTAGGCGGCTACCCTCGATGTGATTTGAGTTATATGTCAAGTCGATCTGTGTTCGGTGGTAGATACTCCCTCTCAACTTCATCGCCTTTTGCTCACGAAGTGCGGCAAGGAGTGGTGATATTTTCACCTTTACACCTCGCTTTGGGGGCTCAGCAATGGAGGGGATATTCCACGTCTTACCAGTGAGGAACGCCCCCTCAATACGACCTGTGGCGCACTGATTTCTCACCGTGCGCTCCGAAATACTCCATCTGCTTGCAAACTCACTAACTGAAATATACTTCATAATCTCCATTTTATCGGCAATAACTTCATCGCTAAACCGCTACAAATATAGATATTTTTGCCGATAACGGCAAGTTCACAGGCGAAAAAACAATTCTCTATAACCTATCCACCCCACAACCCAGAACATCAACCCAAACGACCAACACTCTAAAAAAATGTTGGTCGTTATTTCATTTATAGGTATTTGGATTTATCTGATTATAAAAGTAGCCACTAGAGTTTATATCTTTGAGTTCGGAGGCAATGGTACACTATTGCTCTCTCGCCAATCGTATAGCTCCTTGATGAGTTTCTTTGCTATTTCTGGTTGTTCGTTTACTATATTGTGCGACTCTTTAGGGTCTTGCTTCAGGTCGTAAACCTCTATCTCTCCGCTCTTTAGGTATTGAATGACTTTGTAGCAACTTTAATAGTTGTCCTAAATCTGTTTATTCACAGCGCATTGCGAATGAATTTGCCTTAAGTAGGTAACGGATTTGCAACGTGGTTAATTCTGCGTATTACTGCTGTTTACATTGCAGGATTAGATTGCATTTATTCCTTGCTCACGAGAACAAAGGTAAGCAAAATTGGTGAATTTCCAAGAAATTAACCCTATATATTGCATCTTAATCTATCTTATTCTGTGTAGTAGTGTCGCTTTAGACATATATGACAAATTTATTTACAGTTGATAGGTAACTCGCTATTTACATACTCAATCATTCGCTCCGCTTTGAACTCAAACCACGCTTGGCGGTAGTCGCTACAATCAATGATAGCCTTGAAATTTCTAAAGGGCTTGCCCTTCGAGAGAGTCCTGTATAGACTCTCTTGCAGGGCTGATCCTTCGGGGGCAACCTCTTCGGTAAACTGCTCCATAAATCTAAACGACAAACCTGAGTGTGGAGGCTCAATCGTTGTTGAGTTTTCCCAACTATCGGTTTTCTCTATTATCTCTTCTCGCAATGGGTCGTCATCGTCCCAAAAAGAGTCGTAAGAGTCTCCTAACAGAGTCTCATATTCACCTGTGTCGAGGTTAATGATGCAGTTCATTCCGCAATCCAAATCCTCTGCAATGCGCTTAATTGTGTTTTGTGGTATCTTCATCTTTTAGTCAATTTTAGTTGCGTCTCTTCTCCTCTTGTTTCACTCGCTCTAACATCTCCTCGTCAATAAAATCGAATATATCGTCATCTTCGAGCAGGTCTTGCAGTGTAATTAGAACCTCGTCGTCTAATGTATCACTATCATTGAGTCTCTCATTAAACTCTTCAGCTGTGAAGCCCATATCTGTTGGGTCAAAGCTCTCTCCATCTTCGAGACAGAGCCACTCCGCCATCTCTTCATATTCGGAATGAGTCGGATCAGACAAAATCTCAATGAGACGTTCGTAGCCCCATATACCACCGCAATCCTCTGGTGGCGCAGCATTCTCGCCATCGATAAATATTGCATCGCGCTCATCCTCTATTGGTGGAAGAGTAGTTGATTCTACCACAATATTATGCACCCAGCAATCACCAAAATCATACTCATATTTGAGGCGCTGCCGTTTTCTCTTTAATATATCACCCAAGACTGCTCTCTCATACGCCTCTATTTGCCTCTGCTCCTCAGGAAATGAACTCTCCTCATAAGGCATCATATAGGTTTGAGCCTTATTATAAAACTTGTGCATATGGCTATCATCCCACGGCATCACCGTTTGAATAATATAGTGAAAATCTTCTAATCCAATATTTGCATTAACCACTACTCGTCTCCAGATTAGAGGTTCACTCCCCTCAAGGGAGATATTTAACTGTAACGCGAACTCTTTCATATTGTTATTTTTTATACTAAATTCAACTCCTCCAAAAGTGCTTTACGCTGAGGGTATTTAGCCCGCAACTCCTCGATAAGAGCGTTTGCAGCCTCAATACCGCCAAGTTTTTTCATTCTACGTATCGCCTGCGTCGCCTTTTGGTACTCTTTTCGATTTAGAAAGTGTGTACCACGACTCATATTTGCCGTTATTACCCTTGTGTATTGCTCCACAATTTGAGGGCGATACGATGCAGGCAACACCGACTCAGCGTCGGATAGTGTGCCGTAGTGATTACTACGCTCGACAAGTTTTAGGTATGTCTCCCAATCCTTGTCCCAGATAGTTATGTTGCGACTTTTATCATCGAAGTATATACCATTGTCAATCTCACGATATAGGGCGGTGCGAAACACAACCCACTCATCATCCGCCACCAACTCTTTGAGCTTACGGAAATATGGCTCGTAGTCGTTACGTGCAGAGATGAATATTGAGCGAGTGAGCGCAATCGCACTCTCGGTTGTGCCAGTTAGACACTCTAATTGGAATTGATATTTAAGCCAAACGTGCTCTCTATTAAGTTTTTTCTTCAATGCGGAATCGACTAATTTGCGAGCCGCAGTGTAATCATTAGCCTCGATAAGCTCCTCAATAGCCTCAATTCTAAATTCTACCACCTCGAGATGTTGAGACTTGTATCTCTTCGCAGCCTCTTCACCCTCGGTTTTATTGATAAATCGAGCCATCATAGATTGACTCTGATCTCTATGCCAACTATCTTTATCTGCTAATATCTTTTGCTCAATTATCTCTCTAACCTCTGTAATCTCTTTAGGCTGAGCTACTAACTCTACCGCTATATCGAGCATATCATCGTGCCAACCCCACCCCTTGAAGGTCTCTTTCTTGTAGATTTTCACGCAATATTTGAATAGATGTAATCGGCTCTTTTCGGCCAACTTCTCCGCTGTGATTTGGTGCAACAGGTCTACCGCCACAGATATAGGATCGCCTATGCACCCACTACTATCGTCGGTGTATTGTAGCGCGGCATTGGCTTGCTCAATGACTGCCGTAGCTGCATTTGCTGCTGATATATAGTCCCCCATATCAAACCTTTGTCGAGCCAAATCACACACCTCATAAAAGGCATTACCCAACTTGCGACCACCGCTATAATCGATAAATCCTCGCCTTTTGAGACTCTGCGCAAAAGCCGATAGAGATGATTTATAGTCGCTCTTAGATTGTGCCTCATCTTTAGGGCTCATCGTAGCGATAAAGAGTCCTCGCACCTCTCGATTCTCTTTGCATATAGCCTCTATAAACTGCGCCAACGACTCACGAGAGGCATTTTTGAGAATCTCAGCTATCATTTCACTCTCCTTCTGAACCTTGGTTTTGCGAGGTTTGGAGGTTGTCTTATTTGCCTCAATGCCAGTTGCATCTGAGGTAAGCGCAAAACAAGTTGCAGCAATGTGTTTACACACCGCTCCTTGGTCATATGGGCAGGTGCATATCGCCTCCTCGATAGTTTCTCCATTTAGGTGTAGAGTTACTATGTAATCCTCCGTGCCAATAACTTCGGCTGTAAGTTCCGTTGCAGTATGCGAGATAATTTCAACTGCTCCCTTTTTAAAATATGATAAACCACGCTTTAGTATCGTTGGGTTTATCTGCTGTTCAAAACATCCTAAATCTATCTTCATAATAACTACGCTTAAATATTACTCCTTATCACTTTACGCTCGCTGAATTCAACCTGCAAATGCAACTGAATTCATAGTTAATATTTGTTTAAATTTTTCATTTGGTGTGAGGTAGCCGAGCCTTTTACGAGGGCGATTATTTAGCTTGTTTTCAATCCATT
>JBCQUZ010000175.1:0-3097 GCA_047173645.1 Rikenellaceae bacterium
GCCAAAAGTATATCTATGTGAAAAATGAAAAAACAGGCTACATAGCCACAAAAATAAACAGAAAAATATCCACTTTAATCAAAAGCAACAACTCACAAAAATAGACTCAATGTAGCCTCCCATGTAGGATAAGGCAAAATTCCCTTGATTTTTGAATTGATTTACAGAGTGTTATGTTATATCGCTGTCAGAATTGTATATCAAGATGGGAACAATAGAGCAAAGAGTAGCCGACATAGAGCAAAGTGTAGCGATGTTGGGACTTGCACAAAAAGAGGTGCTAACATTTGACGAGGCGAGCCGCTACACGGGGTTATCAAAAAGTTGGCTGTACAAGCTAACTGCAAACAAGCAGATCCCGCACTACAAACCGACGGGGAAACTATGCTACTTCGATCGTGCGGAACTCGACGCGTGGATAAAGCAGAATCGGGTGAGTACCAGCGAGGAGATCGAGACACAGGCGCAAGGGTTCTGCTTAAAAAAGAGAGGGGGTAAATAGTATGGGAAACGAAAAAAGAGCCGCTACCCCGACAGCAGCGACCCCAAAGATCCACAGCAACAAAGGTACTGAATTTAACCCAACTATGCAACTCACAGCCCCGATATTGGCGCAAGAAGTGCGACTATTCAATGACATACACGACACCGAGGGCAGGGGCGGCACTCGTAGTATATTGCACCTTATATCTGCTGACTTCTGTTCGCGTGATGATGTGCGTAGCAAGTGCAGGACAGCAAGGGCAGATATGGATAAAAAGAGTAGCTTATATGGGGCAACTTATGCACACAGAGGAACAAGGGAGGCGGGGGCTAAGGTAGATCCCACGGGGTTATTGCCGCTGGACTTCGACGACCTAAAAGATCCTGACAACTTCGAGGCTAAAGCGATGGCGAGCGGTGCGGTATTCTGCAAACCCAGCCTATCAAAAGGCTACCATATCGCTTATATGTACGACCCCAAGGGGTTGGAGTATAGCAGGGCACTAAAAACCGCTATAAAGTACGCGCAGGTGAATTTGGGCGAGGCGGTAGACCTCAACGCAACGAATGATGTGCGAGTCTTGTATATAAGCGATAAACCCGCAGTGATTTACGAGCAGGGTGCAGTGATTGACCTCGCAATGGTTGAGTGGCTGGAGGCGACACACGGAGGGCAAGAGACCCCGACACCCCCAAGAACCCGAACCACCGAACCACCGAGACCCAAGCGAGGGCGACCCCGTAACAGCGAGGCGAAAATGAAGGGTTTTTTAGTGGAGTGCGAGTTTTACCACGGACTCACACCCGAAGATGGGAGCTGGAATAGTTGTTTGCGTAAGTGGTGCGAAAAGGTAGCAGGGGCAGGTATCGACCAAGACGAGGCGATGGAGTGGGCGCGAGATCCGTTTGCACCGCGGGCATCGTGCGAGCGAGAATTTACCTCGATGTTTACCCGAGCCTATAAGGAGGTTGAGGATAAGGAGGCGAACAAAGCGACTGAGATAGCGGAACAGATGCAAGCCGAGGGTTATGAGTTTGCACGTATTGGAGGCGTTTATTTTCGCATTGTGGGCGGTAAGCCCCAGCGATGGCAACAGAGGGAGGTTCAGCGGACTTTGGGCAAAGATTGGGAGGCTAAAACCCTAAAGCTCGACGGGGGATTTATCCACAGCCCTAACAATATCGAATACCACCAGCACGTCGGCGATTGTTGGAATCTTCAGAAGCCTACACCCCAGTATGAGGTGCAGACTGACCACTGCAATACGATTATTAAAGTGATCCAGCATATTGCGAAGCTATCCAGTAGCCCCGATATTCTGCTCGATTATCTACAAATTGCGTACTGCAACCCCTCGCAGAAGTTACCAGTCGTCGTGCTGACCTCAAAGGCACAGGGCACAGGCAAAAGCACCTTTTTTCAGATCGTGGAGCTGATGTTTGGAGGTAATACGTTTATTGGTTCAGTCGATGATATTAGCGGCAATTTCACCGCAGGTTGGGCACACTCACAGATGATTTGCCTCGAAGAGAGTTCGACCGATAGGCGGGCGCAAAATGATCGCATTAAGTACCTGACCACAACCACGCAGATAAAATATGAACCAAAGGGAGTAGATCCAACAACAACACCCTTTTTTGGTAAGATCCTAATTGCAAACAATAATGAGGATAGCCCGATATATTTGCAGGACACAGACCAACGCTATATGGTTCTAAGGGTGGCAAAGGTTGAGGAGTACGACCCGAACCTGATGCGTAGCATCAAGGCTGAAATGGGTTACTTCCTCCGATGGCTGACCACTGAACGAGAGCTGACGACGACGAACGAGAGCCGTTTATGGTTCGCGCAGTCGATTATCGAGACAGCCGCGACAGCCGCAGCAAAGGAGGCAGCGCGACCAGTTGCAGAGGTTGTGATCGAGGCGATGAGAGTTTGCATTAAAACAGACTTTCCAGACAGCGACAATATGGCGGTGCGACCTACCAGCGTTAAAGCCTTTACGCTCCATTTGGGAATGGACTACAACCTCCGCAACACGAGCGCAGTCTTGAGGCGGGCAGGAGTCCGAAAAGGTGTGAAAAGTGCGGAGGTTTTCGAGTTCCACATGGGTGGGGAAAATTGGGTAAAGGAGACCCTCGCAGGAGTAAATTACGTCTACGAGATTAGATTGTAAGGTTGTAAAGAGTGTTGTAAAGAGGTTCAGAGAATCTACAACCTCGCAAAGCATTGAGATTTAAGCATTTACACAATGAATTGTAAAGGTTGTAGACTTATTTATAAAAATTAGATATAATAATTAGATATAATAATATTTATATATCGCTATCTCTTATTTATTTTATATTTATTATTTATATATATAAAAGACTTTTGAAAATCTTTACAACCTTAACAACCGACACCTAAATAGCTGTTATTCATACTTTTGCGTGGCAATAGTCTTTACAACTTACTTTACAACTTTACAAATTACTTTACAAATATGGCACATTTTCAAATTTTATATGGCGATGGCAGCTCCATTGCACCCAGCGGGCTACTCCTCAATGCGGAGGAGATAACCGAGGCACTAAGCTACACAAACTTCATAAGCAAAAAACGCGCGTGGGA
>JBCQUZ010000176.1:0-3074 GCA_047173645.1 Rikenellaceae bacterium
CCTTTGCTATTCGTATCTTGAAGTTAATAAATGGATCAGCTTGTAACATTCCATTATCCTTTGCAATAATGATGATGCGTTTGAAAAATTGCAAGAATTTTGCCGTTGTATTTGCACTGCAATTACCTATTGTCATCAAATAAATCTCAAAGTCCTTTATGAACATAGGGGAGATTTCTTTTACATAAATGTCTGATATATTGTACTTAATGCGCATAAATTCCGAAATATGTCGCTTAGTAACTTGATATTTTTGATAGGTGGCTTTGCTTTTTGAGATGCCAATAAGCTGGGAAACATCATCGTTATGTTTCTTAAATAGCTCCAGAAGAGTTGCACAGTTTTGAGTGTTACCCATAAACGTATTACGAACTTTCTCAGCTGTTACATAATTATCTTTAAGCTGTATCTCTTGATAAATCTTAAATAGAGTACCTTTCACCTCTTCGAGTAAGTTGTTGATATTCTGAGCATAAACCGATTTACCGATAGCTCTCTTAGCTTCAACGCACCAATTTTTAGGGTTAATCTTCTGCTTGGTGCTAAATTGACATACATCACCATTGACGGTTATACGTGCCATTATCATTACTTCTCCATTAGAAGTCTCTCGTCCTTTCTTTAGGTAGAACAAAACCTTAAATGTACTTCTCATACTCATTTTGTTTTTACTCGTTACCCCTTCAAAAAGGGTGACGATTTTGTGCTTGATTATAGGGCACAAAGTTATTAAACATATTTTACACTGAGAAGTATATGATGTTGAGTTAATGTGAGTTAAGTTCGAGTTAAGCTGTAAATCGTTACCCTTTTTGAGGTCATTTTCTTAGGGGTAATGATTTGGAGAAAGAACTCTCTCAACTTACCTCAAAAAAGAATCAACCTAACTCGAATATGCGCACAAAAAAAGGTCTATAAATCACTGATTTATAGACCTTTAATCCGCATAGCTCGAATTAAATCTTCTTAACTCAAAGTTGCTCTGCGGAGAGAGAGGCTCTTTCTCCTGAACCCTCATAGAATATCATAGACTATCAAATTGTTAATTTACAGGCGTTTAGTGTTTTTGCTGTTAAAATATAATTTCATTTGCGATATTTGCATATATCAAAAATTGGGTGTACTTTTGGGTGTTGAATTTAATACACCCAGAAATATGAACATAAAAAGAAATATAACTTTTCAGCTTGAGAGCAGGAAAAAGGCAGGTGTGGCGATTGTGGAGAATGTGCCGATCCGTATGCGTGTGGTCTTTAGTGGCAAACGCATCGACTTCACTACTGGCTATCGTATTGATGTGGCGAAGTGGGACGACAAGAAGCAGCGTGTGAAGAATGGCACAACTAATAAATTAAAGCAGAGTGCTGCCGAGATTAATGCCGACCTCTCGAAGTATGAGAACGATATTCAAGAGATATTTAAACGCTTCGAGGTGGCGGAGGCTATGCCGACCACTGAGCAGGTGCGTGAGGCGTTCACCGTTAAGACTAAGCCAGCCAAAGCCAATGAGATGAAAAAGGAGGAGACTCCTGATGCACCCGACTTCTGGAAGATTATTGATGAGTTTACCAAAGAGCAGGGAACGATGAGCGATTGGACGCACTCTACTTATGAGAAGTTTGCAGCGGTGAAGAATCATTTGCAGACATTCAATAAGGATCTGACCTTTGAGTATTTCGATGAATTTGGGCTAAATAATTACGTGATATTTCTGCGTGATGTGAAGCAGATGCGCAACTCTACAATCGGCAAGCAGCTTGGTTTCTTAAAGTGGCTGTTGCGTTGGGGTGTCAAGAAAGGCTACACTAAAAATCGTGCTTACGAGTTATTCAAACCAAAGTTAAAGACTGCCGATAAGAAGGTGATTTTCCTCACGTGGGAGGAGGTTATGCACATCAGGGAGTTCGAAATCCCATCGACAAAGCAGTATTTGGAGCGTGTGCGAGATACTTTTTTATTTCAATGTTACACAGGTCTGCGCTACTCCGATCTCTTCAACTTGCGCAGGAGTAACATCAAGGAGAACCACATCGAGTTCACCACAATCAAGACAACCGACAGCCTCCGCATAGAGCTAAACAAGTACAGTCGTGAGGTGCTCGAAAAGTACAAAGATGTTGCTTTTGAGGGAGATAAGGCGTTGCCCGTCATAACAAATCAGAAGAACAATGACTACATCAAGGAGCTTGCGAAGTTGGCAGGAATTGACGAGCCAATCCACGAAGTGCACTATATGGGCAACGAGCGAATAGAGACTGTGACGCCCAAATATGCACTACTCGGAACGCACACGGGGCGCAGGTCGTTTATCTGTCACGCATTGTCGATTGGCATACCTGTCGATGTTGTGATGAAGTGGACAGGGCACAGCGACTACAAGGCGATGAAGCCATATATCGACATTGCCGACAAGATCAAGGCTTCGCAGATGAGTAAGTTTGATCAATTTTAATGAGCTATGGAGAATCAACACTATATAATTGCCGCTATTGCAGTAGTGATTGTAATGGCAGTGTCGCGTATTGTCGTTAAGTATAACAGGCAAGTAAAAGAGCGAAAACGAGTATTAGCAGAGATTATCAAGAGGGCTAACACTATCAAAGAGGTTACAGAGTTGCATAGAGGTACAGATAGTGAGCGTATCTTGATATTCTCATTGATAAAGAGTGGGGTATCCCCTAAGGCGTTATTTCACGATCTATATGTTGAAATATCCAAAGATAAGTTTTCGCAGATCGACCTTGTGTTAGCAACCAAAGTTGGTATTATCGTCTTTGAAGTTAAAGATTATAGTGGCTGGATATTCGGCAATGGCAATCACTCTCATTGGACTCAGATATTAGCATATGGACGAGAGAAACATCGCTTTTACAATCCAATAGCTCAAAACAGACAACATATTGAAAATCTAAAAAGGCGATCTACTCAATTTAACTCTTTGCCATATTACTCTGTGATAGTGTTTTTTGGAAATTGCGAATTAAAAGAGGTTGAGTTTATTCCGCAAAATACCTATGTTGTTAAGTCGCATCGTGTAGCCGAGGTGGTTGAGTTGATACAGAGCGAAAACACCC
>JBCQUZ010000177.1:0-2999 GCA_047173645.1 Rikenellaceae bacterium
TTGAATAATCGCGAATCCCTCAAGACACAATATCAAAAGGAGATAAAGATAAATCCTATGATTATTGCCAACTCTGATGTAGATGTGATATTTATGGAGAAGATGTTAGAGATAATGGAGAAAAATCTCTCGAACCCTAACTTCAATGTAGAGAAAATGGCCCAAGAGTATGGTGTTTCGCGCACATATCTGACTCGTAAGATTAAAGCTCTCACGGGTGAATCGGCGATACAATTCCAGCGATCAATCCGCCTGAAGCATGCGGTGGAGTATCTGGTCAAGAGCAATCTGACGATATCAGAAATTGCATGGAAAGTCGGATACAACGATATTGACACCTTCCGCAATCGTTTCAGGGAGCAATTTAACGTGAACCCCTCGGAGTACCGACAATTAAATCGCCTCCAAAGTAGTGTAGAGGAGTAGCGTATACTTTGGAGTTATGGAAAAATATGCGGTCAGATATAATCTCTTGATAAAGCCGTCACTTCGAGGCGTGGGCACGGGTTTTTGTGCGCACGCCTTGTGCTTTTGCGGTGTACAACGGCAATAAGCGCCTAAAGTTGTCAAATACCTAGTATGTTTTTAGCTTTTACCATGTCTCTCAAACCTCTATTATATATTATATTTGTCATGTCAGAGATCGTTATATGCTGATATATTTTTCATTTTATAAAATTCACCTTATTATATACCAATTTTAAATTATTATTTCACAAACAAGATATTTAATTATGAAAAGATGTACAATATTTTTATTGTTTTTGCTGATGTTATCGGCTTGCAGCCAACCACAATCGCCAAGAGTAGAGCAAGACTTTAATTTCGATTGGAGGTTCTCGTTGAAAAATGATGTGGGGGTTACGATGCCCAATTATGATGATAGTGCGTGGAGCAGAGTAAACCTACCTCATGATTGGTCTATTGAATTGCCGTTTGACTCTATCCAAGGTCAAGGTTGTACGGGTTATGCTAGAGGCGGAGTCGGCCATTATCGCAAAGATCTTAATATCTCAGAGTTGGAAAATAAGGTTGTTTACCTGCACTTTGATGGTATTTATAACCACTCCGAAGTGTGGATGAACGACGAGAAGCTAACCTCTCACGTTTATGGTTACTCCCCATTTTATGTCGATGTTACCAATAGTTTAAAAAATAATACAAAAAATATAGTCACTGTGATGGTAGACCGTAGCCGCTATATTGATAGTCGGTGGTACTCTGGTTCGGGCATATACCGCAATGTAAAATTAGTTGTTGCGGATAAACTACACGTGCCAGTTTGGGGTGTATTTGTAACCACAAAAGATGTCTCTTCGCAGAGAGCAACGATAGACATTGAGACAGAGATCGCAAACGCTTATAGCGAGACAAAAAAGCTTGATCTTGTAACAAAAATTATCTCACCAACAGGCGAAGAGGTGGGCGAAATTAAGACCGATGATATAAATTTAGAAACAGGCAAAGATAAATTTAAACAATCTATTCTTGTTGACGCTCCGCAATTATGGGATATAGAGGATCCAAATCTATACAAAGCCATCACAAACATTGTTGCGGACGGCAAACTCGTTGATCAATACACAACAACTTTTGGCATTCGAGACATCAATTTTGATGTAGAAAAAGGCTTTTTCTTAAATGGTGAGAGTGTAAAAATACATGGCTTATGTATCCATGCAGATGCTGGCTCTGTCGGCGTGGCTGTTCCAAAAGGTGTTTGGCGCCGCCGCCTGCAGAGGCTAAAGGATGGCGGATGCAACGCATTGCGAATAGCTCACCATCCAGCTTCAAGCGAGCTCCTTGATCTTTGTGATGAGATGGGATTCCTTGTTCAAGATGAATTCTTCGACGAGTGGAACTACCCTAAAGATAAAAGGCTGAATATGAACGAGAGCCATGACGACTATATTTCACGTGGATATGCTGATTGGTTTGAAGAGGATGCTGAAAAGGATCTGAAGAACACAATGCTCTCTCATCGTAACCACCCATCGATATTCCAATGGAGCATCGGAAATGAGATCGAATGGACATATCCGCGAAATAGTAAAGCGACAGGATTCTTTGATAATATCGAATGGACGGGTGAGTACTTTTGGTCTCAACCGCCATACTCTAAAGAGAGGATAAAAGAGGAGTATGAAAAGCTACCAGCTCTTGAGTATACTATTGGCAACACGGCAAAACAGCTAGCCGATTGGACACGAGAGATGGATACGACTCGTCCTGTTGTCGCAAATTGCATATTGCCATCAGCAAGTTTTGAAACAGGCTATGCCGATGTATTAGATATTGTAGGTTTTAGCTATCGTCGAGTGATGTATGATTATGCTCGCAAAAATTACCCCGACAAAATAGTGATGGGAACTGAGAATCTACCACAATGGCATGAGTGGAAAGCTGTGGCTGAGCGAGATTTCATCTCGGGACTCTTCTTGTGGACAGGTCTCGACTACTTGGGAGAGGCGACCAACGGCTGGCCTCGCCGCGGTTTGGCTTCAGGTCTCTTGAATATTGCAGGATTCGAAAAGTCGGCTTACCATATGTATAAAACTCTTTGGACCGAAGAGCCTTATCTATATATGTGCACTCAAAAGTTGAGTCAATCTAATTACAAATTAGACACTGATGGCAATGTGGTAGAAAAAAAGAGTGGCATGTGGGAAAAAGCTTTGTGGAATTGGGCTCCGTTGAATGAGTATTGGAACTATAACGATGGTGAGCAGATTATGATAATTGTAATGTCTAACACCGATAGTGTTGAACTTTTCTTAGATAACAAATCGCTAGGGGTTAAGCACCGCAAAGATTTTGAGGATAATATGTGCAAATGGATGGTTCCTTATACCAATGGAAAATTGATGGCAAGAAGCCAGGGCAAGGAGGTGAGTATTGTCACAAATGGAGTGGCGAGCAAGATGAGTGTAGTGGCTGATAGGGAGGAGCTTAAATCTGATGGCTATGATGTTGTACATTTAGAGGTTATGCTAGAGGAT
>JBCQUZ010000178.1:0-2998 GCA_047173645.1 Rikenellaceae bacterium
AATCCTCGCTTACCTGTACTCTTAAAAATCATATCTGCATTTGCTTTAATTACAATGTAAAGATAGTGATAATTTACTGAATTACAAAGACTTAATTTTTAGAAGTCCCCTTAATTCATTTCTTACTGCTATTTATTAAATCAAGCCGATCTACCCCCAGAAGTTTAGCAATCTTAGTTAATGCTTCAAGCCCAGGCTGCGAGGTGTTTGAGCACCACTTGGAGATAGTTGAAGGGTCTTTGCCAAGTTGCTCTGCGAGCCATTTGCCCGTTTTTTTCTTCTCTACAAGCACTAATTTTAGTCGATTAATATCTTCCATTACTGTGTTTTTAATGTTGATTATGTAACAAATATATTGAAAATAATTCAACTGACCAAATGTTGATTGACAAATATCTATTGACATCAGGAGAGCTACATCAGTGCATCACCGCCTAATCCACCGCTTGATAAGTTGCAGGGTGATGCTCAATGCTTGCTCGTTTAGGCGGACTATTTCGGTGAGGCGATTGGCGGATTTTGTGCTGATTTCGGCGGCTCTGGTCTCGGTGAAATGTTGGCGGAGTTTGGCTATGTAGCTGTTGTATGCAGTGCCTATTATTCGGATTTCGGACTTGATACTCTTTAGTTCGTCGTAAAATTTTAGGGTGTTTTCATCGGCTATTGTTACGTGAAATTGCTCTGAAAATACTCTTTTTCTGATAAATTCGGAGTAGGTTTTGCATCCCGACTGGGTGAACATCTCTTGGAATTTATCCCTTTCGGAGGCGGTCAATCGGAACTCAAATTTGTGTTTGGCAGGGTCGGAGGTTTGCGGTCGCCCTATGGCTTTTGGTTCATTACTCATTTTGGCTAAGGTTTATCTAAAAACATCGACTTCGGAGGTTGTTTCTGCGTGGGGACGCAGCAAGGATTTTGTCGTCTCGAAATATTTCGAGATGCGCAAAATATACCTTGCTGTTTCAACATTAGATTAAAGTTCTAACGCTCCTCCTCGACCCCTAAGAAACTCTTTAGTTTTTCGTGGCTACGTTTTCGTCGCCCCCTATCATCTCTTTGTGGGTCTCGAAATGCTCCCTCAGAATAGCATCTACAAGCGATACTGCCGTTACGTGAGTACCTCTAAATAGGTGTGCTAACTCCATAACTGCCTCGTGAATGTCGGGTGCTACATAAAGTTGTGATCTCGTTCTCATACACTTCTCCTTGCAATATCGCTCTCTGTACTGCTCGGCTGTCAATCTTTTCTGTTTCATAAATTTGTTATTTTAAATGTTGTTGTAATTGCGGTAACAGTTACCGCGGTAACTGTTGTATGGTTTGTAAAAACATATCTTCCGACATATCTTTTAGTCTATGTTCTGCGACTCTTTCCATCAACTGTTATAAAGTTGAACATCGCACGTATTCTGTCACCCACCATCGGACCATAGAAGCCATCGCTGCTAAGGGTGGCGAGGTTATAATTCGAGGTGGCGTGTGTGACGACTGCACTATCAGCTCTCGCTGCAATGAGTTCGGCAATGGGGTTGCAGACATTGCCGAAGTTCATCACACTCTTTGGCTCTCGTCCTATGTCGTCGATGATTAGGGTCGGCTTGGCGAAACTCCTCGCTCCACACTCGGCACTCTTTATGCGATCGGCTAACTCATTGGCGTGGATAAACTGAATCCCTTTGAAGCTCTCGCCATTTGTGGCTTTGACTCGGTGTGCCAATCTATTTTGCAGATAAGCGTAACTCTCCAATAGGAGCGACTTGCCAACACCGATCGACCCCTGCAACATTATACCCTTATCCAAATCACCACTAAAAGAGTTGTCGTAGCTCATATAGAGCCACATTTGCTCGATTGTGTGTTGATTGATACTATCCACCACAAACTCCGCCTTACGACCACGCTTGTGCAGAACACAATTAGCCGACTGAGTGAATAGCAACAAGAACTCCTCCCAACTCAGTCGAACATTAAACCTTGATGTCATCGCCTGACACCTTGCACGCTCCGCCTCTTGTTTTATCTCATTGGCTATACCATTAATCGAAGTCGCCCGCTGTTGTATTAAATCCCTTTTTTGAACCTCCATCGCTCTTATAATATGTTTTAGTTTCTGATTTCTGTTTATTACTATATAATGGTGTCGCCCCTTGACAGCTAACAGGGTTGCTTGGTGGCAACCTATCTCGACATCTAAGCTGATACCTTGTCTTGCGAGCATAACCCTTGCCTCCCTGAACATAGCTTATCAAACCTCGTTCTTGTAGATTTGCCTTTGCCTTCTTGAACGAGTTGAGTGATACGCCCACTTTTGCGGAGAGTTGTGCATCGCTAATTATTATATCGCCCTGCCAAAAGCTGCGGTTGGCGAGGGTGAGTAGATAGAAGTACGTGCGTGTCTCAACAGGTGTGAAGCTCTGCATCTCGTCCTCCTTCCAAAATTGGTTTTCGTAATCGAAGTAATTCATCGTCTATATTTATGTTATACCTAAGTGAACACCTTGCGTGTTTCGACAGCGAATATAGATCAACTATTTCGATTAAACCGTATGTTCTTGAGGGGTGGGTACGGTGATTCTACAATCTACTTTCCTATGCTTGCAGAAAGATTTTTCGAGCGTGAAAAGTACTACATTTTACGCAGGGCAAAAGTGGTGCTATTCACATAGCATTTGAGGAAAATGAGGGGTGTGACACCTCTGATAATTGAGGGCGATGACTTAAAATGACACAATATGACTTAGTTTGACTTACACTCTTGCATAGCTCAAATAGTCGCTATACCTTAGCTGTCGCAAAAGGGCAAAAATGGAGTTTTTTGAGAGCGAAATAGGTGTACAACTATTTCATTTTATTTCAAAACTTTTCATTGTTTTTCACCTAACTACCCGACAAAAACGAAATATCAACACCTAACCAGTTGGCAATCAGCAAATAAGCACTCATAAATATTGCAAAAGTCCCTAATTTTCAGTATCTTAGAAGAAAAACTTGGTGGTTT
>JBCQUZ010000179.1:0-2967 GCA_047173645.1 Rikenellaceae bacterium
GATTTTGCAGCAATAGATTTTGAGACCGCAAATGGTTGTCGTTCCAGCGTATGTAGCGTTGGAGTAGTCATTGTGCGAGGTGGTGAGATAGTAGATAAGATCTACCGACTTATCAAACCAGCACCTAATTACTACGCTTGGTTTTGTCAGCAGGTACACGGACTAAGTGACCGAGACACCTGCGATGCCAAGATTTTTCCAGAGGTGTGGGCTGAGATAGCACCACAAATTGAGGGTCTGCCACTAGTGGCGCACAATGCCCCATTTGATAGTGGGTGTTTGCGTTCAGCTCACGAACACTACTCAATGCCGTATCCCGACTATCAGTTCTACTGCACCTGCCAAGCCTCTCGCAGAACCTTTGGTAAGGAGCTGCCCAACCACCAGCTACACACAGTCTCGGCTCACTGTGGCTTCGACTTAACTAACCACCATCACGCACTTGCCGACGCTGAAGCTTGTGCTGTGATTGCATTACAGATACTTTAAAACTTACTGATATGAAAACTGAAATTTTAAACTGGATCAATGAGACGAGATCTCAACTTGATGTGTTAGAGGCTATCTGCAAAGATGCTACATACTCTGAAATAAGCTCTCTTAGAGGGTGTAATTGACAGTGCTAATGATGTTGACAGTCAAATTGCGGATTGTTCCGAAAGAGAGGAGGACAAGCAAAATTGCAAAAAGGTCTACTTAGACCTTGTGAAGAGAATACCTGAAGGTGAATGGCGACTGAATAAAGATTCTCTCAACTTTGAATTTAAGCCAAATAGTTGGGATAATAATCAATGCTATTGCATATCTTTTGATTTCTATGGTGACGCTATCAATTTGTCTTTAGGCGGATTTGGCTCTGGTGTGATAAATGGGTTTGAAATATTAGGCGATTATCCAAATGTAAGAGTTGGTTTAAACAAAGACAATACAAATTGTTATGACGAGCTATTAAAGATTGTTAATTATTGGATAGAGCAATATCCACAGAGAGATATTGTATATTCATTCAGTTTTACGACAGAGATGGAGAATTTGCACAAAAGATACATCAACAGACTCTCTGAAAAGATTAGTATCTCTGGAAAATGGCGCACTATAACACCAAGTGAATACTCTTTTTGTGAGCTAAAGTTCACCCCAGATTCGTGGTCGAATTACGAGATTAAGTTCTTGTTCAATGAAACGGACTCAACAATTACATATCTGTTGCAAATGCAAAGTGGAGTCGAAGCACCATCGAATTTGGCAGAACTAAAAAAGAAATATACTACAAAGTACGAGAATGAATTAATGTTTAGAGGTAAGCTAAAACCGTGTGACTTTTATCCTGAATTTGAGAAGAATGTAGCAGACTTCATCAAAATGGTTGAGGCTGGAGAGAAGATAGAGAATTGTTAAAACCTATAAAAAATAAAACTTATGATGTCACAAGAACAGTACGAAAGCTACCTTGAGGTTGTCGATAACGCACTTGAAAACGACCTATATGATGATCCGGAATTTGAGATAGATGAGCTTCAGGAGCAAATTATAGATATGGAGTTGGAAGTATGTGAGGCGATTGATTATTATAGCCGTTGTGATTCCGATCATGAAAATATGTACAACAAACTAAAGAGGTTGATAAAAAAGATCTCAGAGGTAAAAGAGAAGTATGAATTTTATGATGAGCAATCAACATTGGATATGATGTTCCCTGATGGTTTCGATGAGGAATAAATTTGATGGCAGCCGCTTGTGTGGTGATCGCAATGTTAATATTATACAATATAATTATATACCAACATAGCTATACAAATGAACAATACAGAAAAGGAGTTTGAAGTTGCCATTGAATAGAAACAGCACTACGATCGGGAAATACATCTTCCCTTTATGGTGTTGTTGATTTTATGCTCATCATCGGCTTAATCGTTCTCGTTGCAATGGCAATCCCTGCGCAGAGGGTGGGTATAGTCAAGCCTTACGAACGTAGAGAGTAACCGTAAGGCTTGGGCTTGAATATCTCCATACTCGAAGCTACCTTTGCCATTGGAATGAAAATGATTAAGGCGCATTATGCTATCGCCACCAGCATTTCAGTCCACACCAAAATAACCCAATTTGCAAATTCAAAAAAGATCACTACCTTTGTATTAGTTATTTGAAAGATTAGTAAATCATAGCAAAACAAAGCAGTAGAGTAGTTTCTAAATCATTACCTATTCACTAATTCGCTATTTGCAAGTTGTTTGTTTTCAGGAAGTTATTCATAAGGGATAGATCTGTCATCGAGCAAAAGACAAAGACATCACGCACCTGCTCCAAACGCTCAATCCCGAACTCCTTATTAATAATGGTCTGCAACTCGTGATCCTCCAAAAACTCACGCTCCACCTCGTCAAGCGAGAAACGGATATTGGCAAATGGATCTCGTGTTATAATCTCGTTAGCGAGGGCTATGCGGATAATCTTCTTGAAGTTTTTGAGATATTTAGTCGTGGTATTGTGCGCACAATTCTTCTCGGTCTTATACCAGAACTCAAAATCTTTGATGAACTTGTGGTTTATATCCTCGATTGGAATATCCTCCTGCCCAAAGGTGAATTTCAGAAACTGCTTTAGGTGGCGCAAACAGGTCTCGTAACGCTCGACAGTAGATTTCGACATATCTTTTCCAATCAACTTGTGGCATCGCTCATTATGCTCACTGAACACGTCACAGATTGTGACCACATCCTTTGCATTCTTGCCTTGATACTCATCTAAGATAGCTTTGGCGGTGATTGGTCGCCCATCAATCTCCATCTGGCGATATATCTGCATAATGCGAAGGCGAATGGTGTCAAGTCGATGGTTTAACTCCACATCCTAACTACCCGACAAAAAATCAATCACGTCACACCCATTATATAATCGACCATTATTACACAGAGCCACGACCAACGTCTCAAGCCCATATTTCACAAACGACTTAGCCAAATATCC
>JBCQUZ010000003.1:0-65181 GCA_047173645.1 Rikenellaceae bacterium
ATACGATATTGGCTTCAACAAGTAATCCAACGCACTGACCTTGTATCCATCAATTGCATATTGATTAAAAGCTGTCGTAAAGATTATACGCGTACGAGGATCGACCATACGACTAAACTCCAACCCTGTGAGTGTGGGCATTTGAATATCCAAAAATAGAAGATCCGCCACTGCTAACTCTTCGCTATTCATCGCCTCGACTGCGGTCGAAAATGTTGCGATATGTTCCAAAAAAGGGGTCTTCGATATATAACCCTCTATGAGCATTGCCGCTAAGGGTTCATCATCTATAACTATAGTTTTGAGCTTCATGGATTACTTTTTAGGGTTAAAATACTGCTATATACTTTGGGGGTTTGAGAGACTTTCCAGTTGTAGTTGTTGGCATACAATAGTTCCAAGCGTCGACGTACCTGTTCGAGCCCGATGCCATGACCACTCTTATCTTGATCTAATTTGGCATGGTTGCTATTTTTTATCGAGAGAGTCACCTCCCCTTTTTGAGAATCTTCATCGAAACGAATATCTATAAATCCTTCGCCACTTGCGCTGACGCTATGTTTGAAGGCATTTTCGATCAACGAGATAAATATAAGTGGAGCGATATAGCTCTCCGCGCCCGATGCCAATTTAAAATTTGTTGTGAGTTCCACTTTGCGAGGAAGGCGAATACTCATAAGTTCGATATATGTTTTGATAAACTCTATCTCCTTCGAAAGCAATACTCTATCACTCAAATTATCATACAAAATATATCTAAGCAAATCGCTCAACTCTTTAATTGTCTTTTGAGCCTTATCGGTGTCGATAGCCGTTAGAGCGTAGATGTTATTGAGTGTATTGAGCAGGAAGTGAGGGTTTATTTGGCTTCTAAGATTTGCTAATTCCGCTTTGACACGTGCTCCCTCCGCTTCGCGCAGAGCCTCTTCGCTTTGGTGCAAACGCTCCGAAAGGCGAAGAGCTGTGACCAGACCAATCATCAAAACATAGTTTATGAGATCGCGCATCAAAAACATCAAATTCACATTGCGAGGTGGATTACCACCCTCGGGACGCAAATTTGACAAAATATCGAATCTACTTATCGCAAATGACACCCACAATAGAATAACTACCAAAAATGTATTTGCTAAAAAGAATCGTTTAGACCCTCCATTAAATAGATACTTGGGGATAAACACTGCATAATTAAGCAAGTAGATCATCATAAGTGGAATAACGATGTTTAGAGTAAACCTCGCAACTCCATATGAATCAACCTTCGTCGACGACGAACCGAAGCTCCAAAATAGTGACAAACCTAAAATCACACCCCAACCCAAGAGTTGGAGTGCGAACATTAGATTTTTATTATTTAGCGCAGTAATACCCATATATATTACTCATACCTAAGTGCATCAATAGGATTAAGTGCTGCCGCCTTTTTGGCTGGATACCAACCAAAGAATACACCTGTGACACTACACACAGCAAACGACAACAGAATAGTCCAACTCTCAACCAACACAGGCCACCCAGCAAAATAGCTCACCGCCCATGCCGCAACACATCCTAACACAACACCTATTATACCACCCGAAATAGAGATGATGATAGCCTCGATAAGGAATTGCGCCAAGATGTCGATTCCGCGACCTCCAACCGACATTCTAAGTCCAATCTCTTTTGTACGCTCCGTAACCGAAACATACATGATATTCATAATTCCGATACCTCCAACAACTAACGATATTGCCGCAACACATGCTAGTAGGGTTGTCATAAGCGAACTCGTCGATGTTAGCATTGTAGCCAACTCCTGTTGGGTTCGGATATGAAAATCATCATTTGCTGTAGCAGATAATTTATGATTTGCACGCAATATTGCAGTCGCTGCCTCTACTGCCTCTTCAGTTTTATCTTCGTCGGCAGCACTTGCATATATTTGGTTGAAATATGTCACCGCCAAAATACGCTTCATTACCGCTGTGTAGGGAGCTAACACAATAGCATCTTGATCTTGTCCCATACTATTGTAGCCCTTCTCCTTCAATACTCCAATTACTCTAAAAGGGATTGATTTGAAGCGTATTACCTTACCTACAGGGTCGACATCATCGTCAAAAAGGTAATCCTTGATCGTCTTACCAATCACACACACCTTTGCAGCGGTCGTAATATCCATTTCGGTAAACATCGTTCCACTCTCCAATTTCAATTGGCGGATGGTCATATAATCCTCCGTCACACCCGAAATTGTCGATGGGTAGTTATTTGCACCATAAATGTATTGACCCGACGATGACACATAAGGACTAACCGCCGCTAGATGGTCTGTCAGCCCCAAAAGAGCCTCATAATCGGGCATCTTCAAAGTTTGACCATCCGAAGGGTCACGAGTTACTCCACCTCTAATATCCGATCCTGGACGGATCATAATCATATTGGATCCCATCTCCGAAATTTGAGCATTGATACTCGCTTTGGAGCCTTGACCGATGGCGAGCATAGTGATAACCGACCCCACTCCGATGATGATTCCAAGCATCGTGAGCAGTGCCCTCATTTTATTGTTGCCCAACGCTTTTACAGCGATAGCTAATAAATTCGATATATTCATAGTCGTTTACTCCTCTACAACAGGTAGCGCCACTAATGCCTCTTTGGCGCTACTTATATTATTATTATAGGTATCACTCTTTATTCGTCCATCCCTAAGTGTAATGGTTCGGCTCGAAAACTCCGCCATTTCGGGGTTGTGGGTGATAAAGATAATGGTTTTACCCTCGGCGTGCAACTTTTGCAACAACACCAAAATCTCGAATGATGTACGAGTATCCAAGTTTCCTGTTGCCTCATCCGCCAAGATCACCGCAGGGTTATTGACCAGCGCACGCGCTATAGCCACACGTTGCATCTGTCCTCCACTCATTTGGTTACTCTTGTGGTAGAGTCGATCTGCTAGACCCACAGCGGTCAACGCATCGATTGCTCGCTTTTGACGCTCCGCCGCCGATATACCACTCGAATATAGTAACGGTAATTCAACATTCGCTATTGCGGTAGTTTTAGCCAAAAGGTTGTAGTTTTGAAACACAAAACCGATCTTTTGGTTGCGGAGTTTGGCGCGTTGGTCGTTGCTCATTCCAGCCACTGGAACTTCATCCAAATAGAACTCTCCAGAGGTTGGCATATCCAAACAACCGAGCATATTGAGCAGTGTACTCTTTCCACTTCCCGATGTACCCATGATCGTTACGAACTCCCCCTCCTCTATCGAAAACGACACACCGCGCAGAGCCTTTACAGTCTCGTCGCCGATTTGGAAGTATCGTTTGATACTCTTTAATTCAATTACTTTTTTCTTCATGGTCTACTTTTTATGGTCTACTACTTTTGACCTGGACGCTTTTGAACAAATGGGCTCGATGTGGTAGATGATGAGCTCTTTGTGGTTGTTGGCTCCACATCAAACTCCATGCTTGTGATAACCTCTGTTCCTTGCTCAATGCCCTTGATTTCGGTTAGGATTCCATTTGTCACACCCACCTCAACTCTACGAGGTTGTGGTTTGCCATCAACCAATACCCAAACAGTTCCCATGTCGCCACGCTTAGCGGCAACTCTTTTTTGGCGAGCCATGCCAGCGCCCATACCTGCACCTTCGGGACGACCTCCGCCCATGCCAGCTCCTCCGCCCATGCCTCCAGGGCGACCGCCTCCGCCCATTGGATCTTGTGCGTGCATCATGGCTTTATCTACTTCGCCTGCATCATCTGGAGTTGGAGGTGTGAACGATAGTGCCGCAACTGATACAACACACTCACAAGTTTCATCCATCGTAAAGATCTCAACATTCGCTGTAAGTCCTGGTTTGAGTTTTAGATCTGGATTAGCAGCCGAGATAACAACTTCATATGTGATAACGTTGCTCTCCTCGATTCCCTCTTGACGCACTTGAGTAACCACGCCTTCGAAGGTGTCTAATGGAAAGGCATCAACCGAGAATGAAGCACGTTGACCCTCCTTAACATTGCCTATATCAGCCTCATCGACATCGACAATAACGCGTAAGTCAGTAAGGTCGGCAGCGATAGTGAAGAGCGTTGGAGTAGAGTAGCTAGATGCCACAGTTTGACCCTCCTCGACACTTCTCGACAATACCACACCATCAATTGGCGAATAGATCGTAGCATAACCCAAATTAGTCTCGGCAACCTCCAAATTATTCTTTGCTACTTCATAGCTGTTTTGAGCCGATTCATATTCGTATAGCGCAAGATCATACTCCGCATCGGCGATCAACCCTTTGTCGTATAGAGCCTTTGTTCGCTTATAATTAGACTCCTCATAGGTTAATTTACTCTTTGCCGATGCTACATTGTCGCGATTCGTGTTGCGTGTGAGTAGCAACGTACTCTTATCGAGCTCAGCAATTACTTGACCCTTTGTAACCACACTATTATAATCAACATAGAGCGTTGTAAGGATACCTGACACCTGCGTACCCACGTCGACCAAAGTTACTGGTTCG
The DNA here is from genome assembly GCA_047173645.1 of Rikenellaceae bacterium. Lineage (GTDB taxonomy): Bacteria > Bacteroidota > Bacteroidia > Bacteroidales > Rikenellaceae > Alistipes. The sequence goes on from JBCQUZ010000003.1 coordinate 4,514, forward strand.
ATTGTACCCGTAGCGGTTACACTCTCGGTGATTTGTTGCTCTTCGACGGTGTCTGTAATCCACGTCACATTATCGCCCTTTTGCCCCTTAGGAAAGAGGAAGATTGCTGCTACTGCTACAACCGCAACTACGATTGCACCTATTATAACATTTTTCTTTGTCATGATCTATTTATAGTTTAATTATATTCGTTTTATAGAAGTTAAGAAGCGCCTTGTTTAGCACCAATTGATATTTGTTTGTCAAGTAATCTTGATATGTTTGGTTGTAGTTATCTTGCTCGGTGAGGAGTTCGATGATATTTTTTGATCCCAAGTTATATTGTTCGGTTGTGAGCTCCATGCTTTTTGCTGTTGCATCCAACAGATACTCCGACATCACATACTTCGCTTGCGCAGTCGATGCGTTGTTGTGGAGCGTCTCGATTGTTTGATATAGATCCTTTTGTGCTTGAGTCAATGATAATTCAGCTTTGGTTGCATTGTTTTGTGCGATACGAACATTGCTACGATTTTTGAATTGGCTGAAGATTGGAACCGACAAATTCAAACCAACCGATGTGCTGAAGTTTTCGCGCAACTGATTTGAGAATGTATAACTACTTGAGCTGTTGTGACTAATTCCTGTTCCTTCCGAGAGGCTAAGGGTTGGAAGGTATCCTGCCTTTGCAATCTTGGTGTTATAATCGGCATACTCGATATATAGCTTTGATGATTCTATTTCGGGACGAGACTCCAACGCTTCGGCATATACATCCTCGACCGTTGGGATTCCGATAGCTAGAGCTTGATTGCTTAAGTTAGGCTCTACCACCTCGATTGATTCGCCATTCGTAAGCTCCAAAAGGTGTCTTAGGCGCACATATAGATTGCTGAGTTGCGTGCGAGCGACAACCAAATCGTAGCGGCTCGATGCTGTTGCACTTTGCAATTGTGCGAAATCCACTTTGTTGATGCTTCCCACTTCTAGGAATGAGGCTCCTCGCTCTTCGTTCTTCACATTTAGTTCGATTGTCTTCTCGGCAACTGTGATTTGCTCCATCGCATATAGGATCTCGACATATACTTCGGTCACCGCTACATCCAATGAATTTTCGAACTCATCATATTCGAGGTTCGACATTTGGGTATTAATTGCGCTTTGTTTGAATGTATTGCGGATCTTACCACCGTTGTATAGGGTCATTGACAGATCTACGCCATACGATCCACTGTAGCTACTCTTCGGATCAGAATAATCGCTCAAAGGGTTGCTACTTAGGCTTTGTGATACCGATCCCGAGATGGTTGGAAGAAATCCACTTTTGGCTACCAGTTCGCTCGCTTCGCTACTATCGACATCGAGCTTTGATTGTTGGAGTGTTATGCTATTTAGTTTGGCATAATCTAGGCACTCCTCCAAAGTCATTGCTCCACTTTGCGCATAGCTCAACGTAGAGAGTGCACAAGTGAAGAGAAATGCTCCAACTCCACATAATTTTAATCTATTCATATACTGTTTTTTGATTTTACGATTGACACAAATATATATATTATGTATCGCTTAAAAAAATATAATATACTAAAGACTCTTTTTTATCGAAATAATCACTAATTTTGTCTTAACTAATTTTACCTTAATATGAAAAAACTTATCATTTCGTTACTCTCGTTGGTAACAATTACCTATGTGCAAGCCGAGGTGACTATGTCACCACTATTCTCCGATAATATGATTCTCCAACAGCTTACATCAGCTCCAATTTGGGGAACATCAACAGGCAAAGAGGTGAAAGTAACAACATCATGGAACAAAAAGACAACAAGTTCTAAAGTCGATGAATCGGGTAAGTGGCGAGTATGTGTCGAAACTCCATCATACGGAGGACCCTACACAATCACAATCAACGATGGTGATAGCAAAACAATTGAAAATGTACTTATTGGCGAGGTTTGGATCGCATCGGGTCAATCCAATATGGAGATGGAGATGGAGGGATTCAATAGCCAACATGTCGAAAACTCTAATTTCGACATCGCGACATCTAAAGATTACAACCTACGAGTTATGGATGTTGAGCGTGCTGTTTCGGCAACTCCACTCACCGAGATCACTAGCACAGGGTGGAGCGAGGCGTGCCCCGAAGTTGTTGCACCACTTAGCGCTTCGGCATATTACTTTGGTCGCACACTGCGATCGAGCCTCGATATTCCAATTGGAATTTTGGTGTCATCGTGGGGCGGAACATCCATTAATAGTTGGGTATGTCCCGAAGATGCTAATAGTTACCAAGATGTCATAGATCGCCCCAAGAAGAGCTCTCCGCGAAGTCAACACTACCCTGGAGGTCTATATAATGGTATGATATGTCCGATTGCAGGTTTCGCTGCACGTGGATTTATTTGGTATCAAGGTGAATCCGATAGAATGCGCTACGAGACATATGCGCAAAAGTTGCTTGATTTAGCAACCCAATGGCGTGAAGATTGGGGTAATGAGGAGATGCCTTTTTATTTTGCACAAATCGCTCCATTCGAATATAGGCGATATGACAAAAACGACACTGTATCTATGTATATGCGCGAAGCGATGGCGGAGGCTGTAGATGTAGTTCCTAATTCAGCGATGATATGCCTGTCTGACGCAGGGCTTGAGGGGTGCATCCACCCATCCAACAAAAAGGTTGTAGGCGAAAGATTTGCATATCAAGTGCTTGTTAAAACATATGGAGTAAAAGGAGTTGTTGCCGAAGGTCCAAAATATAAATCCAAGGAGAGTAAGGATGGCACTCTAATAATCACGTTCGATAATGCCGAAAAGGGGCTAACATCATTTGGAAAACCGCTACAAGATTTTGAGATTGCAGGCGAAGATGGTAAATATTATCCAGCGACTGCTCGCACTCGTAGCAACACTGTAATTCTTAGCTCTAAGGAGGTTGCAAATCCCGTCAATTGTCGCTATGGATTTAAGAATTGGTTCCAAGGTTCGTTGTATAATATAGGCGGTATACCTGCATCATCATTTAGAACCGATAAATAAAACAACTTAAACTATATAAATATGAGAAACTTAAAATTTATTTTAGTGCTGATTGTTTCAGCGTTTGCAACTTCGGCGTATAGCGCCGACAAAGCGTGGGGAGATGACCCATATCCAGTAATTGACCCCGCAACGGGAGGTATCGCTCTACCTCAAAGATCGAGCGAACCAATCTATGTAACCACACTCGAAGAGATGCAAAAATATCTCAAAAAGGATAATGTCCATGTGATTCTCAAAAAGGGAGAGTTTCGTGTTACAGCCAAGGATATAGATCGCGGAAAATACCCTGCAACAACTGAAGTTGTGGAGGGCAGAGTATCCAATGCTCTATTTTTGGTCAAAGGTAATGGTAGCACATATGACTTTGGAGGGTCGACCATAATCACCGAAATCAAAGGGGTTTTCAACTCATCGTTCCTCTCGGGCGAGCTAAGTAGCCTACATATCCTAGGTAATGGAAATGTAGTTACGGGGGTTACCTTCATCGACGAAGGTGGCATTCACGATTTTCCACCCAAGGGTTGTACAAATATTATTGTCGATGGACGCAACAATATTGTCGACAACATCGAACTGCGCTCAATAGGTTCGATGCCATACGCCTATGGCGATACATTCGGCAAGGGAAAAGGAACGCTCGTAAAGCTCAAAAAACACTGCGGAGTATTGGTGCGTGGCGACGACAACACATTCCAAAATAGCAAGGTTGTACACCACGCTTATGGTCACTGTGTATTTATGCAGGGTGCTGTACGTCCAAATATTATCAACAACTACATCACATCCGAGATGTCGACAACCTTAGCTATCCTAGCTGAAAAGGGAGACCCAAACTCTAAAGCTAACTCTCTTAACTTCCTAACAGCATGGGGATTCCATATGGATGAAGAGTTCGACTACACCAAGGCTCTTTGCGAGGCTGGAATCCGCGCCTATATCAATGGCAATACCATGATCGACGGTGTGCGCTACAGACGAGGTAGTGTCGATGGATCATACATCAAGGGCAACTACGTGAAGGATACTCGCGTGGGTGTAACCCTCACTCACTCCAACAATAAATCACGACGCACATTGGTTGAGGATTGCACCACACTCGGTACCGAGCGCGGATATGCTGTAAATGATGATGCTGTTGTGCGCAACTGCTTTTCAGATGCGAAGTATGGTCCAGCCTATGGCGTTGATTATGCGCGCGGAAAGAACAACGTCATAGAAATTACAATCATCGACGCGGTTAGTGCCGACTACGTAACATCGCACTATGACGGCAAGCAATATCGAACAAATAATGCCCAAGCGCACATAGCTTACATTCAAGGAACTGGACACAAGATCAAGTTCCGTGATGGTAGAGTCAACGACAAAAACAAGGTGATATATACCAACTGCCCCGACAAAAACATCACATTCTGTGCATTTGACCTAGGAGGTGATATTCGTGTAAATAGCCAAATGTGGAAGCCAACAAAGGATGGAGCTAACCCTCCACACACCCTCAACGATGAGATGTGCTCTTTGGTCGACACCTATATTGCGAATCAAACAACCCTCCCTATTCGTGTGGACGAAAATGCCAAGGGTAACTATATATGGTCTGTAGGCGAAGTTTTCGAAGAGGTCGCAGGCACCAACAAAGTAGTTAAGGGCAATGACTGGGATATTGATAAGGTGTTTACATTTTAATCCTGTCATATCTGCAATAAATTCCCCAAAAAGGAATAATGGAGTAGGAGGGAACGAAAGTTGTTTCCTCCTACTTTCTTTCCCGACCTCTCCGCTGAATATTTATATTTTAATAAGTGTTATCACTCCACTGGAATTTCAGATTGATCCTCAATTCCGACTGACCCGTTACATTCGAATATAGATACAAAAAAATCACAACCTTGTGAGTTGTGATTTTTGTAGCGGGTCCGAGACTTGAACTCGGGACCTCATGATTATGAATCATGCGCTCTAACCAGCTGAGCTAACCCGCCATTGCTTGTTTGCGTGTGCAAAGATAAGATAAAAACTATAACTATCCAAATATTTTGTGATGAAAATATAATTAAAAATCATCGTCTCGATATGTGGCATTGATTTTGAATTGATTACTAGATATTTAATAAAACAAAAAAATATAAAAAACCTAACAATGGCTCAACTATTAACCTCCACAAAGCGAATTTTAGATCCAATTGTTGTTGTGGCAAGCGTTGTATTGCTCATCGCTCTTTCAGTCGAGATTCTTGGCTCCTCAAAGGGCGAATTTTCGACATGGTATATCAATATGCAGGGGATTATATGTTTAATATTCCTTGTCGACTTTTTTATGATTATGTTTCTCGAAAAGAGACCATGGGTATATCTATTTAGCCATATCCCAATACTCATAATCTCATTACCATATCTATGGCTATTGCCAGCTTTCGAACATCATATACACCGCGAATGGAGCATGCTATTTGGTCTCATGCCACAGCTGAGGTCGTTTTTGGCACTCTATATAGTGTTGAGGTGGATTGTGAAAAAGCCAACGATGAATAGGCTTTTTTATGCCTATATACTCACCGTTGCAACTTTGACCTATATTGCAGCGTTGTTATTCTACAATAGCGAAATCGAGGCTAACGAACACCTTTCGAGCTTTGGTGACGCTATATGGTGGGCAGCAATGGGGCTCACAACTGTGGGTGCAACAATAACCCCTATAACTGTCACGGGCAAAATCCTTGCCGTTGTGATGCCTCTTATGGGGATGATGATGTTGCCCATTGCCACAAGCTATCTAATTAATATCTACAAGCGTCGATAATTTGGGTGCACCCATCTTCCAAAATATCCAATACTCGTTCGAACCCTTCGCGCCCTTCGTAGTATGGGTCGGGGACATAGTGTGCGTCGGGGTGGTGGCGACATAGATCTACAAACCTTTCGATCTTCGCCTTGGCTTCGGGCGATGGGGCGAGTCTTTCAACATTGCGATAGTTGTTGTCATCCATAACGATAATGCGGTCGAAGAGTCGAAAATCATCCTCTTCGATTTGGCGCGAACGATGTGTTAGGTGATAACCTCTCACAAAAGCGGCTTGGCGCATACGAGGATCGGCGGCATCGCCAGCATGACCGCCATACGTACCTGCTGAATCAATCTCAAATTCACCCTCTAAACCTTCGCGTTCGACATATGCGCGAAGCACCCCCTCGGCTGCTGGTGAGCGGCAGATGTTTCCGAGGCAGACAAAAAGTATTCTCTGTTTCATGCTATGTTTTATTTGTCGCAAATGTATGAATATTATGGCAATTCAGTGTATAACGTTACTACTTTTAACCATATTTTTATCTTTTTCGGATAATTATGCTAACTTTGCAATGGTTGTGATACGAGACTATCGTATAAATCGTTAACTATATATCGGTTTGAATATACATTACACACATACACGCAAAAGGTGTGTAGGATTTAAACCTCTTTATTCACATTTAATTTAAAACGTATGACTATGAAAAAGTATTGTTATTATATCGCTACAATAGCCATATCTATAATTCTCAGCAGTTGTAGTGCTGCATATTGGAGCGGTTCGAGTTTTAGTGGTGACGATATGTACTCCACAACTCCTACGGCAACACCTGCTGTTGCCACATCGCAATATAGAACATCTTATCCATCTTATTCGTCATCAACACCTGTGGCAACAGAGGTTGATTATGGGTATCAACGCCCCGATAGCTACTATCAATATCAATATGTTTCGGAGGGTGACGATGCTCAACAAGCTGTGGTTGCTTATGACCCTGCGACATATTCGTCTCAACAAATTGCAAGTGATGTTGTTGTGTCGGTAGATCCAATCTATACAAGTTCGACATATGGCGTTTGGGAGAGTGACGAAGATGTTGTTACGAGAGTCTTTGTCGATGTCGACTTTGGCTATTCACCATATATGGGCTATGGATATTATGGCTACAACCCTTGGTGGGGGGGAGGAATCTACTATAATACCCCATATAACTATTCATGGTATTGGGGGTGGGGTTCTCCATACTACTCGTGGTATTGGAGTCCATATTATAGACCCAATTATAGACCTAACTATAAGCCTAATAATAAGCCTAACTATAGACCAACGAATAGACCTTCGCGCAATATTGTAACTCTTCCATCATCGTGCAGGGGATCATCGTCGTCGACAAGAAGCGGAAGTGGTAGTAGCAGTCGATATAATCGCTCTACAACGATGTTTAATGGTTCTTCGTCAAGTAGTAGCTCTTCGCAAACTACAACGTCGCCCTACGTGAGACCATCCTCGTCGGCAACATCGACCAGAACCCCTTCGACATCTACATCCAAAGGTGCTTCATCTTCATCGTCGTCATCCAAAACATCGTCGTCATCATCGAGAAGCTCGACAGTAAAAACAACAGCTCCTGTAAGACCTACATCTTCAAGCTCAAGTTCTAGGTCGACAACAAGTTACTCTACTCCATCGACAACGAGTTCTTCATCGAGCAGCAGTTCAACCTCCTCTTCATCGAGTAGCGGACGAACTAGCTCGCGTTAATATTCATTCCAGTATAATATTCTAAAATCTTGCAACTATGAAAAAAATTCTATTTGTATTATCTCTATTTGTAGCTCTTTGCGTAGGGGCTAATGCACAGAATTACACTGGACTGCTTGCCAATATGGATGGCTTAACAGTGGGCGAAATGGCAAATCTATCGCAAACAGATTTTCAATATGGCACCGCACGTAGCATGGCTATGTCGGGAGCACTTTCGTCGTTGGGTGCCGACGCTACAACTATGGGAACAAACCCTGCGGGATTGGGTCTATATCAACGTTCGGAGTTTACATTTACACCTCTTGTGACCTCTCAGAAGAGTAACAATAGCGCTATGAACTATCAAGATAACACCAAGACAACCTTCTCGATAGCCAATGCCGCTTTAGTGTCGACCATCACAAGCAACAGCTACTCAAGCGGACTTATTAGCCTAAGTGTTGGCGTGGGATATAGTCGCTTAGTGGATCTAAACTACAACACATCATTCTTTCAATCTTCGCTAGGCAAAGGGTCATCTATAGGTCAATATTTCTCGGATCAGCTCCGCGCTGGAGGTGTTTCGTTGAGCCAAATCCAAGATAGTGGCAACGATATTTGGTACGATAGCAATATCAACACCGATATTTGGGGTGCTGTGTTGGGCTACAAAGTGGGTCTTGCGGATTGGAACGACGACGATGGTTGGAACCCAGGATGGATTGGAGACAACGCCGATGTAGGGCACTTTGTAACTATGCAGAGTCGAGGCTCTGTTGGGGAGTATAATGTGTCGATGGGTGCCAATATCTCGAATAAAATATATATTGGTGCATCTATGGGAATTGTAAATCTGCACCAAGAGTTAAATGTTAGCTATTCAGAAGATTATATCTATCCTGATGGTGAGTCAACCATGGGAGATTATCAACTAAACTATTCGAATTACAACCAAACAGTTATTATGAATGGCTTGGGCGTTAATTTTAAATTTGGTCTTATATATCGCCCTGTGGAGTCATTCAAGCTCGCTTTTGCAGTACATACTCCAACATCAATATCTATCGACCGTGAGTACCAAGCGGCAGCCTCGTCATCCGTAAGAATTAACACTTCGACCCCCGACGATGGAATATATCCCGACAGCAATGGTAACGCATATTTCGAAGAGTACACACCCATAATCCAAGATTACAACGAAGAGTGTTGGAGCTATAACACTCCAACACGAATAATTGTTGGAGCGTCATATATTATCGGCAATCGTGCATTGTTGTCGGTTGATTATGAGCACGATTGGTATAATGGTATTCGCATGACATCTGCCCCTACAGGGATAAACCTATACGATTACGAGAATCAAGCAAATATATATCTTAATGGCTCAAATTCGTTGCGTATAGGTGGTGAGTTTAGAGTCACCCCAGCTGTTGCATTACGTATAGGATATGGATTTACAAACTCTATTACGAGCAGTGACAATGATGTTGCATATTCGCCGTCGTCACCCGTTGTCGAGAGTACAAATTTCTTCTCGGCAGGTGTTGGATTCGCTGTGAGCAAAACATTTAACATTGATTTAGCATATATGAATCACACCACGCATTACTCCGATTTTCAGCTCTTCGGAATCTTAGGAGGTGATCTATATAGCCTCAATATTGTACGTCATAATTTTGCTGTTACAACATCATTTAAATGGTAATAATCCTACTGTTCTAGATTCTACAAATAAACATCAATAGCCCCAAAACATCCGAAAAATGTTTTGGGGCTACTCGTAATATTACTCTAAAATCTAAATCTATCCCAAATAAGATTTTAGCAACTTGCTTCGTGAAGATTGGCGAAGGCGACGTATAGCCTTCTCTTTGATTTGGCGAACACGCTCGCGTGTAAGGTCAAACTTAGCACCAATCTCTTCGAGGGTCATCTCCGAACAACCGATTCCGAAGAAGTACTTTATGATGTCGCGCTCACGATCTGTAAGTGTGTCGAGTGCACGATCTACCTCTGTCGAAAGCGACTCATTGAGTAGACCTCTATCTGCATTTGGAGAGTCTCCATTTACAAGCACATCCAATAGCGAGTTATCCTCTCCGTCGGCAAATGGAGCATCTACCGATACGTGGCGACCTGCAACACGAAGAGTGTCTGCAACCTTCTCCTTAGGCAATGCCAATCTTTCAGCTAGCTCTTCGGGCGATGGTGTACGCTCGTGTTGTTGCTCGAAAGAGGCCAACTCCTTGTTGATCTTGTTGAGCGAACCCACCTGATTGAGAGGCAAGCGCACAATACGCGACTGCTCCGCAAGAGCTTGAAGGATAGATTGACGGATCCACCATACGGCATAAGAAATAAACTTAAAACCACGTGTTTCGTCGAACTTCTCTGCCGCCTTTATAAGACCGAGGTTACCTTCGTTGATAAGATCTGGAAGGCTAAGACCTTGATTTTGATATTGTTTAGCTACCGACACCACGAATCGAAGATTAGCCTTCGTGAGTTTTTCGAGTGCTTCTTGATCGCCTTTGCGGATTCGCTGGGCGAGTTCCACCTCCTCTTCGACCGATATAAGATCTTCTTTACCAATCTCTTGAAGGTACTTGTCTAGTGAGGCACTCTCACGGTTTGTAATCGACTTTGTGATTTTTAACTGACGCATCTGATTTTCTCCTATTTATTATATATGTATTCTCGTTCTCTCTTTTTTGCTCATTCTCACTATGCGCCACCTTTAATTGTTTACTGCACAAAATGGTAACTTGCACTTTTGCCGTCGGGGTAGATTCCATCTACAGACTCTACTTTATCCATAAGGCGAGACAGATCCGACATCGAGAGTACTCTTCTATCATTAATGTGTGTGATTATAAATCCTCTCCTCACACGCGCACGACTAAGTAGTCCGCCATCATTGATCGATATAACCTCGACACCCCCCTGAATATCTAACTTTTCGCATAATTTTTGGCTTGCATCGGCAAATTTACCACCCAAAATCGCCGAAACATCGACATCATTTGAACTTAGCAACTCTGCCCTACCTGCTCTATTACGCAAAGTCACATCAAAATGTTTCACTTTCCCGTCTCTTTTTACCGAAATTTTTATCTTATCGTTGGGTCTATGCTTCGCAATTTGCTCTTGGAGGTTGACTTTTGAGCTCAAAAGTTCACCGTCGACCGATATTATAATGTCGCCTTTGCGGATTCCAGCCTCCGATGCGGCGCTTCCATCCTGCACACTCGCTACATAAACACCTCCGATTTCGGTGATCCCCAACTCCTTGCCTTGTGAGTCTATAAACTCTTGTGTTATAGGGGCAAAGCTCACACCCAACATAGCTCGTTGTACAACTCCAAACTCCCTAAGGTCGGTCACCACCTTGCGAACAATACTCTCGGGCACAGCAAACGAATAACCAATAAAACTACCTGTTTGCGACTTTATGAGGGTATTGATACCCACCAATTCACCACGTGTGTTGACAAGTGCACCTCCCGAATTTCCTGGATTCACCGCCGCATCGGTTTGAATAAACGATTCGATCCTAAATTCACTTGGGATAACATCCAACTGTCTAGCCTTGGCGCTCACAATTCCTGCCGTGATTGTCGATTGCAGATCAAATGGCGACCCGATTGCTAATACCCATTCGCCCAATCGCAGATCGTCGGAACTTCCAAATGGGAGTGTTGGCAACCCCTTTTGGTCGATCTTAATAAGTGCTATGTCGGTCGTAGGGTCGGTTCCGATAAGCTCTGCATCGAAAGTCCCTCCGTCGTATAGCTTCACGCGGAGCTTTGATGCTCCATCGACCACATGGTTATTGGTGATGATATATCCATCGCCCGAAATTATAACACCCGAACCGCCTCCTCTCTGTTCGCGATATTGAGGTTGTTGCTCGCCCTGATATTGCTGTTGTTGAGGGATGCCGAAGAACTCCAAAAATGGGTTGTAGCCGCTACGACCTCTCGACATTTCGATTTGTTGAATAACCTCGATATTGATAACCGCCTTCACGGCATTCTCCGCTGCATATGTCAAATCGGGATAGCTCGACTCTGTGTATGTTGTAAATTGCGAACCTAATTGTGGGGCGCGCTCCACCTCTTTGGTGATATACTCTATTGCGGTTGGTTTTAGTTCTCCAACTGCATAGGCGGTAATACCTCCTGCTACTGCTGCTGCTGCAATAACTCCTAAAAATATAAATGCCTTTTTCATACTCTTGAAAATTTTTTGTGTTAAACGTATGAGGCTAAGTGTTACATAGGCTTTTCTAATTTTTTTGTTTGAAGAGCAAACGCAGCGGAGTATTATTTTATTATGGAGTAGAGTTTTGTCTTGTCAATAATTATTTATATATTTGTAGTGCATTACATATCAATCACGGTAGGGAAACCTGCTTTTATTAGCTGAGGCGGGCATTTTTATGTCCGTGCATCACTATACACATGGGTGGTTTCACCTCCCATGTGGTGCATTAATGTGCCCACTGCCGTGATTGGTGTAATGCAATGGGTCGGGTGAAATCATCCTCTTTTTTTCTCCTTGCCCAATACTTAAACCATTAAAAACTACGGCTATGGAACACAAAGAGAGAATCCGACTAACAACCACCAGCTCTTTTGATTTGGAGCGCGACGAGATTAAACATCTCTACACCTATCTATCACTATTTCAGTATCGTTGGCTACGAATACCAGATTATCGAGAACGAGTATTAATCGAAACGTTGCAAAAAGATTTCAAGAAGTTTTATGTCGAGATGCAGACCCAAACAGAGCGAGATCCTAATAATTTGACACTAAATAGAATAAGAGCCTTTTTCGATATTCACCACAAACGACTCAAGGAGCTAACCAACGAATACAAAGCTAGCGACAAAGAGTGTGGTGAGGATCAAAATAGCATTACCTCATGATTACCACTCAATAGGTGTTTTGCCATTGAGTGATAGGTAGTTATTCGCTTGTGAAAAGTGTTTACATCCCGAAAATCCACGATATACCGACAAGGGTGAGGGGTGAACACTTTTTAACACTAGGTTTTTTTGGTCGTCGATCACAGCTCCCTTTTTGTGGGCGTGCGCACCCCAAAGCATATAGACCACTCCATCTTGATTTTGAGCCACCGAAGCGACTATTGCATCGGTGAACTTCTCCCACCCTTTTTTTGCATGCGACGCTGCGGAGTGTGCCCTCACTGTGAGCACAGCATTTAGGAGCAAAACACCCTGTTGAGCCCATCTCTCCAGCGATCCCGAAGCGGTTATCACCCCTCCACAATCCTCCTGCACCTCACGCAGAATATTGCGTAGCGAAGGAGGAAACTTCACCCCCTCCATCACCGAAAAGGCGAGCCCATGTGCTTGACCTACATCATGGTATGGGTCTTGACCCATAATCACAACTTTAACATCTGATGGGGCGACAAGCTCCAATGCTTTGAATAGATTTTCGCGCGCAGGAAATATCTCTTGTGTGGCATACTCTTCGTCGACAAAGGCAGAAAGAGTCTTAAAATATGGTTTCGCGAACTCATCTTCGAGTAGTTCTCGCCACGCTTGGGGGATTTGATGTTGCATAATATAATCTAATTTTAGCCCAAAGGTAGTGAAAAAGAGTGAGGTATCGAAAACTTTTTGCTACCTTTGTGCCATTATGGAAGAGATTATAGAGAACGTAGAGAATAACTACGATGTAATAGTTATAGGTGCAGGTGCTGCTGGAATGATGGCGGCAGGAACAGCTGCCAAAAGCGGAAAGCGTGTGTTGCTTATTGAGAAGATGGAGAAGTCGGGACGCAAGGTGCGAATCTCGGGTCGCGGACGTTGCAACGTCACAAATGCTCGCCCTGTGGATGAGTTCCCCGAACATGTACGCGCCAATGCAGAGTTTTTTATGCCTGCATTTGAGTCGTTTAACAATCGTACGACGATGAAGTTTTTCGAACGCATGGGGTGCAAACTCGAAACCGAGCGAGGTGAACGTGTGTTCCCGAAGAGTGGCAAGGCGTGGGATATTGCCACTGCATTGTTGGAGTTTTGTGTCGACAATCGAGTGAAGATTATTTATGACACCCCAGTGAGTGAAGTTTTGGCTGTTGGGGGTAGAGTATATGGTGTGAACTATCGCAATAAGCGTGGATTTATACGCAAGGAGGAGGCTAAGCAGGTGATTATCGCCACGGGAGGAGTCTCTTATCCAGCGACAGGATCGACGGGCGATGGATATATGTTTGCGGCGGATTTGGGTCACGATGTGGAGCCTGTGCGTCCTTCGCTCACACCTCTTATTTCGGATCATCCACACATCAAACGTTTGGAGGGGTTGTCACTTCGCAATACCAATGCTAAGTTGTTTATCGATGGTGAAATGGTGCGCGAGGAGTTTGGTGAAATTGCATTCTCGGATCGTGGAATCGAGGGTCCAATAGCTCTGCGACTAAGTCGTGGTGCGGTGGATGCAATTATTGATGAGAGAGATGTTAAATTAGCTCTCGACCTAAAACCTGCACTCACCGAAGAGGTGTTGCGCGAGCGTATTGCGCGCGAGGTGGAGAGCATGGAACCGACCGAAATTTTGGGTGAGTTATTGCGCCGTTTGGTGCCAAAATATTTGGTGATACCTATTGCAGAGCAGATGGGATTGTATTCATCGGTGTATATTAATAAGGTGACTCAAGATCAATTGGAGGTGATGATCGCAACGCTCAAGAACTTTGAGCTCAACATTGTAGATTATGCACCATTCGAATATGCGATTGTTACGGCTGGAGGTGTAAGTTGCGAAGATGTTGATCCGCAAACTATGCAATCGCGCAAAATTAAAGGTCTGTATTTTGCAGGCGAGGTGCTTGATTTGGATGCCGATACAGGAGGGTATAACCTCCAAATTGCATTCTCGACAGGTCGCCTAGCAGGCATGCTAAAGGAGTAAAAATGAAGAGGGGGGAGTCGCGTAGATCGCATATTATAGGTAGATTTAAAAGACATATCTCGCGTCTAAGACATAGGCGTGGGCATGGTGTCCATTCGCCATACATATATAATATCGTGCGCGAAGTCTTTATGAATCGCAAAGCGGAGGTGAACAAAACACCTTTGTATAGTGCTCTTTTAAATATCGGAGTGAAACAACGCTCAGTACGAGAGATCGAAAATCTGCGCCACCATTGTGGGTTTTCGACCTTTGTGATCGACTCCCGAGAGTGTGCCGATATGGCGATATGTACCACATCGACAAGCCAAGAGTTTGTTGGCGAGATATTAAAGGTGGCGCAACAAAATGGCACAACAGTTGTTATTCTTTCGCCATACCTCACACCGCGCCGTGGCGATATGTGTAGTTCGATAATTGCAACTCACACATCGACAACGCTCAGTCGTAGAGGCTACCTTATAGTTTTTAATAACCACCTACCAAAACAACACTTCTCACTATGAAAGTATATACCAAGGGGGGCGACGAGGGGACAACTTCACTTATTGGTGGGGTTCGCGTTGCAAAGATTGATAGCCGTGTAGAGGCTTATGGCACAGTTGATGAGCTTACAGCTTTTATCGCACTGTTGGGCGATAAATTGTGTCTAAATCGTGATATGTGTTCGCTCTATATTGGCGATCTGAACAAGATAAATTCAACGCTTATGACAGTCGAGGCACACTTGGCGTGTGACGAGGATTCAGCCAAAACATTGCCCGAAATATCGGACGAGGTGGTGGAGTATCTGGAGAGCCGTATCGATGATTTGCAGGAGGGGCTCAAACCGCTCGATAAATTTACGATCCCTGGGGGCGATGTGCGAGTGTCGCTTTGTCATGTGTGTCGCACGATCTGTAGACGTGCCGAGCGTCGAGCTATAGCTGCTAAGTATGAATTTCCGATCAACCCAAAGGTGATTGTTTATCTCAATAGATTGTCCGATTATTTGTATGTTTTGGGGCGTGCGTTAACCGCAGATTTTGAGGTAGAAGAGATTTTGTGGGTGCCGTAACTTTTTTTGACAAAAAAGTCGTAAAAAATTGTCATAAATAATAATTATATTATATATTTGCAAACCTCCGAAATTTCGGAGCAAATAAGGCGAAAACTGTAAATATTTATAATTATGTATTGGACACTAGAGTTAGCATCGAAATTAGAAGATGCACCATGGCCAGCATCGAAAGATGAACTTATCGACTATGCCGTTCGTTCGGGCGCACCTCTTGAGGTTTTGGAGAATCTCCAAGAGATAGAGGATGAAGGCGAAGTTTATGAATCGGTAGAGGATATTTGGCCTGATTATCCTTCGAAGGATGACTTCTTTTTTAACGAAGAGGAGTATTAGACAAGTTTGACATTGCGACGCTTTTATTGCGTTGCAATGTCTTTTTTATGTAATGTAAATAATATAATAAATTAAATATCATGGAGTTAGTTAAAGGTTTGTCGGCTCAAAGCACGACAGAGGTATCAGCAGATAATACAGCCCTAAAGTTGGGATCAGGAGATTTGGAGGTTTTTGCAACCCCAGCAATGATTGCCCTAATGGAGAATGCCGCAATGAAGGCGGTAGCCGAGGCACTTCCCGAAGGGTCGACAACAGTGGGTACGGAGATGAACGCATCGCACATCAAAGCATCGGGATTGGGAGCAAAGATCACAGCCACAGCGGTGGTTATCGAAGTAGAAGGTCGCAAGATCACACTCAACGTGGGAGCGCGCGACGAGGCTGGACTCATTGGCGAGGGTGTGCATACACGATTTATTGTTGATCGTGAGAAATTTATGAGCAAAATTAAATAACGAAAAATTCAAAAAAAATCGTTATCTTTGCGCTTTAATCTAAAGATAGACAAATGTTTGAAAATTTAACAGATAAACTCGAAAAATCATTTAAGATCCTCAAAGGTGAGGGTCGAATCTCGGAGATTAATGTCGCCGAGACTCTCAAAGATATTAGGCGTGCACTCATTGATGCCGATGTTAACTACAAGGTAGCTAAATCATTCACCGACCAAGTGAAGGTTAAGGCGATGGGTGCTGAGGTGATTAAGGCAGTTAAGCCAGGTCAAATGCTCACCAAGATTGTTCGCGACGAATTGGCGGAGCTGATGGGTGGCTCGACCGTAGATATTAAATTGGAGGGTACCCCTGCTGTTGTTTTGATCGCAGGTTTGCAAGGTTCGGGAAAGACAACCTTTACGGGTAAACTCGCCTCGATGCTAAAAACAAAGCGTAATCGCCAAGTGCTGGTTGTGGCGTGCGACGTATATCGTCCTGCGGCGATCGACCAATTGAAGGTTTTGGCGGATCAAATCGGTGTGGAGGTATATACCGAAGCGGGAAATATGAACCCTGTGGAGATTGCTCAAAATGCAATCGCTTATAGTCGCCAAAAGGGTTTCAACACAGTGATTGTCGATACGGCAGGTCGCTTGGCTGTTGATGAGGCGATGATGGTCGAGATCACAGCACTCAAAGCTGCGGTAAAACCATCAGAGACTCTATTTGTGGTGGATTCAATGACAGGTCAAGATGCGGTAAACACCGCAAAGGAGTTCAACGCAAGGTTGGATTTCGATGGTGTGGTACTCACTAAGTTGGATGGTGATACGCGAGGTGGTGCGGCAATCTCGATTAGATCTGTGGTGAATAAACCTCTGAAGTTTATATCGAGCGGCGAGAAGATGGATGCTTTGCAACCCTTCCACCCTGAGCGTATGGCAGATAGAATCTTGGGTATGGGTGATGTTGTGTCGCTTGTCGAGAGAGCTCAGGAGCAATACGACGAAGAGTCGGCACGTAAGCTCAAGAAGAAGATCTACCAAAATACATTTAACTTCAATGATTTCTTGGATCAAATCTCGCAGATCAAAAAGATGGGTAACCTCAAAGATTTGGCAGGCATGATCCCTGGAATGGGTAAGATGATGAAGGATGTAGATATTCCAGATAACGCATTTAAATCTGTGGAGGCGATCATCGGATCGATGACCCCAGCCGAGCGCGAAAAGCCAGAGATCATCAACGCTAAGCGTAGAGAGAGAATCGCGAAGGGAAGTGGAACAACAATTGGCGAGGTGAATAAACTCATGAAGCAGTTCGAGGAGACTCGCAAGATGATGAAGATGGTAGCAGGAGGAGGTAAGATGAAGATGCCAAAGATGCCGAATATGCCATTTAGAAGATAATAATAACATATATAAATGAATAAACACCAAGCAGGTTTTGTCAACATCATAGGTAACCCAAATGTCGGCAAGTCAACACTTATGAATGCGCTTGTGGGTGAGCGCTTGTCGATCATCACCTCCAAAGCGCAAACCACTCGCCATAGAATTATGGGTATCGTCAATGGCGATAACTTCCAAATTGTATATTCCGACACGCCAGGAATCTTGAAACCTAACTATAAGTTACAGGAGTCGATGATGAAGTTTGTGACGGGAGCAATTTCGGATGCTGATGTGTTGTTGTACGTAACTGATACTGTCGAAAAGAGTGATCGCTCAGAAGAGATTATCGAAAAGATTGCCAAAAGTGACATCCCTACATTGTTGGTTATCAACAAAATTGACCTCACAACTCCCGAAGGATTAGAAGAACTAGTGGCGCAGTGGAAGGAGAGATTGCCCAAAGCGAGAATAGTCCCTACGTCGGCGAAGGAGAACTTCAACATCGGAGGATTGTTTGATATGATTGTCGAGAAACTCCCCGAAAGCGAACCATTCTACCCAAAGGATACACTCACCGACAAGACTTTAAGATTCTTTGCAACGGAGATTATCCGCGAGAAGATCCTCACCAACTACGATAAGGAGATCCCATATTGCTGTGAGGTCTCGATCGAGGAGTATAAGGAGGAGAGCACAATAGATAGGATCTCGGCGACGATATATGTAGCGCGCGATTCGCAAAAGGGAATCATTATCGGACACAAAGGTGAAAAGCTCAAACGAGTTGGTACACAAGCGCGTATAGATATGGAGAAGTTCCTCGACAAAAAGGTGTTCCTTCAACTACATGTCAAGGTGATGGATGATTGGCGCAATAGCGACCGCTCACTTCGTCGCTTTGGATATGAAGAGTAAATATCTTACAATAAAAATAAAGTAAATATTTTACAATAAAAGGGGCAACAATAATAAAAAGGGGCAAATTTTCGTTTACCATTCAATGAAAAAATTTATTGCGACAATCATACTCTTTATCTCGGTGTTCTCGATGGGCATTGGGGAGGTGAGTGCGCAATATAACCAAGATTACTTCTATTGGGTGAGTCGCCAAAAGATGATGCGAGATGATTTTCATGGTGCAATCTCGGTGCTCAATATGTTGATTGGAGTCAATGATAAACTCTATGAAGCATATTTTTTGAGAGGTATTGCCAAATATAATCTCAACGATTTGATAGGTGCCGACAATGACTTTACCATAGCCCTCGAAAAGAATCCTGTATTTACCACAGCATATACCTATCGCGCGATAACTCGCTCGCGCATGGGTAATTACAACGATGCTTTGGAAGATTTTGCTCAAGCAATAGAGCTACGCCCCGACATCGCGAACCCATACTATAGCCGTGGCGTTACGCGCCTTTTGAATAGACAATATGAAGAGGCGATAGAGGATTTCGATAAATTTATCAGAGCAGAGAGCAAAGTGGCGGATGCTTATATCAATCGCGCCCTTTGTTATCTGAACCTTAGCGACACAACTGCGGCGTATCGCAATCTAGATCAAGCGGTTATGACCAACCGCGAAAATCCCGATAGCTACAATCGTCGGGGTGCATTGTATATGCACCAAAAACGATATGGCGAAGCGGAGGAGGATTTTGATATGGCAATCCGCAATGACTCCACCTATATCCGCGCGCTGTTTAATCGCGCTCTGATCTACAACGAAACGAAGCGCCCGACACTTGCTCTTCGAGATTTTGATCGAGTAATTGAGCTCGATACAACATCGTCGCTCAGTTATTTTAACCGCGCGATAATCCGCTCACAAGTGGGTGATTATAATCGAGCCTTGGAGGATTATAATGTTGTGGCAAGATACTCACCTTCAAATGTTTTGGTCTTTTTTTATAGGGCAAACCTTTTGTCGCGCCTAGGGGATATTGACGCAGCTGAGGCAGATTATTCGCGAGCTATAGAGTTGTATCCCGACTTTGCAAATGCCTATATGTCGCGCGCAAATATCCGCTATCTAAAGCGCGATAATGTGGGAGCACGCAGAGATAGAACCACAGCAGAGCGCAAGATCGAGGAGCATAGATCCAAACTCAAAGATAGCACATACTCTATCTATTCAGACACAACATATCAATTCGATAAACTCCTATCTTTTGATACGAACTTATCGGGCAGTAGTTTCGAGAAGATCACCTCTACAACAGGTGGTGACAGTGAATTGGCTCTGATTCCACTATTTAAATTTACGCTTATGACTCCCGACGGAGTTATGACACAAAAAGATCGGTATTACGCTCCACGAGCAGAATCATTTGTTGAGAGTATGAGAGCCTCGAAAATAGATATTGAACTCACTCACAAACAGAGCAATATATCGATAGATTCATTGGCTGTGATCTCCAAAAATACGGGAGATAGTTGGGAGAGTATCTTTGGTGGTTCAATTGTGCAATTGTTGATGAAACAATATACTAAGTCAATGCAATTTATAAATTTTACAATCAAGGATATTAACTCCGAGAATCCATTTTTCTATTTGAATCGTGCAACAACAAGAGCCGAAATGATAGATTTTATATCGTCGTTGGATAGCTCCACACAACGAATATCAATAGATTCTGACCCTGCAAATAGACTCAAAAATAGTAATTCAAAACGGAATTACAACTACGACGAATCATTGGCTGATCTTGATCGTTGTATCGAGTTGTACCCCTCCTTTGCTCACTCTTACTACAATAAGGCGAACCTATTGGCAAAGAGTGGAAAATATCCCGAAGCGTATGAAGAGTACTCAAAAGCGATAGAGCTATATCCTTCGTTTGCAGAGGCTTACTATAATAGAGGCATTGTGCAAATTTATATGGAAGATACACGTAAAGGTTGTCTCGACATATCGAAAGCGGGAGAGTTAGGAATAGGCAGAGCATACGAAATACTCAAAGAGTATGCCTCTAAAATTGAATAATAATAACATACAAATAGATATGATTAAAGGAGTAATTTTTGATATGGATGGTGTCTTGGTCGACAATATGGCTATCCACCAAGAGGCATTTGCCAAATATTGCGCACAATATAACGTCACAGGACTTCGCGAGATTATCGACCGTTGTTCGGGAATGGGTAATGACGAAATCATGCGCGAAGTATTCCCTGCGGAGGTGATCGAAGAGAAGGGAATTGCAACCCTAGCTTTCGAAAAAGAGGCTCTCTATCGCGAGATATATGCCCCTGTAATTAAACCTATAGAGGGGTTAAAGCCATTTCTTAAATCGCTCAAAGATAAAGGTTTGAAGATTGCAGTTGGCTCGTCGGGGTGTAAACTCAATGTAGAGTTTGTATTGCGTGCCTGCGAAATCGAAGAGTATTTCGACGCTTTGGTCTACGAAGAGCTAGTCACCAAATGCAAGCCCGATCCAGAGATCTACCTCACAGCAATATCAAAACTAGGACTCAAAGCCGAAGAGTGCATCATCTTTGAAGATGCAAAATTTGGAATCCGCGCCGCTCGCGCCGCAAAAGTAGCAAAGGTAATAGGTGTTGCAACTACACTCACAGCCGATGTCCTACGCACCGAAACAGATGTCGACGAAGTTATCAACAACTACCTCGACGAAGTAAAATCACTACAATAGGTAAATTCTTTTAAATAATAATGAGGTCAAAAATAACAACTATTTTTGACCTCATTGTCATATCCTACTTGTCCAGATTCTTCTTAGTTGAGGTTCTCGGCAATGTGGTCAAAGATGGTTGGTAAAATCCTTGCAAATAATTGACTAACAGCATGTTATTAGAGGTTAATTGAAACTTGTTTCAATTAACCTCTAAATTTATGGGTTTTCTTAGACATAAAGATTGCCAGTGAAATGATATAACATCTTAATATTAAACAGTTTAAAATGTTTAATATTAAACAAAGTTAATTAAGTGTATTGAAAATTTACCAACCATTTTTGACCACATTACTAGGTTAGGTTCTCACTTGTCTCGATAATGTTATCTGTTGTAGCCTCTTCTTCTGCGACTCCTGTATCTTCATCCTCGTATTCATCTTCGTTGTGGTTATTTTCGTCGGTCTCGGTTGTTGATGGTTTGTCACCTTTAGGTAAGGTGTTTTCTTCTTCCTGCAATGTGTTTTCTTCTTCCTGTGAGGTGCTCTCCTCTAGTAAGATACCTTCGTTGGTGATTTCACCCTCCAGAGCTGCGGCCTCGGCTTCTAATCGTTCTTGTTCCAATCTTCGTGCTTGGCGTTTTGCGAATGCAGCTTGGCGCTTTGCGTCGATCTCCTCTTGGAGAGCATTCGATGAGGCATCTATGCCCCCTCTATACTCCGAATATATATCGAGTTGATCTGCAAAGTTCGTCTTTTTGAGTTTCGCTTTGGTGATCTTAAAGTTGTAATCGACAAGGTCTCCTGCAATATCTAATCCCGCCTTGAAGGGGAGTGGAGATTTTAGGATTGAGATATGATAATCATAATCCACATCAAATGTTGTGGGGTCAATCACCTGCGATCCACCAATGATTGCCGTATATCTATCTATCGACATCTCAAATGGCAAAATATCCACTTGCGACGCTGCAACTAGAGCATAAAATTCCATCGAGTCGATCAAATTACGATCTTTGTTTTTGAACATCAACGATTTAGATATATCGGCAAATGTTTCGCTATCCATCAAAACAAGGTTCTTACCCTTAAACCTTATCGCACTAAAAAGTGTAGGGATTTCGGGCTCCGACATTTCGTTGATATTGGTATTGAGTTTAACATCTAGATCGACATTTCCCTCCAAGGATCCCATCATTGGGTACATTGCGTTTATCGATGGCATCAACTCATCGACGCGTGTAATATCTATGTCGGCGATGGTTAAGTTTGCCATCACATTTGAGCTCTTGGGGTTGATATTTCGATATATTACCGAACCTGCAATATCTGCTCCAATAGCATTGAGTGTGAGTTTTTCGAGTGTAACAGCTCCATTTTTAATCACCGCTCTTCCTGCAACATTTTCGATAATTCCTCTTTCGAGTCGAGCCTTTGCAATGTTGAGATCAAACGAAAAATCCATCCTTCGAGGAACCAAAAACATTGTGCTTAATGAATCTAGCGCCATAGAATCTGCCGAAATAATTGGCTCCATAGACAATGGGTCGATGGCGGAGGTTGAAGTTGTTGTCTCATATCCTGTCTCGACATATGACTCTGTTGACTCCTCAGACTCCAATAACAATACGCTTTTATTCGAAGCTTCAACCAATTCACCTATATCTATATACGATGCGTTGATTGCCAACTCACCACTAAGTGCCGCCTTGGGGTCTACAAACATTTTGCGTAGAAGGTTGTGGATATTTCCACTTGCTTTGAATCTACTCTTGCCCAATATAAGATCGGCATTTTTGAGGTATATTGTCTTGTTGCTAAGCGACACTGTTGTTTGTGGAATCTTAACATCTAAAGGGAAAAGATCCGACATCATATCATATTTCGAAAATGAGATAGATGCCTCGGTGTCCCACTCCTTGGGGGCTAATTTTTGCATCGTTGCCGATATATCGACCGAAGATAACCTCATTGTGGAGTTAAATGTCGGTTCGTTTGCAACAATTTGGTTACTCTTTATAATAGCCTTTAGCTTGGTGTCGCTATTCTCTTTTGGGGGCACAACGATAAATGTCACGTCGGAACTCTCCAACGATGCACTAAATAAACTATCGACACCGACAACCATATTTTGAGCCAACCCCTGCACTCCAAATCCATTCATTTGCGATGTCTTTTGGTCGAAGTTAGCACCTCCCGTGAGCTCAATATTTTTGATTGTCACATACTCTCCACTCTTTGATTTGTAGCCAAGCCCTGTGAAGTTAACCTTTGTGCGAAGTGTACGACTATTATTTTCAGATTTAATATTGTCGCCAAACAACATTTTTCCAGTCTCGGCTTGAATATATAGCGATGCCATTTCGGTGGTATCTGTGTCGAATTTACTTGCGTCGTATGTTATATCGAGGTTCGTAAACGAGGTCTCGCCATCTAAATATAGATCAGCATAGTTGCTATTTTGGACATTCGAGAGTGTAAATTGAGTCTTTAGGTTGCTCACACCTTTACCCTTGCATATAAGACCTTCGTTGAGAGGAAACACTTCGGTGAAACGGTCAAAATCTATTGTAGATTTGATCGAAGCATCGACAGCTGGATTATCGAGTATATTATTTACCCGTCCGCTGATATTCAAATCAATGATTTGAGATGTGTTGATTTGCAACGATTTAATATCTGCATAGGAGTTCTTCGGAGTGTTGAAATCGACAAATGCGTAGGCATCACAATTGACATTTTCCAGTGCTAATTTTCGCGAAGCATACTTTGCCTTGGCATTTTTTATATCAATTGTTACACCCAAACTAGGCACCGATTCTTCGGAGTATAGACCCTCCACATCCATCTTGAAGGTTACCTCTCCTTCGGTTGTGATCTCATCCTTACCATCGATTATCGAGGTGGGAACAAGTGCCAAAAACTCCGACAATGATGGAGTGTTGAGCATAGATTTTAGATCAACCTGTATTCCATTAGCCACTGTATCTCGTCGCAAAACACCGCGCACTTTGAGATCTATTCCATTGAGCATCATGCGTGCCCTATCGAATGATATGGTCATAGAGTCTCGGTCATATTGCATTGTAGAGCGCAAATCGAGCGATGTTTTTTTGACCAACAGATCTCCTGCTCGCCATACAATAAGGTTCGAAAAACCTGTTTTTACCTCTAGGTCTCCCACCTTGGATGATAGATTCATCGACATATCGGCATTATAATTATCGACCCTTGTATAGAATTGTTTGGTGCGATCGTCGATAACGATTTGCGTAGAGTCGATCTTTAGTCTGCGCAACGAAAGAGAGTATTCGCTAAGATCTATTTGCGATGATGATGTTGTATCTTGTTGCTCTTGAGATTCGGGCAATATAAAAGTTTTCATCGGACCATGCAACGAATCGACATATAGGTATATGCTCGCGTTTCTTAGTGAAAAGTGGTTGATTTGCAACTTTTTTTGCAATATGGCTACAGGGTCAACCGCTATACGACACTGCCTAGCGAATATCAGATCTCCGATGCTATCCTTGGTTTGTGCGATCCTAAGAGAATCTATGCGTAGAGTGACATTCGGGAATCTATGAAACAGCGAAAGGTCGACGCTTTTGATCGACACCTCGCTTTTGGTGTGTTGCTGTAACACCTTGACAATTTGTGGCGTGATAACTTCGGGCGTGGCAATAAGACCTATTATAACTCCCCATGCGGCGAGTATAACTCCCACAAGGATTAGAAAACCGACAAATATTCTGCGAATAATAATCATGACTATAAGGTATAAAATATTGTTTGTATTACAAAATTACACAAAAAGATTACACAAAGATAATACAATTTTCAAGATGTTATAAAAAATTATCTCCGCTTCGAATAGTTCGTTATCTAAGAGAGTGCAATCTCGATTGAGTTACATTCGCCATGCGATCTCTTCGCGGATATTGTTGCACGCTCCATTTTGAGGCATTGCATCAAGGAAAGATGTGATAAGTTCTTTATTCTCAGATCTTAATGCTCTATCCAACAATATAATAATAGCTTTTGGGAGCAATGAAGGATCGCTCTCCAAGAGTTTTATAAGTTGAGGTTGCAGAGTATTGAGCTCAATTTGTGGTTGCCCAGCAAGAGACATCACAGCGCAATATTGCAACAATTCGGAGTCTGTCATGAGCCATTCAGCTACGGCAGGTACTTTGTTGAAAACAACAAATGCAGCCTCTTCAGCGATCTCGGAGTTGATGATTCCACGGCTCCAAAAATCTAATTCGTGAGCTACCTTCTCGGCTTCAGCAAACCAAAGCGACACCATTTGGAGTTCGCGAATTTGTTGTTGGTATAGATATTTAGCAAAGCTATGATCTTTTGTCTCGTTGCGTCCTAAACCTCTGATTGTAGGGATGCTAACTCCATAATTTAGACCATACTCTGTGCCATAGTAACGCATTGACCCTACAACCGCACCATTCATCTCGCGACGGAGCTCACCCAGTAAGTGAGCCATTCTCGATGTCATATTATTTGCCATAGTGTTTATTTAGAGTCATATAGAAGAGTTGCACGACTTCCATATGTGTAAAGAGGAAGTATCGTAGAGTTGATAATGTCGGTTCCGACATAAAGGTCGCATTGCGACATATTTGGAACAATAAAAACTCTCCTTGCAGAGCCTCTACTTCCTGGTACTAGATATGTTGAATCGCTCACTTCGGAGGGGGTGATTTGCAAATATATTGGTTCACCTTCGATCTCATTTGCGGGCAACAACCCCATTCGTGAATCGAAACGACCAACCATAAAGCGAGTGTTGTCGGATGTAAGGGGGATGAACAATCGGTGTGTTGTGGTTTCGATCTGCTCTTCGCCCATAAAGAGTGCTAAATATTCGCTCTCCATTTTGTCGAATCTATCGAGTGCGGTTTGTAATCCTTCGCCAAAAACACCTTCGCCAACATCTCCTGCTATTAGGTCGCGACAAATTCTACGATTGGCAAATATTTGGTTGGCGGCGTTTTGGGCTGCTAATTCGGGGATCATAACCTCTGATGATGTACGATCAATAGCTAATTTTTGTGTTGGTTTCTTTATTGTTGAGGCAGGTTTTGGTTTGGCAATAGGCAAGTCTTCTGGTGCAATAGATAGTTGTGAGCTCTCTATTGCGGTCGATGTTTTATCGGTGAGTTGAGCTCTTTCGCCCAGATATTTTTGAGCATATCTCGAATATATACCTGCTGTAAATGTAGTGGTTGATATTGTTAAATCGACAACGATTGTGGAGGTTGGCTCTGCGACAATCTCTACAGCCCCACCATTTTGAATTGCCCCAATCGCCATGTTAGGCAGACCCTGAGCCGAGGCTACAAGAGAGACAACACAAGTTACTATTGATAGAATATATTTCATAATTCAAATTTTTCCTAAAGGTAAAAATTTTCTGTTACATATCAAAATTTCAGATAAAAATCAGCTGTTATAGCTCTATACTCTAGCGAGTAATCATTGGGTGGAGTGTCGCGAATTGCTATTTTTTCGTCGATTATTTCGTCAGGTTTTGTAAGTGAATATTCGCTCATAATGCGTTTAATCTCGCCTCCACGTTTGCCACAAATAAAAGATCTTCGAGTGGGATACAACACCCCCTCCGCAACATTATCAAAGAGTTGAGCCTCAGCAGTTGGAAGTATAAGAGCAAAACGACCCTCGATGGAGAGTAGGCGTGTAACAGATTTTACCAAATCTTCGAAGCTGAGCTCCGTCGTATGACGAGCTATCGTGCGACTCTCCCCCTTGGCGAGGAGTGAATCGACAAAATATGGAGGATTCGAGACTATGAGGTCAAATTTTTGGGCAGGCGTAAAGTTTTGAATTGGAGTTTGTTCAACAGATAACCTCGAACTCCATGGCGAAGATGCCATATTCTCGCTCGCCTGTTGTGCACTTAGGGGGTCGATCTCGACACCGATGATATTTTGAGCCGAGGATCTCTGTGCCATCATAAGTGCTATAAGCCCCGTGCCTGTGCCGATGTCGAGGATATTTTGCTCCGTGCCAGTGATCTTCGCCCATGCCCCTAGGAGCACCCCATCGGTACCCACCTTCATTGCGGTGCGATCTTGAGCAACTTCGAATTGTTTAAATCTAAATGTGGACATCTTTTATCCGATTCTATTTTATAACTCCATCTATGCCAGCTCCAAATAGTGCGAAATCATATTTCACGGGATCCTCCGCGTCAAACTCGCGTAGCTTTGTGGTGAGTTCCGCAGTAGCTCGCCAATCGCTCTGCTTGCGAGTGAGGATACCTAGGGCGCGAGCGACATTTCCCGAATGTACATCGAGAGGGATATATATTGCAGACATTGGAATCTTGCTCCACTCCCCAAAATCTACGCCCCGACTATCGCGACGCACCATCCATCGTATAAACATATTTGTACGTTTACAAGCCGCCCCCTTGTCGATTGATGAAAGATGCTTTTCGCAACGCGGTTGATGCTCCGAAGCGAAGAACTCTGTGCGGAAATCAGATAGCGCTTTGGGTATTGATTGGTGTTGCTTGAAATGACTTTCGAAGTAGTTGCCAATTCCTCCATGGAGGGTATAGATTCCTCTAAGACACAATATGAAATCTTTGAAATCGAAGCCATTAAATGTTCTATGAACATAGCTCTCCAGGTGACAAAGATCCTGTTGCGATGCGTTCATCACAAAATCATATGGCACATCGTCCATATACTCCATCATCCGATGGGCACTCTTGACAATCGCTTTGCGGTTACCCCATGCGATTGTTGCCGCCATAAATCCTGCTATTTCGCGATCCTCGCGCGACGAATATCTGTGGGGGACGCTGATGGGATCTGCCTCGACAAATGATGAGCAGTTAAATCTGTTGTGTAGCTCTTCGAGGAGTTCGTGTAGTTCGGTGTGTGTGAGGTTATCTAATCGCATATTTTATCTAATCGCAAATTTATATCTCCTAATTTCATCAATTTCAATTAATTCTAATCGCTTATGATCTCGCCATCTCTCATTACGATTTTGCGATCTGCCATATTGGCGAGCGCTTCGTCATGGGTCACAACCA
This sequence comes from Rikenellaceae bacterium, assembly GCA_047173645.1. GTDB lineage: Bacteria > Bacteroidota > Bacteroidia > Bacteroidales > Rikenellaceae > Alistipes. The sequence continues at coordinate 32,965 of JBCQUZ010000003.1, forward strand.
CCACCGTAACTCCCAACGTATCGCGCAACGAGAAGAACAAATTATGAATCTCCTCACGATTTACGGAGTCTAAATTTCCTGATGGTTCATCGGCAAATATCACACGAGGTGAATTTATTAGTGCGCGAGCTATAGCAACTCGCTGTTGCTCTCCTCCCGAAAGTTGGCTAGGTTTATGGTCGGCGCGTGGGGTGAGTCTCATCATTTCGAGAAGTTCACGAGCTCGACTCTCGACCGCAGATTTTGGTCGCCCTCCGATATATCCAGGTATGCAGATATTTTCGAGCGCTGTAAATTCGGGAAGTAGATTGTGAAACTGAAATACAAATCCAATCTTCTCGTTGCGAAACTTCGAGATCGCCTTGTCGCCCAATCCAACAATTGATTCACCATCAATTGTAACCTCGCCAGAGTCTGCGACGGAGAGTGTCGCGAGGATCTGTAGCAGTGTAGTTTTACCTGCGCCGCTAGCCCCCGTGATCGAGACAACTTCACAAGGGGCAACAGTTAGTGACACCCCTTTGAGTACCTCTAAATCGCCATATCTTTTAACTATATTACTCGCTTTTATCATCTGTTACTCGCTTTTATTGTATGCTTCAAATATCTTTATGCTCTCGACTGCCTCTCTTACGTCGTGCACTCGCAAAATCTTTGCCCCTTGACGCAAGGATTCCCATCCAAGGGCGATGGTGCCAGTGAGCGATTCTTGAGGTGTAGAGTCTAAAAGTTTGTATATCATTGATTTGCGAGATACTCCCGAAAGAACAGGGTAACCCAATGCACAAAGTTTGTGTAGCCCTTTCATCAGCGAATAGTTTTGTTCTAGGCTCTTAGCAAATCCAAATCCAGGGTCTAGGATAAGCTCCTCGATGCCAGCCTCTTTGAGCGTTTCGATCCTTTGAGTGAAGTACTCTACAACCTCCGCCACAACATCGCTATATGTGGTCATCCCCTGCATAGATTGTGGAACACCCCTCATGTGCATTGCAATGTAGGGGAGTTTATATTTTGCAACAACCTTGATAATTGAGGGGTCAATCTCACCTGCCGAAATATCATTTATGATAACCGCGCCAAACTCCTCGACCGCTTGGCGTGCCACATCACCCCGAAAAGTATCTATCGAAACCGCAACTTCGGGTGCTAATTCACGCACCACGCTCAACCCCAATTGAACGCGTCGCCACTCCTCTTCCACCACAACATCATCTGCCCCAGGGCGCGACGAGTAACCTCCAATATCTATAATGTCGGCACCTTGAGCCACAATCTGCTTTACCCGCTTTTCAATATCTTCGCGATGAGCACTTCGGCTATCGGCAAAAAATGAGTCGGGCGTGACATTCAAAATTGCCATCACGCGCGGTTGACCAAGGTCGAGATTAAGAGTTTGTTTGAGGATATATTTATGAATGGTTTTGTCGTTTGAAGAGTTCATGTTTGAATATTTGATCTAGGCGTTGAGCGGCATCATCCATCTCGCCCTCTATGATATTTACAACCGTATAATTGGCGCGTTTGTTGAGCTCCTCCTCGCTAAGTTGAGCTACCATTCGTGCGCGCACCTGTTCGACACTGACTCCATCACGATTGACAACTCTTTGCAATCTAAGCTCTTCGGGCGCAAGTACTGCAACCGATATATCAACACATTTGTCAAATCCCGATTCAAAAAGGATTGCAGACTCCATAATAACATATGGAGATTGTTCGGAGTGCATCATCGACCACATCTCGAAATCGCGCATTACGACGGGGTGAACAATTGAATTTAGGCGAGCAAGTTTTTCGTCGCAACCAAAGACTATCTGTGCTAAATATTTGCGATCTATATCGTTACCGTTGTATGTCTGTTCGCCAAACTCTGCAATCAATGCGTCGCGAAGTTTCGAATCCTCCGTCATTAGGCGTTTAGCCTCAGCATCGGCATTATATATAGGTGTTCCTGCACGTGAAAAGGCATCGCATAGGGTCGATTTTCCACTACCTATACCGCCTGTAATAGCTATTTTTATCATCTTTTAGTCTGTATTTTCTTCAATGCTTCGCTTAGTTCATGGGTCATACGAAGCTCAGCATCGGAGTTTATAGATATTATTTTGATGTCGGAGAATCTCACCGACAAAGCCCCCATAAGCGATGAATTTTCGATCGTGAGCAAGCTATCCACAGGGCGAATAGTGTATCGAAGCTCCGAAATTGGAATCTTGGCGCTTTTGCTGCCTCCGATCTTGTAGCCAAATAGATTTGTTCCGACACCTTCGACAACACATCTAATATCGACATCTTGTTTTTCGATGTCGACCTTCACTTTTAATTCCGTGGTATATGTGTAGCTGAGTTTGGCTATATACCATAATACAAACGAAGCGAAGAGCATCATCACAAATACGGGAGATACCCAGCGACGTAACTTTTTAACCATCTCTAGCGACGAGATGTGTATATTTAATCCAATCAAAAATTTCTTCATAACGGATGTAAAGGTATAAAAAATAGTGGAAAGAATCGCAAGCTCAAAAAAAATAGATTAAAAAATTTGGAATTCCAAATTGTTATAAGTAATTTTACGCACTGATTATGAAGGCGATTATTTACAATATAAACCTGTTGCTATGCGCACTACTCCTGCTGGGACACCATCAGAAGCGGACGACCGTGTGTATATAGCCATAGGGTGCTAATACTACAAATTGGGTTCTTCCACTTTTCAAGGTGCGGAAGAATCCTTTTTTGCGTTAAAAACGGCATATGCGTTTAAATGGCACACTTTCGAGGAATGATTGCGGAGGAAGAATAAAAGATAAAAACAATAAAATTTATAACTATGCAAGACAAATTATTTATCTTCGACACCACATTACGTGATGGAGAGCAGGTGCCAGGGTGCCAGCTTAATACGGTGGAGAAGATCCAAGTAGCTAAGGCTTTGGAGGCGTTAGGAGTCGATGTTATCGAAGCAGGATTTCCGATTTCGAGCCCAGGGGATTTTAACTCTGTAATCGAGATCTCGAAGGCGGTATCTGCGCCAACCATCTGTGCACTTACTCGTGCGGTAGCAAAGGATATTGATGTTGCGGCAGATGCTCTGAAGTATGCTAAACATAAGCGTATTCACACAGGTATCGGAACTTCGGATTCGCATATAAAGTATAAATTTAACTCAAACCGCGAAGAGATTATCGAACGCGCGGTGGCAGCTGTAAAGCACGCCAAGAGATATGTGGAGGATGTGGAGTTCTATGCCGAGGATGCAGGACGTACCGAAAATGAATATTTGGCACGCGTGGTAGAGGCGGTTATCAAGGCTGGAGCTACGGTGATAAATATCCCCGACACAACGGGTTATTGCCTTCCTTCGGAGTATGGCGCTAAGATTAAGTATTTGATGGAGAATGTATCAAATATGGATCATGCTATCCTTTCGACTCACTGCCACAACGATTTGGGAATGGCAACTGCCAACACAATCTCGGGTGTTATAAATGGTGCGCGCCAAGTTGAGGTGACCCTTAATGGAATTGGCGAGAGAGCTGGTAACACTTCGTTGGAGGAGGTTGCGATGATCTTGAAGTGCCACAAACATTTGGGCATCGACACAGGTATCAACACCAAGAAAATCTACCCAACGAGCCGTTTGGTCTCAAGCCTTATGAATATGCCAGTTCAAGCGAACAAGGCTATCGTGGGTAAAAATGCCTTTGCTCACTCGTCGGGTATTCACCAAGATGGAGTGTTGAAGAATATTCAAACTTATGAGATCATCGACCCTCAAGATGTGGGTGTCGAGACTAACTCCATCGTGCTTACTGCTCGTAGTGGACGTGCGGCGTTGAAGAATCGCTTGTCTTTGTTGGGCGTTGAGTTGGAGAAGGAGCGCTTGGACGAAGTGTATGAGGAATTTTTGTTGATGGCTGATAAGAAGAAGGAGTTGGGCGACGATGATATTTTGTTGTTGGTAGGCGAGATGCGTGCCGACCAAGGACACATCAAGTTGGAGTATTTGCAAGTTACTAGTGGTGTTGGAGTTCGTCCCGTGGCAGCTATTGGTCTTAAGATCAAGGAGGAGTTGTTCGAGGCATCGGCTACAGGTAATGGCCCAGTAGATGCAGCAATTGGCGCAATCAAGAAGATTATAACTCGCAAAATGGTGCTTCGCGAATTGACGATCCAAGCGATCAGCAAGGGTAGCGACGATATGTGTAAGGTTCACGTTCAAGTGGAGCAAGATGAGAAGTTCTACTTCGGATTTGGTGCCAACACAGATATTGTAACAGCAAGTGTCGAGGCATTTATTGACTGCATCAACAAATTCAAGAACTAGATTTCTAACCCAAAGAATAGATAATATAAATGAACACATTATTTGACAAAATATGGGATGCCCACGTGGTGCAAATCGTCGATGCTCAAACGCAACTATACATCGACAGATTGTATTGCCATGAGGTGACTAGCCCCCAAGCATTTTCGGGTCTTAGAGCGCGAGGCATCAAATGCTTCCGCCCCGACAGAATTATCTGTATGCCCGACCACAACACCCCAACGCAGAACCAAGACAAACCAATTGTCGATCCCGTATCGCGCAACCAAGTTGAGACTTTGGCTCAAAATGCCGAGGAGTTTGGACTTGTGCACTATGGCATGATGCACCCAAAGAATGGAATTATCCACGTTGTGGGGCCAGAATTGGGTTATACACTCCCAGGTATGACAATCGTTTGTGGCGACTCGCACACCTCAACCCATGGCGCTGTGGGCGCTGTGGCATTTGGTGTTGGAACCAGCGAGGTGGAGATGGTGATGTCGAGCCAATGTATCCTCCAAGCTAAGCCTAAGAGTATGAGAATCAACGTTACAGGCAAGTTGGGCAAGGGCGTTTCGGCTAAGGATGTGGCGCTATACATCATCTCGAAGATGACAACGGGAGGTGCTACGGGCTACTTTGTGGAGTATGCTGGCGAGGCTATTCGTTCGCTCTCGATGGAGGGACGTTTGACACTATGTAACTTGTCAATCGAGATGGGTGCACGTGGCGGAATGGTCGCTCCCGATGAGGTGACATTCGAATATTTGAAGGGGCGCGAAAACTCACCTCAAGGCGAGGCGTGGGATGCAGCAGTCGAGCAGTGGCGTGCTCTTTGCTCAGACGACGATGCGGTGTTCGACCACGAGGTGACATTCGCAGGTGAGGATATTGCGCCAATGATTACTTATGGTACAAACCCCGGTATGGGAATGGGTATCACAGAGTCGGTTCCAACTTCTGAAGGGTTGGATGATGCTCAAAAGGGGTCGTACCTCAAATCGCTCGAATATATGGGCTATGCAGAGGGCGAATCGCTTATTGGCAAGAGGATTGACTATGTATTCGTTGGTTCATGTACCAATGGACGTATCGAGGATTTCAGAGACTTCGCTGCTATTGTGAAGGGTCGCAAAAAGGCGGATAACATCACGGCATGGGTTGTTCCAGGGTCGTGGGCTGTGGAGCGTCAAATCCGCGAAGAGGGGTTGGATGTGATATTCGAGGAGGCAGGTTTTGAACTTCGCCAACCTGGATGTTCAGCATGCCTTGCTATGAACGAAGATAAAGTTCCAGAGGGAATGTACGCAGCATCGACTTCGAACCGTAACTTCGAGGGACGACAAGGTCAAGGTGCACGCACACTGCTTTGTAGTCCATTCGTTGTAGCGGCGGCGGCAGTAACAGGAGTAATAACCGATCCTAGGGATTTAATGTAGAGTGAGTTATGAAGAAGAAATTAAACATACTAACATCATCATGTGTGCCACTTCCATTGGAGAATGTCGACACAGATCAAATTATCCCAGCGCGATTTTTGAAGGCTACAACTCGTGAGGGTTTTGGCGACAACTTGTTTCGCGATTGGAGATATGACAAAAATAATGAGCCGATTGCAGATTTCGTACTCAACGACTCGACATACTCGGGCGACGTGTTGGTTGCAGGTAAGAACTTCGGTTCGGGAAGTAGTCGCGAGCACGCTGCATGGGCAATTGCAGGTTATGGATTTAGAGCTGTAGTATCGAGCTTCTTTGCCGATATTTTTAGAAACAATGCACTCAACAACTTTGTGTTGCCTGTGATTGTGACGCAAAAGTTTTTGGCGGAGTTGTTCGCCTCGATTGATGCAGATCCAAAGGCTCAAGTGACTATTAATCTTGAGAATCAAACGATCACAAATGTATCTACAGGAAGTGTCGAGAGCTTCACAATCACACCATATAAGCGTCACTGCTTGATGAATGGTTACGACGATATTGATTATCTGATGACCACAACCGATAAAATCGAAAATTACGAAAATAAAAAATAATATGAAGATAAATTTAGCAGTGCTCCCAGGAGACGGAATTGGCCCAGAGATCGTAGCACAAGCTCTCAAAGCGACAGAGGCGATCTGTGCAAAGTTTGGTCACGAACTTACGTTTGAGTATGGAATCTGTGGTGCGGATGCAATCGACAAGGTTGGTAATCCATATCCCGAGGCGACTCACGAGTTGTGTATGAAGTCGGATGCTGTATTGTTTGGCGCGGTGGGTGATCCACGTTTCGACAATGATCCATCGGCGAAGGTGCGTCCAGAGCAAGGGTTGCTCGCTATGCGCAAGATGTTGGGTTTGTATGCTAACGTGCGTCCTATCACCACTTTCGAGTCGTTGATCGACAAATCACCACTTCGTCGTGAGCTTATTGAGGGGGTTGATTTCGTATGTATTCGTGAACTTACGGGAGGTCTATATTTCGGTCGTCCACAAGGTCGTACGGAGGATGGCAACACTGCTTATGATACGTGTGTTTATACACGCGAGGAGATCGAGCGCATCGTGCGTTTGTCGTATCAATATGCTATGCAACGTCGCAAGAAGTTGACTGTTGTCGACAAGGCAAATGTGTTGGCTACATCGCGTTTGTGGCGTGAGGTTGCAAAGGAGATCGCTCCAGAGTTCCCCGAGGTGGAGACAGAGTTTATGTTTGTCGACAATGCTGCGATGCGTATGATTCAGTTCCCTAAGTCGTTTGATGTGATGGTTACAGAGAATATGTTTGGTGACATCCTCACCGATGAGGGTTCTGTGATTACGGGTTCTTTGGGATTGCTTCCTTCGGCTTCTATTGGTCTACATACGTCGTTGTTTGAGCCTATTCATGGTTCATATCCACAAGCGGCGGGTAAGAATATCGCTAACCCTGTGGCTACGATCTTGAGTGCTGCGATGATGTTTGAGTATGCTTTTGATTTACAGGCTGAGGGTGCTTTGATTCGTAAGGCTGTAGCGGAGTCTATGGCGATGAATGTACGTACGGAGGATATTCAGGTTGAGGGTGTTGAGGCTTGTACTACTTCGGCGGTTGGAGATTTTGTTGCTGAGTATATTGCTAAGGCATAAATAGTTAGCTTGTTGTTTTATAGTCCCCGAAATTTTTCAATTTCGGGGACTAATCATATCTACCCCAAAAGGAAAACGAAGTTTTCCAAGCCCGTGCGGCTCGCACCGCCCGCCTGGCGCTAGGCAGTCCCCTCACTTCGCCCTCCTCTCCTAAAAAAGCACTTTTGCTTTAGCTAAAGTGCGCAGGAGGGCGACAAATCATAGATTTGTAACTCAAAAGTATTCAATATAAAGTGGATGGATCTATTATTCTTATTAAGGATTGCAACTCTTGCGAGTTGCCGCCCTCCTGCGCACTTTAGCTAAAGCAAAAGTGCTTTTTTAGGAGGGGAGGGCGAAGTGAGGGGACTGCCTAGCGCCGGCGGGCGGTGCGAGCCGCACGGGCTTGGAAAACTTCGTTTTCCTTTTGGGCTATTTTAGAGAGTTTTCAACATTATTAATGATCTCCCAAATAGACTCTTCGGGGATCTCGCCACGATTCTTCATATCGACAACCGTACTCACAATATAACGCTCCAAATCCTTGTGCAACGACTCATAGAGCGGACACTTCGTGTAGTTCTCATTGTCTAACAACACATCTCGAATCGAACGCAACGAATTGGTATAGTTGCTCATCTCGTTCTTGAATGCTGTACCCTGCTTAGATGACCCTATAATGCGTGCCGTGGAGAGTTGACGCAACTTTTCGCACACAACATTTAGTGCAACCATCACAACACTATCCATGAGGGTGTGACCGTGCATATATAGATAGGTGGTGTCGGGAGTGACTCCACGTTCAATAACTCGCTTTTCGAAAATTGATATTTGCTCCGCCATATCGGGGTGTCTCTCTACCAGAGTGGCGATTTTACGCTTTACATTTCTGCCAACCCATGCGGTGGTATTGGATCCACTATTGGCAATGTCGAGATAGTTTATGCGCACCGTATTTTTGAAATCGGCAAGAATAAATATATTCTCCGAGGAGAGTTGCGCCGAGAACGCATACCACAAAAAAGCTGGATATATAGCTCTCGAATACTCCGCCATGAATACCTCGAAGTCAAATATTCGAGTGTCGTTTTTAGTCGCTTTAACACACACATTGTGCAACGAAGGGGCGTAGCACAAATAATTTTCGGTGGCATAGGTATATGTGTGAAACATAAACTCAGATCTGTTGACATCGCGCGATTGGGGTGTAGATTCACCAAATATATAGTCGAAGTCGGAGTCAACGCACATGATCTGTTCTTGCGAAGATGTGGGGATCATATTCATTAAAATCTTCTTGCCCTTGGGGAGATCCTCACGCGTGGGAACCGAAATCTCGAAACGCAAGTAGGGGTTCGAGAAGTGGTCGAATATACCTCTCCAAAATGCAACATCTTCGTAGCCCTCGACATAGACACGTACCAATTTTTGGTTGGGATCGGTGGGAAGAGGGCGTGGAAGATCGCCTCGTTGCATTTTGGGTGCAACTAAGTTCATGCGTTTAATCTTCTGAGTTATAGAGTGTTCCATGTGATTTTAGGTTTTCGGTATAATAAATTATGCCTTGGCTATTTACAAAAATAATAATTTTCGCTAAATTTGGGCATTATTAATACAGATAATTACCTAAAAATATGAGTAATAACGATTGGAAATCACGTTTGGGGATGGTATATTCGACCAATCCTGAATTTGAATATAGTACTTCGTCGGATGACGATCAGCAGACCTTGGAGCCCTCGAAGCAGAATCTGCGCGTGTGGCTAGACCGCAAACAGAGAGGAGGTAAAGTGGCAACAATAGTAAAGGGCTTTGTAGGGTCGGAAGATGATCTTAAAGATCTTGCGCGCGAACTTAAAACCAAATGCGGAGTGGGAGGAGCAGCCAAAGATGGCGAGATTATTGTGCAGGGAGATCATCGTGACCGCGTTGTAGAGATACTCACAAAGAGTGGGTATAAATGCAAAAGAGCTGGTGGATAGTATCATGCGACTACTCAAAATCATACTTCTTCTATTTATAATTTCATGTGCCGAAGATCTCTCGGCGCAATATTATTCGTGGGGTGCCGATGCCCCGATGAAGTGGAGCCGAATCGAGGGCGATAGGGTGCAGGTAGTATATCCCGACACAACATCGGCTTTGGCTCATAGGGTGTTGTGTTATATCAACGCTGTGCAACCCGACATCGCTTATGGGTGGGATTTCCCTGCTTTGAATATACCATTTGTTATTCATCCCCAAAATTTTTCGTCCAATGGGCTTGTGATGTGGATGCCCAAGAGGATTGAGTTTATTTCGACCCCTGCGACGGATGGTTATTCGATGTTGTGGAGCAAACAGCTCGTGGCGCACGAGTATCGACATGCGGTGCAATATAATAATCTTAATCGCCATTGGGTCAAGGCTTTTAGCTATATTTTAGGGCAACAAGGGGCAGTATTGGGATTTGCTTTTATGCCTCTGTTCGCAATTGAGGGTGATGCGGTGATGATCGAAACCGAGATGTCGACTTATGGACGTGGAAAGCAACCTAGTTTTTCGATGGAGTATCGTGCAATAGGCGAAGAGCTTTTTGAAGATGATAGAAAAAATGTCGATAAGTGGTTTTGTGGATCATATCGCGAAAACATCCCCGATCATTATAGGTTGGGTTATCAGTTTATGAGCTACACATATGAGAAGTATGGTGAAAATGTGTGGAACAAAGCGATTCAATATACAACGCGTAATCCGTATATGGTATATTCGATGTCGTCGGGACTCAAAAAGGTCTACAATACAAATATCGAAAAGCTATCACGTGAGGCATTTGCTGAACTCAAAGAGTTGTGGAGACCTTTGAGTTGTGTGCCTAACTCCACAGAACAAATCTCACAGACAGATTCTACAACCTATACAACCTACTCACACCCAATAGCTTTGGAGGATGGGGGAGTGTTGGCTTTGAAGCAGACATTCGATAAAACACCTAGATTTGTGGTTCGAAATAAGGAGGGGGAAGAACGAACAATTCTTAAAATTGGATCGCTCTCCACGCGTCCTGCATATTCGTCGGGCAGAGTGTGGTGGACGGAGTATAGGCGTAGTAAACTTTTCGACGAAAAGGTGGCATCGCAACTATGTTACATGGATCTAGATAAGGGGGGGATAAATAATGATCTCAATAAGGGAAAATCTCGATGGGTGAGGGGTGCGAGCAATGTGCTTTATCCCGTAGTCGTTGATAATAAACCTGACCATATCGCCTATGTGGAGTATCTGCCAAGTGGACATTATCGAATCATCGAGCGTGATGCCGATCAAATAACAAAGGTGTTGAGTGTTGATTTTCCAGCCGAAGTGCATGGTTTGGCGTGGGATAACATGACCCGAAAATTATATGTCATAATCACCGACCATAGCGGTATGTGGTTGGGCGAGGAGCGAGAGGGAGGTTTTGAGCCTCTGTACGAAGGGCGATATATCACAATTAGCAATTTGAGAGCCGAAGGGGGAGTGTTATACTTTGGATCTATAGCGTCGGGGTTGGATGAACTTCATAGTTTCGAGATAGCCACCTCTGTGGAGCGACAAATTACATCGTCGACATATGGATCGTTTCAACCCTCGACTCCCAAGGGTGGATATATATATGCAACGACATATGATAAGTATGGGTATCATCTAGCGCGTCAAAGTGCTGATAGTGTTGTGGGTGAAGTCTCTCCAGCCTTGATTCCAATAAACAAGGTGAATCCTAAGCGAAGGAGTTTAGGTCTAATAAATTTAGATAGCGTGAGGTATGATGTAGCAGACTCTACACACATAGCTGAACATAGCCCCTCGAAAAGATACCATAAGGGGTGTCACTTGATAGATGTTCATAGCTGGGCACCTGTGAGATTTAACCCCTTTGAGATTCTCGATGAGCAGAATCTCGATATTGGGTTGGGGGCAACTCTGCTGTCGCAAAATCTATTGTCGTCGTGCGAGAGTTATCTATCTTATGGATGGAATAGATCGCAAGGTTCGGTTGTGAGTGGATCGATGACCTATACGGGGTTGGGGGTGAACCTCAGCGTGGGGGCTTCGTGGGGTGGAGATAGGATGGTTTATGGCTCTTATAGTGGGGGTGATGATTTGGCTCAATCTTCATCTTCGTTGGATGGTTACTACTCAAAACATGTCGGTATGTCGGCTATGGCATCTCTTCCGTTATATTTTCAGAGGGGGTATATGACTCGTCAACTTACGTTATGGGGTGGATGGAACTATTCTAATAGTTTGATCGAGGATTTTAGCTCGTCAATATCTCAAAGTGAACCTCAAGTTGAATATCAAAGTGACTCTCTAGTTGTGATTCAAGTTGATCTTCAAAGTGCGTCTCAAAGTGCGTCTCAAAGTGTCCAATATAACAGAGGGTTACATAAACTAACCTTTGGTGCAGGGTTTGGCAACTATGCGCGCGCGGCATATCGGGATATTAAAACACCGCTGGGGTATTATGCAAGTGTGAACTATACGCTAAATCCAACAAACAGTGATTTTAAATCTCTAGTAAGTGGATATGCAAAACTCTATCTTCCAAGAGTTCTACCTCACAACTCATTAACTCTTGCGGCGAACTATCAAACGAGTTTTGGAGATGGATTGCTCACATATTCGGGGGTGAGTATCTTGCCACGTGGATATTACTCATCGGAGATTTATAACAATAATTATATAGCATCGGCGTTTGAGTATGAGTTGCCAGTGTGGTATCCCGATGGAGGAATCGAAAATATGGTATATTTTAAACGCATAAATGCAAAATTCGAAGCGGAGTATGCGCAATTTGAATATATGAATAATATCTATCGTTTACACTCATATGGTGGAGGTGTAGTTGTCGATATGAACTTTGTGAGACTCCCCAATTCGGGAACTGTGCAGGCTGAATTTTCGATATACAAACCCAAAGGTAAGAGTTTAGGTTACGAAGTAGGATTTGCTCTTCCATTTTAAACATTTTTTTCGTACCTTTGCCCAATTATGAATCAGATGATGAAAAAAGGTGTAATATCTAAGGGGATAAAGTGGCTATGGATTGTCGCTTTGACCCCAGCTGTTATGTTGCTAATGATGCTTGCCCTCACTGGGTTTGGCTTTTTTGGCTCACTCCCTTCGTTCGAAGAGTTAGAGAATCCAAAGAGTAATATCGCCACCGAAATATACTCGGAGGATGGAGAGGTAATCGGAACTTTCTATATCGAAAATAGATCCTACATGCAATATGAAGATCTATTTGCACGAGATGAAGCGGATAACCTTACGCTACATGGCGAAGTGGTTCCGCCGATTGTTGTAGCTCTTATATCGACCGAAGATGAGCGCTTTATGTCGCATGGAGGTGTCGATATTCCATCGTTATTTAGAGTGGGAATCCGCACTATCGCTATGAGAAATTCATCGCAGGGTGGAGGATCGACAATCACACAACAGCTAGCTAAGAACCTTTTTCCGCGCGATACAGCCCACAACCAATCTAAAGTTACGAAGGTGGGTAAATTGGTCGTCGCGAAGTTCAAGGAGTGGATCACCGCATCGCGCCTGGAGTATAACTACACCAAGGAGGAGATAGCTACGATGTATCTCAACACTGTAGCTTATGGATCCAATGCCTATGGAATCAAATCAGCGTCGCAGACATTCTTCAGTAAACTCCCTTCGGAGCTTAATATTCAAGAGGCGGCAGTTTTGGTAGGTGTTGTAAATGCACCGACTAGATATTCGCCAATAAGTAATCCGAATAACTCGACTAATAGACGCAATGTAGTGTTGGCTCGTTTGGCTAAAAATGGAGCTATAACCCAAGCGGAGTGTGATTCATTGTCGATGTTGCCAATCGATTTGGACTACTCTCCAGTGTCGAATAATTTGGGTCAAGCGACCTACTTCCGCGAAATGTTGCGCCTCACGATGAACGCAAAGCGTCCCGAGCGTAGACAATTCTATAATGAGTGGGATTACAACCAAGCGGTGAAGCAATATGATGAGAATCCAATATATGGATGGTGCCACAAACATACAAAGACAGATGGCACAAACTATGATATATATCGCGATGGTTTGAAGATCTACACCACCATAAATGCCGATATGCAACGTTACGCCGAGGAGTCTGTTCAATATCAAATGGAGAATACAATCCAACCGATGATGGATGCCCAAGTTAGACGCAATAGAACAATCTTTGTCGATGCGCCGAAGGATCTTCAAGAGTCGATAATTAATAATGCTATGAAGGGCTCGGATCGATACTCTCGCATGAAAAAGGCGGGGGTGAAGGAGAGCGAAATCCTAAAGAGTTTCGACGAAAAACGCAAAATGAAACTCTTTACATATAAAGGTGTGCGCGATACAGTGATGACACCTAGAGATTCGATTCTTCACCACAAAGCGATGGTGAGAGCGAGTTTCGTTGCGATGGATCCTCACACGGGAGGGGTCAAAGCATATGTGGGAGGAACAAGTTTCCGTTACTACAAATATGATATGGCAAAGCAGGGTAAACGCCAAATGGGATCGACCATAAAGCCATTTATATATACCTTTGCAATCGACCACCTAGGGTTAGCTCCATGTACAATGGTGCCAAATTTGCCCGTAACAATCGAAACTGCCAATGGAACAGCATGGTCGCCAAAGGAGGCTGGAAATATAGTCTACGATGGTGTGCGTCACCCTCTTAGTTGGGGTCTAGCTCTTAGTCGTAATAACTACTCAACATGGGTTATGAAGCAGGCGAAACAACCCGAAGCGGTGGCTGATTTTATCCATAATATAGGTATCAAGAGTTACATAGACCCTGTCCCTGCAATGTGTTTGGGAGTGGCGGAATCAAATGTTTTTGAGATGGTTAGTGCCTATTCGACCTTTGCCAATGAGGGTGTGCGCATAGAGCCAATATTTGTTACGCGTATCGAAGATAGACAAGGTAACCTTATATCGACATTTGTCCCCTCGTCGCAGGATGCTATATCGGAAAAAACTGCATATACGATGCTCGAAATGTTGCAAAATGTCGTGAGGTCGGGAACAGCAGGTCGTATGAATTGGGCATATGGAATGCAGGGTGTTGAGGCTGGAGGTAAGACTGGAACATCACAAAAGAATCGCGACGCATGGTTTATGTGTGTATTGCCTAACCTTGTTATGGGTTCGTGGGTCGGAGGCGAAGATCAAGTAGTTCACCTTCAAGCACGAGGCGAGGGTAGTGTTATGGCATTGCCAATTGTGGGGGAGTTCCTAAATCGTGTATACGATAATGGTAAATTAGGTGTGTCGAAGAGCGATAAGTTTAAACGACCAGCTAATATGCCTAAATATAACTGCGACGAAACAGAGGAGGTGCAGGAGCAGAGCGAAACATTTGAGAGTGAATTTTTCGAGTAATATTCGAACAACAAAATTTCGAGCAAAATACAAAATAAACAAATAATACTAATAAGATTTTAAAAGACAAGATGAAGATTGCTATTGTAGGCGCTAGTGGCGCAGTAGGACAAGAGTTTTTGAGTATCCTCGCAGAGAGAGATTTGCAAATTGATGAGCTAGTGCTCTTTGGTTCACCCCGAAGTGCAGGTAGCAAATATATGTTTAAGGGCGAGGAGTTGACCGTTAAGTTGTTGCAACATGGCGACGATTTTAAGGGTATCGACATCGCGTTGGTATCGGCAGGTGCAAGCGCATCTAAGGAGTTCGAAAAGACTATCACTAAGCATGGTGCGCTTATGATCGACAACTCTAGCGCATTCCGTATGGATGTTGATGTGCCATTGGTAGTGCCTGAGGTAAACCCAACAGATGCTTTGGATGCCCCACGCAACGTTATCGCTAACCCAAACTGTACAACTATCCAAATGGTTGTGGCATTGAAGGCTATCGAGGAGATCTCACACATCACACGCGTACGTGTTTCGACATACCAATCAGCTAGTGGTGCAGGTGCTGCAGCGATGGATGAGCTCGTAGAGCAACAAGGTCAATTGAGTAGAGGCGAGGAGCCAACAATCAATAAGTTTGCATTCCAATTGGCATACAACGTGATCCCTCAAGTAGATGTTTTCACCGAGAACGACTACACTAAGGAGGAGATGAAGATGTTCAACGAGACTCGTAAGATTATGCACTCAGACATCAAGGTGTCGGCAACTTGCGTTCGCGTACCTGTTATGCGTGCACACTCAGAGTCGGTATGGTTGGAGACTGTAGATCCAATCACTCCAGAGCAAGCTCGTGAGGCATTCGCTAAGGCGGAGGGTGTGATCTTGATGGATGAGCCTGGGGAGAAGAAGTATCCAATGCCACTTTTCTTGGCAGGTAAGGATCCAGTTTATGTAGGTCGTATCCGTAAGGATATAACTTCAGACAACGGTCTTACTTTCTGGTGTGTAGCAGACCAAATCAAGAAGGGTGCAGCTCTTAATGCGGTTCAAATCGCAGAGTGGCTAATCAAGAATAAGAAGTAATATTCGAAAGGATTAAGTAAGCTCAATAACTCTATTTTTTACGCTGTCTGTCGTGTAAGAATATCTGTAGAGAATTTATCAGATTCTGCCAAATTATATAGGTAGTTGGAGCGATAGATGAAATTGGAGTGAGAAATGACTGTGCTAGCCAAACCGCTAGCACAGTATTTTTTTGCCCTAAGGATTGCCCCGCGGTGATTGTCTCACCAAATCTACGACCAATAATGCGTCCCAACGAAAATTGAATAACGCATGCAATGAGTGCTACAATGGCAAGCCCTACCTGTTCGAAGAGAGATGCAGAGCCCTCGTAGTTAAGGATAAATGATGTTGTGCGTCCAAGGGTTATAACCATTGATACAATCCACAAATAGAATGATATGCCACTATTGCGTCCAACCCAATTTGCCGCTTTGCGCCATGCGAATTTCAGAAATTGCGCCACCACAAATGGCATCACGAGAATTGGAGCTACACGAGCCATAATCTGTAAAAATGTACACTCTCCATTGCCGAGAGTCGATAAAATATAGGGTGCAATAATCGCAATCATAAAGTTGCAAAAGAGGCTAAAAGAGGCTATTGAGACGACATTTCCGCCCAATATTCCACCAATAGCAACAGCTCCCATAGCGATAGGTGCGAGGAAGCAAATCATTGCCCCTTGAGCCAAAACCTCACCAAAGGGCAAGAGTATAAAGTAGCTTGTGAAACATAACAACACCTGAAACGAAAGGAGTATAATGTGCATGCGCGACACCTGCATCTCCGAAATCCGAACCTTGCAAAATGTAACAAATAACATCCCAAAAATTAGCGATGGGGCAACTCTAAAACCTGTTGCTGAATCTATAATCGTGAGAGGAGTGTGCAACAATACCCCTGCACACATGGCGATAATCATCGCAAGGGGGCGGAAATTTTGACGTATGGAGTCGATAATTTTCATTATGTTATGATCTCGTTTATTTGCGACGAATTAGCAACATGCCGATAAAGGTAAATGTGGCATTATATATAAGTATCTCAAATCCAATCTTAAAGCCCCAAAAGTGCATCGCACACCACTCGCCACCAATGGTTAGGGCAAGCGACATAGCGACAACCACAGGCAATAGTTTGTCGTGGATCTTTAGGCGAGTCAATATTCCAAAAGAGAACATACCTAAGATTGGCCCATAAGCATACCCCACAAATTTAAATAGGGTGTTTATAACACTTTGGTCGCTAAAGCTACCTACAACCATTATGAGCAACACAATCACAAGAGCCAAGGAACTATGCACACGATGTCTTACGTGTGTAAGTCGATCCTCATCATATCGACTCTGTCCACCAAGCAAATCGACCGTAAACGATGTGGTAAGGGCGGTGAGCGACGAAGCCGCCGAAGAGAGGGTAGAGGATGAGAGTCCAAGTATGAACAACACTCCAACCACCACGGGTAATCCACCATTTACTGCAATGAGCGAGAAGAGCTGATCGCTTTTTGAGGGTAGAGCAATCGCATTTGCATCTGCATATATATATAGGAGTGCTCCCAAAATTAGGAACAACAAAATCACGAATATTTGACACAGCGCGGTGACCATGATATTAATCTGCGCATGTCGCCTATTGACACAACTCAAATTACACTGCATCATATCTTGATCCAACCCTGTCATTGCAACCAACGAAAATACTCCAGCCAGGAACATCTTCCAAAAGTAATATGGCGACGAGGGGTCATCAAAGAAGAATATGCGCGAATATCCCGACTCAAAAACATGAGCGACACTCTCTGAAAATCCCCACCCCAGCGACGAGGCGATAAATATAATCGAGAGAACCAAACTCCCCACCAAACAAATTGTCTTTAGAGAATCTGTCCATATGAGCGACTTCACCCCTCCTTTGCGCGTTGCCCACCACACCACCGCCACCGTTAGCAGGGCATTTACCCCAAAGGGTATATTGAAGTGGTCGAATAGGAGTAACTGCATCACGGTACACATTATATATATACGCAACGCGGCAATAGTCACTTTGGATATAAAAAATATCCATGCACCGCTTCTGTGTGATGTAGATCCAAATCGATCATCTAAATATTGATACAGTGATACAACTCGGAGTCGATAGAATAGCGGAATAAGCACAAAGGCGATCACCCCCTGACCAACAGTAAAACCGAGGGTCATCTGCATATACGAAAATGAATCTACCGCGACAGACCCAGGCACCGAAACGAATGTGATGCCCGACATTGCGGCCGCAACCATCGCCATAGCAGCCATTTGCCACTTCACTTGCCGACCTGCGACAAAGTAATCCGCGTTGCGTGCTCGACGTGCGGAGTACCACGCAACGCCCAAAAGAGTTAAAATATATGTGGCGAGAGTCGCCCCGACAGCTACTGGAGTCATGTTATTTGATGAAAATGAAAAAATATTCGACAAATGTAAGAAAAAAGTTCTAAAATACGTTATCATGTAAAATATATTTTATACCTTTGTCGCTCTCAACTAAAACCCTATAATAAAGGGGCATAGATGTGGAAAGAAAGGCTAGAAAAAATATAACAAAAAGAAAAATTATTTTTAGATTAATCAAATGAGCGGTCAATTAAAAATTAGAGATTTAACTCTACGTGACGGACAACAATCTTCATTCGCAACCAGAATGACTCAAGCGCAAATCGAGCGTTGTTTGCCACACTACAAAGATGCAGGATTCTACGCCATGGAGGTGTGGGGAGGAGCTGTCCCAGACTCTGTAATGCGTTACCTTAACGAGAACCCTTGGACTCGATTGGAGTCTATTCACTCTGTAATTGGCTCGGTATCTAAACTTACGGCTCTTTCGCGCGGTCGTAACTTGTTTGGATATGCACCATATACTAACGAGATTATTGATGGTTTTTGTCGTAACTCAATCGAGAGCGGACTTGGAATCATGCGTATCTTCGATGCGTTGAACGATGTGAACAACATCAAAACAACCGTTGCGTCGGTTAAGAAACATGGTGGTATTGCAGATTGCGCGGTGTGCTACACTGTGGATCCTAAATATCCATCACTCTCGATCATGGATAAACTTAAGGGTAAGAAGAATCCTAAGCAGATCTTTACGAACGAATATTTCGTAAATAAGGCGAAGCAAATGGAGGCGTTGGGTGCTGATATGATTACCATTAAGGATATGTCGGGACTTATCCCACCTGCACGTGTAGATGCTCTAATTTCGATGTTCAAGAAGGAGCTTTCGGTGCCAGTTGATTTCCACACACACTGTACTCCAGGTTATGGTTTTGCAGCGGCTATTGCGGCTATCGTTGCAGGAGTTGATGTTTTGGATACTAACTGTTGGTGGTTCTCGGGAGGTACGGGAGCACCTGCAATCGAGCTTATATATGTAGTTTGCCAAAAGTTGGGTATCGACATCGGTGTCAACATGGAGGCTGTAGCGAAGATTAATGTTGAGTTGGATGCTATCCGTCGCGAATTGGAGTTGTCGGTATTTGGTGCCGAGAAGCCACGTCCACGTGCATATAACCCACTTACAGATACTCTTCCAACGGAGATCGACAAAGCAATTGACGATGCAATCGCAGCGGCTAAGGCTAAGAACTTCGACGCGTTGGAGGCGGCTTGTAATATCGTAAATCAATACTTCGGATTCCCAGCTCCAGATGAGATGGTTAAGAAGGCGGAGATCCCAGGAGGTATGTACTCAAATATGGTAGCGCAATTGAAGCAACTTAAGTCTGAGGATATTCTTCCACGCGCAATGGAGCTTATCCCATCGGTGCGTTTGTCGGCAGGTTTGCCACCACTTGTAACTCCAACATCGCAAATCGTTGGTGCTCAAGCTGTAAACTGCGCTATCGATGAGAAGTCGGGACGTGCAATGTACACTAACAAGAGCTCACAATTTGTAAGCCTTGTGAAGGGTGAGTATGGTGATACCCCAGCGAAGATCGACCCAGAGTTCCGTTTCAAGATCTGTGGTACTCGCGAGGAGACCCCTTATGATACTTCAAAGTACAAGATGCAACCAAACCCAGTTTTGGCTGAGGCAGGAGGTGTACAGTTGGCAGAGAACGAGAAGGAGGTATTGTTGTTGGAGTTGTTCCCAATTGTTGCTAAGAAGTACCTTACAGATTTCAAGGTTGCTTACTATGAGGCTAATAAGCCTGTAGAGGTAGTAGAGGAGCCAAAGGTTGAGGAGGCACCAAAGGTGGCAGTGGAACCAATCACTGGTAATACAGTTAATGCACCACTTCCAGGTAAGATTCTTAGCATTGATGTTGCAGTAGGTGACAAAGTTGAGGCTGGTCAAGAGGTCTTTGTATTGGAGGCTATGAAGATGGAGAACTCTGTAGATTCTGATTTTTCGGGTGTGGTTAAGAGAATCCTTGTTGGCGAGGGTGAGAATGTCGCTACTGATGCTCCAATTATCGAGTTTGAGTAGGTCGGTAGAGTAATAATAATAATAATATAGTCAAAAGGGCAACTTCTGTATAAGAGGTTGCCCTTTTTATTTGGATAATATAGCAATATTTCATAAATTTGTATATTATGAAACAAAAAGCAATATATACATTCCAAGATGCTGTAAAGCAAACTGCCCCTGTGGCATTCTCGACAATGATTAAGCCTGCAGGATCATCGTGCAACCTCGATTGTCACTACTGTTATTATCTCGATAAGGCACTTCAATATGGTGGTAAACAAGCTGTTATGAGCGATGAGCTATTAGAGCTATACGTGAAGCAATATATCGAAGCTAATGATGTCCCCGAAGTTTTGTTCTGTTGGCACGGAGGAGAACCTCTGTTGCTGAAACCCGATTTTTATCGTAAGGCGCTGGAGTTTCAAAAAAAGTATGCTAATGGTAAAAAGGTGCTTAACACACTGCAAACCAATGGTATGTTGCTCAACGAGGAGTGGTGCGATATGTTTGCATCGAATGACTTCTTGATTGGTGTCTCGATTGATGGACCAAAGGATATTCACGATACTTTCCGACTTACCAAGAACCAACAACCTACATTCGATAAGATTATCGAGGGGGTGACCTTGATGAAGAGTATGGGGGTTGAATTTAATACCCTAAGTGTTGTTAATAGCTTGTGCGAAGGTCGTGGGCGAGAGATCTATAGATTCTTCAAGTCGTTGGGTAGTAGATATATGCAGTTTTTGCCAGCTGTGGAACACGTTATCGACAAACCCGATTTCCACCGCCCACTAATCGTGTCGCCCGACCATGAGGGGGCACGCATCGCGGAGTGGTCTGTCTCGGCGAAGGGTTACGGAAAGTTTTTGATTGATATTTTCGATGAGTGGGTAATCAACGATGTGGGTTCATACTATGTTCAAATGTTCGATGCCACACTAGCTAATACTTGTGGAGTAACGCCAGGAGTATGTTCGATGGGTGAGATTTGTGGCGATGCGTTGGTTGTGGAGCACAATGGCGATGTATATTCGTGCGACCACTTTGTATATCCCGAATATAAGTTGGGAAATATCACCGAAACACACCTTGTCGATATATATAACTCACGCAGAAGACTCGATTTTGGACTTGCCAAGCGCAACGGATTAGCCTCGGAGTGTCTGCTCTGTAAATTCTACCCTGTGTGTCGTGGTGAGTGTCCTAAACACCGCTTTGATGTGGGTAAAGATGGCTATCGCAAGAGTACTTTGTGCGATGGACTTAAGATGTATTTCAAACACGTAGAGCCATATATGGAGTTCATGCGTGACCAATTAAGCAAACAACAAGCTCCTGCATGGGTTATGCCATTTGCTCGCAAGAGGATGGGGCTGATGTAAAACACCAAACTATGAAACCAACCGTTTTTAATACTTCACTATTCACCAAATCGCTATTTAGGCGTACAGATCCTAAATCGGCACGACCAAAAAAGGGGGCAATCACCGTGACGTTAGATCTGCCGATGATCCTCCCCTCGCAGTTACTTCGTATCGTTGGAAGTTGCAAGGCACTAGGTGAATGGAACTCAAATAATGGAGTTGATATGATGGATGGAGAGTTCCCTCTGTGGAGGTCTAAACCATTGAAAATCACTCAAGAACTCCTAACTTCGGAGTATAAATTTGTAATAATAGATAGGCAAACGGGTCACCTTCTGAAGTGGGAAGATGGCGAGAATCGACGTTTCGACTTGGCGGAGAGTATCTCTTCGGCGGATGGGGAGATATGTATCGAGGCAAGTCAACCTAAGTTTAATCGTCCCGATTGGCGAGGGGCAGGTGTTGCGATCCCTGTTTTCTCGTTGCGTAGCGAAGAGAGCATGGGCGTTGGAGATTTTATGGATCTCAAAAAGATGGTCGATTGGGCTGTTGTGACGGGTCAAAAGATCATCCAAATTTTGCCTATCAATGACTCCACGATGAGCCATACATGGGAGGATTCATACCCCTATAATGCTAACTCGATCTTTGCTTTGCACCCTCAATATATATCGTTGAGGCGAGCTGGAGAGTTGCAAGATGTGCAGATGCAGGCGGAGATAGAGGCGGAGGGCAAGAGTCTAAACGCTCTGTCGAAAATAGATTATGTGGAGGTTAATAACCTCAAAGAGAGGTATATGCGTCAGCTATATGCGGAGGTGGGAGCCGATGTATTGTCGTCTAAGGAGTTTAAGAAATTCCATACTCAAAACAGCTATTGGTTAGATTCATATGCACTATTCTCGTTGCTCAGAGATCGTTATCGTACGGCAGATTTTGCGCAGTGGGGTGATGAATCAAAATTCAGCGATGAGTTGCTAACGCGTTACACATCAAAGCGTTCTAAGGATTATTCGCAAGTGGCATATTACTATTTTGTGCAATATAACCTCCATGTTCAGTTGCTCGAAGCGCGTGAATATGCGCGAGAGAAAGGGGTTGCTTTTAAGGGAGATATTCCCATTGGGGTGAGTCGCACGAGTGTGGATGTGTGGGTGGCACCTAAACTCTTTCATCTTAATTCGCAAGCTGGAGCTCCGCCCGATGATTTCTCGGTGTTGGGTCAAAATTGGGGATTCCCGACCTATAATTGGCGCGAGATGGCGAAGGATGGATATGCGTGGTGGAGTGCGCGGTTCAAGAAGATGGCGGAGTATTTCGATGCCTATCGTATAGATCATATCCTTGGTTTTTTCCGCATTTGGGAGATCCCACTCGACGCTGTGCATGGTCTTTTGGGGCACTTTAGTCCTGCTATGCCATACACTGTGGAGGAGATCGAGGGGTTTGGTTTTAGATTCGATAAATCATATGCTGTGCCCGATATTAACCATTGGTTGATAGGTAAACTATTTGGTGTTGAGGCAAATAAGATCGAAGGTGAGTATCTTCGACAATGCAAAGATGGCATAGGATATACGCTCAAAACCAAATATAATACCCAAGCGAAGATAGGACGCGAGGTTGAGGATGAGGATCTGCATTTGCCGTTAATGTCGCTCCTAGATGAGGTGTTGTTTATCGAAGATCCATACAAACGAGGGTGTTATCATCCACGTATCTCGGCACAAAATACCTATAAGTATAAGGCTATGAGTGAGGCGGATAGGGCTAGTTATGATGCTTTGTACAACCACTTCTATTATCATCGTCACAACGATTTTTGGTTCTCCGAGGCGATGGTTAAGTTGCCAACTTTGGTTGGTTCGACAGATATGTTGACGTGTGGTGAGGATTTGGGAATGATCCCTAGTTGTGTGCCCGATGTGATGGAGAGACTAAATATCCTTGCGCTCGAAATCCAACGTATGCCAAAGGATCCCGCGGTTAATTTTGCACGTCCCGAAAGGTATGATTATATGAATGTTTGCACCACATCCACGCACGATATGACACCTATAAGAGCTTGGTTGTTAGAGGATTCAGAGCTGTCTAAGAGGTATGCTATAGAGGTGTTGGGGCGTTATGATTTTGATGCAACGAGTGATCCATCGCCTGATGTTTGCGAACAAATTTTGGTGCAACATCTCACCTCGCCTGCTATGTGGACGATCCTTCCTCTGCAAGATTGGTTATCTATGGATGGCAATTTGAGGGCTGAGGATCCGACATCGGAGCGAATAAATATCCCTGCCTCGTCGCGTCATTATTGGAGGTATCGCATGCACTTGACCCTTGAGGAGTTGATTGCATTGACGGAATTTAATTCGAAAGTTGCGGAGTTGGTATCTTCGTCGGGAAGGTAGATCTCAGATTAGTCGGTTTAGATTAAGGTTAGATTAGTCGGTTTATGATAGGCAAGACGATTGATGTGAAGAGTCCCATTAGTCCGATTGCCGCACCTCCGATTGCACCCTCCACCGCTCCTAGTTCGAGTGCGCGAGCGGTGCCCACAGCGTGTGAGGCGGAGCCTAGAGCCAATCCACGCGCCACAGGGTCGGTTATGCGACATAGTTTTAGTATCCAAACACCCATTACATTACCCGAGATTCCTGCCACAACAACCGACAATGCCGTGAGTGCAGGGATGCCTCCTTGCGCTGTGCTGAGCGATAGGGCGATGGGCGTGGTGACCGATTTGGGTTGCAAGGATATAGATATAATACTCTCGAAACCAAATAGATGTGCAAAGCCAATGACCGACAAAACGCCGATGATACTTCCCACAAATGTGGAGCAGAGGATCGAAACTTTGTACTCCTTTATGCGATTTACATTCTTGTGCATCAGGTAGCTTAGGGGGACAACCGAGAGTCCCAACAAAAAGTTGATGATCGAATTAGCCTCGAAATATTCGGCATAGGCGATTCCTGTTGTGCGAAGAGTGATAATAATAATAATAGAGGCAACAACTATTGGGTTGAGTAGTAGGATATTAACTTTGCGATGGAGAAGTTGTGCGCCATGGTAAGCCACCACGGTGAGCGTCAGCAAAAAGAGGTGTGACGAGATCACCTCGCCCACGAAGTCAACTATCTTTTCCATTTTCGACCGAGTGTTTTTTGAAGTTTACCGACACTTATAATTACAATTATAGTCGAGAGAATAAGCGAGAGGATGATCGTTGCTAGGTTATCGATAATAAGCGTATAGCTAATCATAATCCCCACTGTTACAGGCACAAACAACAACATCATATTGTTAAGCATAAAGTTACACACCCCCTTAATATCCTCCTCCTTGACCACTCCTAGTTGTAGTAACACAAAGAGGGTAATCATCCCGAGGATGCTCCCTGGCATAAATCCTCCAATGAGGCGACTCAGCACCTCGCCAAGGAGGTAGACCGCCAAAATTATCGCTATGCCTTTTAATTCTCGTGACATTTCCTCAACTATTAATCCTATTTAACTATTAATCCTATTTATTAACTCAAATATCTGTCTATAATTTTTTCGACAAGGTTACGTGCAATTTGTGGGTTTTTGAACCTCTTGCCAAACCAACTCTTGATCGGCATATCGTAGCCTCTGCCCTGCATAAAGTTCTGTGTTGCAGTCTTTAACCCCCTGCCTATTGTGTGCCAATCTGCCGAGCCATGGTCGGTAAATTCAATGCCATTATTGGCAAAGGGATTGTGGGTAGAGCCCGTGATTTGGGAGTTGTAGCGCTCGGGGTTACATCCCGTTGGGCTATGTACAGTCATTGCGTAGCAGTGCCAAAATGCCGATTGAACCACCCCTTGTTCGAACATCTGTCTCACGATTTCGAGCGATTCGATAGCCTCCACTTCGGTTTGGGTGGGGAATCCATACATCAAATATGCGTGTACCATGATCCCTGCGTTGTTGAACGCCGTGCAACTCTCTATGGCTTGTTCGATAGTCACCCCCTTTTCGATGAGTTTCAAGATCCGTGGCGATGCAACCTCCAATCCTCCCGACACCGCTATGCAACCAGCCTTAGCGAGGAGTTCGCATAGTTCAAGATCGAACCTCTTTTCGAACCGTATATTACCCCAAAACGAAACAACCAATCCTCTTTTGATAATAATAATAGAGATCTCGCGAAGGAGCTTGGGGGGCAGAGCCTCGTCGGTAAAGTGAAATCCCGACACCCCTGTTTGAGCCATTATCGACTCCATGCGATCGACAACCGTCGACGCTTTGGCTGGGGAGTAGCGACCAATATAGTCGAGATTCGTATCGCAAAATGTGCATCGTGCGTGGTAACATCCGTGCGCAAGGGTCATCTTATTCCACTTCCCATCGCTCCAAAGGCGGTGCATGGGGTTGGTGAACTCCACGAGCGAGATGTACTTTTCGAACTTTAGATCTGAAAAATCCGCTGGTGGTAGGGTGTCGAAGTCAATGGCGTTATCCCAATTGGCGGAGTCTGTAACTATATTGTTGTCAATGTATTTGGCTGATACAATATCTTTGCGCTCGATCTTGCCTGTGAGATGCTCTGCTAGTGTGGAGATGGGTAGTTCACCATCGTCGAAGAGCAGGAAGTCGATAAATTCGAAGAGTCTTGGGTCGCTTACCGTGCGGAGTTCCGTGTTGACATATCCTCCACCCATCGCAATTGTCATCTTCGCACCTGAGAGTTTGATCTGTTGAGCCATGCGGAGTGCCATTATCAAAGTGCCAGGGAAGGGTATCGAAAAGCCCACCACATCGGGGGAGGATATGGTGAGTTTTTCGTTTAGAATATCGAGAGTTAATCGTTCGATTATATTTGGCTCTTGTTGCAGGTCGTTATATATTGCGTCGAAGGTGGGGGCGGACATTGCGATCTGCTCCTTGTATCGGATAATCGAGAAGTCGCAATTCGTCACCTCTGCGATGAATCCTGCTAGATCCTCGATATAGAGTGTTGCGATATACTTCGCCCTCTCGGCTGTCCCTGTGGTGCCATATGCCCACTCCAAATCTTCGTCATTCACCGCTTTGAATTGTGCTCCTTCGGGCAGGAATCCTCGGCTCGCAATACGTGTCGAGAGTGAGGGGTCATCGCCCCTAAGGAATCTCCATGTGGCATCTATAGATCGTAGGTACTCCTCCTTGCGCATCGCAACCCCTTGTGATGCAGGGGATAATCTCTCACTCTCGAATGCTTGGTGGAAGATCCCCTCCAAAAACTCACGGCAAAAGATCCTCTCCGCAACCTCTATCCCTATGTCGCATTGCAACACATCGTGCCCCCTTTGGCGGAGGTACGCTTTGAGTTGGGTGGTAGCAGGGTAGGGGGTATTGAGTTGAACAAAGGGGGGAGTTATAAGGCAAAATCTCATATTTACCCTATGGTTAAATTATCTCCTCTCCGCGCTCTGCCATCAACTTAATAGCCAAATCTTTGAGCTTATATTTTTGGATCTTGCCACTTGCCGTCATTGGGAACTCCTCGATGAAGAAGATATATTTCGGGATTTTGTAGCGTGCGATATTTCCTTCGCAGAAGGCTCTAATATCTGCCTCGCAAAGCTCTTTGTCATCTTTGAGGGTGATAAATACACCTACCTGTTCGCCATACCTAGGGGATGGAACGCCCACAACCTCAACGCCTTTGATTTGGGGGATGTTGAATAGGTAGTTCTCAATCTCGCGAGGATAGATATTCTCTCCTCCGCGGATTATCATCTCCTTGATGCGTCCTGTGATGTGGAAGTAACCGTTCTTGTCGCGCAAACCAAGGTCTCCCGAGTGCAAGAATCCTCGCTCGTCGATCACCTCGGCTGTAGCTTCGGGGTTGTTGTAGTAACCCTTCATCACATTCCAACCTCGACAACACACCTCGCCCTGTTCGCCATCGGGGAGCTCTTCGCCCGTTGTGTGGTCGAGGATCTTAACCTCGATACCTGGAAATTCGCGCCCTACGGTTGTGGCACGTATCTCTGTGGGGTCGTCGAAGTCCGAACCTGTCATTCCTGGTGAGCTCTCGGTGAGTCCATAGATGCTTATCACGTTGCAATTCATCTTGTTCATCACGGCATTCATTGTATCTATCGGGCAGACTGCTCCAGCCATGATTCCTGTGCGGAGTGACTTTAGGTCGAAGGTATCGAAGAGTGGGTGGTTTAGTTCGGCGATAAACATCGTCGGCACTCCATATAATATAGTGCATCTCTCCTTGTGGATCGACTCCAACACATTGTGGGCATCGAACTCCTCCAACATAACCATCGTTGCTCCGTGGGTGATAACAGCACACAGCGCCAACACGCAACCAAAGCAGTGGAACATCGGCACACAAACGAGGAGCTTATCCGCCACGCTATATCGCATAAATTCACCCGTCGCCTTTCCATTGTTTAGGATGTTGTAGTGGGTGAGTAGTACACCCTTAGGGAACCCTGTGGTACTCGATGTATATTGCATATTTACCACATCGTGGCAACTGATTGTTGGTCTGAATGCGTCGTACGCCTCGCGTGGGAGAGTCGCTCCATGAGCCACAAGATCGTCGATATTGTGCATACCCACAGGGCATCCCTCGCCGATGTAGACAGCGTTGCGGAGCTCAGGGAGTTTTGCCGATGAGATCTGCTCACCCTCGCCCATTGTCAACATCTCGGGCACTACCGTGTGCATAATCTCCACATAGTTGGAGTCGCGGTATCCGTCGATCAAACACATTGTGTGGATGTCGGCATTGTTCATTATATACTCTAACTCTGTAGCTTTGTAGTTGGTGTTCACCGTCACAAGCACCGCTCCAAGGCGCGCTGTGGCGAAAAATACCGTGATCCAATCGGGATGGTTTGTAGCCCAGATACCAACCTTCTTCCCACTATCAACCCCCATGCTTCCAAATGCCAATGCTAGGGAATCGACCCTCTCGCTGAACTCTGCGTATGTGTATCTGACACCTAAGTATGGTGACACTAAAAACTCCTTGTCGGGAGTTTCGGTAGCCCATTTTTCGATGATGCCACCCAATGTGTAATCAATTAACTCCATTTGTTATGATAATAATAATAAAATAATATTATGTTATGTATATTAGCTAGATAGGTGGGAATCACCCCACCTATCCAATAATTATTTGCGGTTTTTCCACAAATCTGTCATATCCTCCAAGCTCTTGCCCTTGGTCTCGGGAACAAACTTCCAAACAAAGAATATCGAGAGGGCGCAGAATCCTGCATACATCAAATATGTTGAACCCAAACTCCACTCCGACAATGGAATAAAGGTTGCCGATACAATATAGTTAGCAATCCATTGCGCCGCAACAGCTATAGCCACCGCCTTGCCACGAATAGTATTTGGGAAGATCTCCGAGATCAACACCCAACATATTGGACCCCACGACATCATAAACGATGCTGTGTAGATAATGATCGACACAAGCGCCGCCATACCAATAAGGTTCATATACGAAAGCATACCAAGCGAGATCATTCCCACCATCATACCAATAGAACCAACAATAAGAAGAGGTTTACGACCCCACTTATCGACCGTAAGGATCGCCACAACAGTAAATACAATATTGATGATACCCATCACAACCGTCTGCATCATCGCCGCATCGCTCGACGCTCCCATGCTCTCGAAGATTCGAGGCGCGTAGTACAACGCCACATTGATACCTATGGCTTGTTGGAAGAATGACAACAATACACCAATCACAACCACCGCAATACCATATGTAAATAGCTCTTCGGTCTTCTCGCGTGTGGTTTTCTTAATATCGTTCATAATAGCAGAAGCCTTCTCGAAACCATTGATTCTAGTCAACACATCCATCGCTTTAGAATCCTCGCCGATCATCGCAAGATAACGCGGAGTCTTAGGTACGGTCATCAACAACAGACCAAAAGTTCCTGCAGGGACAGCCTCGCTGAGGAACATGCGTCGCCATCCAATAGCAACCATAGCCTCTTGAGTCGCCAAGTTATCCTTGATAAGGTAGTTGACAAAATATACCACCAACATACCAAATATAATAGCAAATTGGTTACACGACACGAGTGTACCGCGGATCTCGGCAGGAGCCAACTCCGCAATATACATCGGGCAAACAGCCGACGCTAGACCCACACCAATACCGCCTATCACACGATAGATATTGAATGCAATCAACAAATTGAATGTAGGCTCCCCCTGTGCAAAGAACAAAAATTCGGGGTTGAATGATCCCAAAGCCGATGCGAAGAACAATCCTGCGGCGATCATCAGCGAATTGCGTCGTCCAAATTTATTAGCCAATATACCCGAAATAGCACCTCCGATTACGCAACCAATAAGTGCGCTCGATGCGGTCATTCCGTGGTGGGCACTGGTGTAGTCGAAATCCTTTGCCCCTTGAAAGAATTGTTGCAACGCCTGTTCGGCACCCGAGATTACGGCGGTGTCATACCCAAAGAGTAGACCTCCCAATACGGCTACAAGCGTGATACCAAAGAGGTATAACTTGCTACCTTGCGATTTTTGTTCCATAAGTTTAATAGTTTTAAAGTTTGTATTTTTGGTATAATTTTAAGATTCGGTAATGTAAAGATAACTCCTTTTTTTTTATAAACAAAACTTAGTAGATTTTTTACACTAACAAATCGCTATTTTGCCCGTTTTTAGGTGGTTGATATGGAGTGCCAAGCGCTTAATATACATGACTTTTAAAATTTTTATCTTTTAAGATACGGTAGTTTTGTAATAAGTAAATTTTATATATCTTTGTGTCGATCGCAAATACACAATAATCAATATAGTTCCTATGTTTAACCCGTGAAACAACCATTAAATAAAAATAAGCTATAAAGTTTTAGTTAACTTTGTAATTGGAAGAAAGTTACACTAAAAACAATATAGCTTATGAAAACGCAAAGCAAAGTTACGAAATTAGATTTTACGGAACAAGCAATTTATGTAGGAATTGATGTTCATTTGAAAAGTTGGTCGGTAGAAGTCTTGTCAGAGCACTCTGTTTTGAAGAAGTTTAGACAGAATCCAGAGCCTGAGGCACTACACAAATTTCTTGCGACAAACTACCCAAACGCCACCTACTACTCGGTTTATGAGGCTGGATTTTGTGGATTTTGGATACACCACCGCTTGATGGAGCTTGGCATCAACAACATTGTTGTGAACCCAGCCGATGTTCCGACGATGAGTTGGGAGAAGCTACGAAAGACCGATGCGGTAGATTGTGGCAAATTAGCGAGAGGGTTACGCAATGGAGATCTAAAGGGGATTTACACTCCATCGCCCACGACCCTCGAAATTCGTTCTTTGATAAGGCTTAGAAATTCAATCGTAAAGGATACAACACGAGAGAAGAATCGGATCAAGTCGCTGCTGAGGTTTCATGGCATCGAGATACCTGAAGAGTTTACACAACCTAACTCCAACTGGTCGAAGAGATTTTTGAATTGGCTACGTGAAGTAAAGCTCTGCTCGGAGTATGGACGTAAGACTTTGAATCTGCATCTTGAGACATTTGCCCATTTGCGAGGACAACTCTTGCAGGAGACACACGCTATACGAAAGTTATCTCGTAGCAAGGAGTTTGAGGAGTCAATGAGACTCATCACCTCGGTGCCTGGTATTGGTGTGATAACAGGTATCACTTTTTTAACGGAGTTAGACGATATTAGTCGGTTCCAGAACTCATACCACTTAGCATCGTTCGTTGGACTTATCCCGATGTGCCATTCAAGTGGAGAGAAAGATGGAACGGGCGATATAACTATTCGCAAACACGCCACACTGCGTTGCAATATTATTGAAGCGGCGTGGGTGTCTATCCGTAAAGACCCTGCGATGACACTTGCATACACTGAGTATTGCAAGCGAATGATGGGGGCGAAGGCGATAGTGAAGATTGCTCGTAAATTGATAAACAGAATATTTTTTGTGCTTAAACGAAAAAGAGAATATGTCAACTGCGTTGTTGAATAAATATATCCTAATGGTGAACAACTTTTCACACGAGAGATAACACTACATAATACTTGCAGCTTTGAAGTCTGCTCAAAATAGAATGTGACTCTCGCCTACACATAGACTGATAAAGGAATTTGCAGCACTCGATTTTTCGAGATGTCTGCTGTGGAAAGTTTGTTTACCGTAGGATTTAGGATTGGGTTTTTAGAGCCATATAGACAGTATCAATAATGAAAAAGGAGACCATTTTCGTAGCCTCCCCGACAAGCATTATTGCGTACCGTCAGGGTGTTTAT
Organism: Rikenellaceae bacterium; assembly: GCA_047173645.1. GTDB lineage: Bacteria > Bacteroidota > Bacteroidia > Bacteroidales > Rikenellaceae > Alistipes. Next base: position 64,944 of record JBCQUZ010000003.1, read on the forward strand.
TGCTTGATAGGTTGCTCCCCAGCAGAGCCTACCTCCTCTTAACACCTTGATACAAAGGTAATAAAAACAAATTAATTATAAACTTTATCCAATTTTATTTGGATATTAACTGGAAAGATATTATGAAACCCACATGACCTTCAGTCACCCAGAATGATGAAAATGACCTACGATGTATTATCTTTGTGTATTCACACACACATTATTATCTATGGGGTCAATATCATTCGATCAAGTA
>JBCQUZ010000180.1:0-2925 GCA_047173645.1 Rikenellaceae bacterium
TGCAGGGCGTGAGGCGATTGACATCAAAAGTCTCGAAGCTGCTATTGCCCTCACGGAATATTTCCGTGGCACAGCGCAAAAGGTGTTAGACTTCATCTATGGAAGCGAATTTGATAAACTTAATGAGCAGCAGAAAACTCTTGTCTCTGCTCTTCCTGAGAGTTTCACAACAGCTGAAGGTATGGTTATAGCTTTGCGGTGCGGTGTTCCCGAACGAACTTTCAAACGGTTCATTATGACAAGTCCTCTATTCCGCAAGGAGAAGCACGGATATTTTATCAAAGTTATGTAAAGTACGTGGCATTATTGGCATTTCTGGCATTTTCTCCCCTCGAAAATGCCAGAAGTGCCAGAAATGCCAACTATAAAGTCTTAGAATGTATAGATTCAATTTAGAAAAATATGCAGGGATGGCAAGTCGTCACACCTGCCCAGAGTGCGGAGGTAAGCGATGTTTTGTGAGGTATGTGGATCGTGATGGTGAGGTCACGTTTCCCGATTACGTGGGGCGTTGCAATCGTGAGGATAAGTGTGGTTATCACTTTTCGCCTAAGCAATACTTCGACCGCAACCCACAGCAATTGGAACGTAGGGATTATACTCCTCCGCCATCCAAGCCAACAAGCTACATATCTTCAGAGATGGTAGGCAAAACCCTTATGCGCCATCAAGGGCATCACCTCTTCACGTTCCTATCTTCGCGGATTGGACGAGAGGCGACAGATAAGCTGATGGGTAAGTACCGAGTAACCCAATCGACAGTTTGGGAGGGTGCAACTCTCTTTTGGCAGATGGATATTAAGGATAGAGCTCGCACTGGTAAGATAATGCTCTACGACCCCAAAACAGGTCGCAGAGTGAAGCGAGATCAGAGCTTAATATCGTGGGTGCATACAAGATTGAACAAACCAGATTTCAACCTCAGACAATGCTTCTTTGGAGAGCATCTATTGCGCACGGACGTGGAGAAAACCATCGCCATAGTGGAGAGCGAAAAGACAGCTTTGATAGCAGCTCACTACCTCCCCACGTTCACGTGGATAGCAACGGGAGGGAAGAATGGATGTCTATGCAGCGAGAACTTGGAGGTGCTAAAAGGTCGCAAAGTATTGCTTGTTCCAGATCTGGGAGCAACTCAGTATTGGCAGTCAAAACTACCACTATTCAAAGCCCAAGGAATTGACGCGTCAATCCTCGATACCCTCGAAAAGATGGCAACCACGGAGCAGCGAGAAGAGGGCTACGACATAGCCGATTTCCTCCTCGATGGCAACTCACCGCAGCTACTTTTGGGTAAGATGATCGCCAAGAATCCACTGCTTCAAACCCTCATCGATCGGTTCGATTTGGAGTTGGCAGGAGTAGAGTAAAAATTTAAAAAGCGGAGTATAGCGAGTTTATGCAATTTGTGCCAAATTACGCTGAAATCCCGATGGTCTAACTGTAAAATTTAACTTATGGAAAACATAAAATCAAGAAAGACTCGCCCTCGCAAGATGGAGAGCGAAAAACTAAAATATAGAGTCGTCACACGCTTCAAGACTGGTGATTATTTTGAGTTAAAGGCAAAGGCTCGCACGGCAAATATGCGACTGTCGAGCTACCTGAAATTGTGCGCTACGCAGTCGGTGATTACCCCTCGACTATCACCCGAAGAGATGGGCTACATTCGCAATATTTGCAATATGGGCAATAATCTAAATCAGATTGCCAAACGAGCCAATGAGGCTGGATATGGCTTCGTAGCACAGGCGCACCAAAATATTCAAAGGAGGTTGAACGACGCTGTAAATATGATTGAGAATGGTGGGTAAAATTATAAAAAGTAACAGCTTTAAATCGACCCTCGCCTACATCTTAGATGATAAGAAAGGGGCAAAAATCATAGCTGCCGAGGGTGTGCATTGCGACTATCTCGACAACCTCATTCGAAGCTTCGAGATGCAGCGGTCGATGAAGCCCGAGATCGTCAAACCGCTCTATCACATTCCGCTGAGTTTCTCGCCCAAGGATAGCGATAAGATTACCGATGAGCTAATGGCGGAGATTGCCGAGTTCTACATCAAGCAGATGGGATTTGGCAACACTCAATACGTTGCGGTGAGGCATCACGACAAGAGGCATCCACACGTGCATCTATGTATCAATCGGATTGACAATGATGGCAAAGTGATACGAGATACCAAGGATTACGAGCGCAATGAGAGGGTGTGTAAACAGATAACCGAGAAGTATGGGCTGCACTTCTCTCGTGGCGGTGGCGAGAATTACGACCGCTTGAAGGAGGATGATCGGAATAGGCTTATGATCCGTGACGCTCTGCGTGAGCTGTTGCCTCAATCGTACAATTGGGTCTCGCTCGCAAAGTTGCTAAAGACAAGGGGCGTGGATCTCGAATTTAAGTATAAGGGATCAACGGAGCAGATTGAGGGGGTGAAGTTCACCATAAATGACCGAACATATAGCGGTTGTATACAATAATCGAAAAAAGGGCCACCAAAATAATTGAAAAGTACACCACTATCGCGCCCTTTAGATATTTGCAAAATTAGTTATTATTTTGAATTTTCATCTCACTGCAAACTAAAATCTCCTTTATCTACTAACATTTTCCACTAATCAACTTTTTCGTCTCCTTGAGGCGGTATGACTCACCCGTCATATTAACCAATTTTGCTCTGTGAGTGAGCCGATCGACCATCGCCGTGACCAACACCTTGTCCTTCACAATCTCGCCCCATCGGTCAAATGAGAGGTTCGTGGTGATGATCGTAGACTTGCGTCCCGCCCTCAATGATAAGTGATTAAAGAGCAACTCTCCACCCTCCTTATCACAGCTCACATAGCCAAACTCATCACAAATAACTAAATCATACTTCTCGAATTTGAGTTCAAATTGCCGTAGCGTTCGACTACTAATGCACT
>JBCQUZ010000181.1:0-2924 GCA_047173645.1 Rikenellaceae bacterium
GCAACCCCTCGAAGATTTGCGACTTAGCGAAAAGGATGATAATGCACCGATGTCGATGAATACACATCTTCATATCCTCGAAGCGTACACTAATCTTTATAGAGTGTGGAAGAGTGAGGAGCTAAAGGCTGCAATCATAAAGCTACTACGCATATTCCTTGACCACATCTACAACCCAGCCGACAGCCACCTATCACTATTTTTCGATATGGAGTGGCGCAGCACGGATGGTATTCACTCCTATGGTCACGACATCGAAGCGTCGTGGTTGCTCTTAGAGGCGGCACACGAACTCGGTGATGAGGAGCTAACATCGGAGGTGAAGGCTATTTGTGCTAAAGTTGCTAAGGTCTCTATGGAGGGTCTTATGGAGGATGGTAGTATGATATATGAACGACACGCTAATGGCTCGCTCGACACCGATCGCCACTGGTGGGTTCAAGCAGAGTGTATCGTGGGACTTATGTGGTTGTCGAAATATCACGGTGATACCCAAGCGGAGTCTCAGGCTATAAAGTGCTGGGAGTATATCAAGAGTCGACTCATAGATTTCGAGGGTGGCGAATGGTGGTGGAGCAGGCGTGAGGATGGCTCAATAAATATGGCGGAGGATAAGGCAGGAATGTGGAAATGTCCCTACCATAACTCTCGTATGTGTCTGGAGGTTTTAACTTTGTAGGATTATGAAAAGGTATATAGGTTTGGCGGCATCGGCTGCTTTGCTATCTTCGTGTGGTGGTGTAACCGAGGCGGTACACCCCAATGTTTTATTGATTTTGACCGACGACCAAGGTTGGGGTGACTTTGGTTTTAATGGTAACGAGATTGTGCAGACTCCCGTGTTGGACTCCCTGAGTCAACTATCAGCCCATCTCACAAACTTCTACGTTAGCCCACTTAGTGCCTCGACTCGTGCAGGAATACTTACGGGTAGAGAGCACCTTCGCACTGGAGCTATGAGTGTCACACGGTCGTCCGAAAATATGGATAGTCGTGAGCAGACAATAGCCGAACTGTTCAAGGCAAACAACTACTCGACAGGGTGTTTTGGTAAGTGGCACAATGGTGCGCACTATCCCCAAGACCCCAATGGTCAAGGGTTCGATGAGTTTGTAGGATTTTGTGCTGGGCACCTCACCAACTACTTCGACTCACGATTGCAACACAATCAACAATTTTTCAACGGCGAGGGGTATATCTCCGATTTGTTGACCGATAGAGCGATAGATTTTATGGGAGAGAGTATCAAAAATGACACCCCATTCTTCTGCTATGTGCCCTACAATGCACCCCACGCACCATATCAAGTGCCCGATGAGTATTACGATAAATATGCTCATATAGCTACGAGCGACACCGATATGACCCCTGCGGTATATGCAATGTGCGAAAACTTGGATTTTAATATTGGTCGTCTGCTCGATTATATCACAAAAAGTGGCGTAGAGGATAACACTCTGATAGTTTTTATGACCGATAATGGTCCAAATAATTTCCGATATAACGGAGTGCTAAAGGGTCGCAAAGGGCAATCTTATGAGGGCGGTTTTAAAGTCCCCTGCCTCGTGTACTGGAAGGGTCGCATAGAGCCTATCGAGATTCCAAACACAACCTCCTATGTCGATATTATGCCGACAATCTTAGATTTGTGTGGCATAGACTCCTCGCCAGTCGATGGTCGTGAGATTACAGGCGTATCGCTCAAAGGGTTGTTAAGTGGCGAAACCTCTGAATTGAAAGATAGGTATCTCTTTACGCACCGTGCATATTCGCATTTAGAGTTGGAGAGTTGCGAGGGTGTAGTCTACAACGACCGCTACAAGCTCATAACCTTTGGAGGTGGGCGTCGTGAACTCTACGACAAACAAAACGACCCCTCGGAGGAGCACGATTTGTCGATAGAGAACCCAACGTTAAAAGATTCTCTCGCCAATGTATATGACAACTGGTTTGCCAATGTAAAACCCGAATATGAACGCTCTATTAGTCGCACAGCACATATCGGAATTTTGGACGAACCTATCGAATTACCATCGCACGAGGCTCTAATGAGTGGCGAGACACGCTACTACACCAACATTCACGGCTGGGCAGGAGATTGGTTAGTGGATATGTCGCCAAACGATGCAATATATTGGGATGTGATAGTCGACACTAAGGCAGATTATCAAATCACACTACAATATTCATCTACTCAGCAACCACAAAAAGTCTCACTCGCAGGTGGCGAAGTAATTGACCTGAAGCCATACACACCCCAAAGAATCCCAAGTCCTGACCGTTCACCAAGAGTCGAGGCGTATGAACAGAGGTGGGGCGAGCAAACCATCGGAGTGGTTCACTTAGACAAAGGCGAGCAACAAATCCGACTTCTTTTTGATGCAAACGACACCATTGGTAAAGGGTCGTTAGAGGTTAAAGGTATCGAGATTATAAAGTTAGATCCCAAAAAGTTGTAAAATACAACAATACGTTATAATAATACCATTTTCACATCACTCTGGTACTTAACTTTGTAATTGACAAAGGGTGAGTTACCTAAGTGGCGAGAGGTTACAACCCCAATCGAAAATATTAATCAAAAAAAATAAACCAAAATGAACAGTAAAAGATTTCTTAAATCGCTCCTAATGATGGCAATGTTAGCCTTCGTAGGTTGCGAAACAGATGGCACGGAGGATAACAATCCTGGAGGTGGCGATGACGACGATTCGACATATACGGTCGTGGCAAATCCTCCAGCACTATTCCAAATATATGGCGCAGCGGATGACTCCGAGGGTGAGTTTGAAGTGGCGTGGGTAGCCGACACCAAATTTTCGGTATATGTAAATAGCACAGGCGTTTGGGTCGATGATTTTTCGGTTAGCGACCTCGATGATTTGGAGTTCTCCGCATCGAGCGAAGATACCGATTTGAGCGTA
>JBCQUZ010000004.1:0-64700 GCA_047173645.1 Rikenellaceae bacterium
ATTCCATTCAGCGGAGCGAAGGAGAGTTTTACCTCTCTTTCCTCTCTGAAAAAATATTTTATCTCATTCTCTGCAACTTCCCAATTCCTCAGTTGCATTTACAAGTTGAATTCAGGTCTTTCCAGATGCAACTAAAATAACTGTAACAACTAAAAGATAAATACAAGTTAATGTAAACACCCTGTCAGAAAAGCATTTACGCTGTTCTCTATCTTGCTTATTTCCTTCGAGAGTTTCACGCAGCAGGTCATTTTCTGTTAAAAGCCTATTTAATTCGGCAGCTTCTACTTCTTTTTTTATATCTGTATAAGTATCGTTTGGAACGACAATATCGACCTCATCACGTTGCTTTAGCTTCCCTAATATCTTGCTTATACCTTCTGTCCCAATATCCCGCATACAATATTACAATTGGTTTATAAATGCTTTGTAATACGCTTTTGTCATATCCTCAGGAATATCTACATTTGCACCTGGCTTATAGCAAAATTTCCAAGGTGTTCCATCCCGATGTAAAATATCAATTAGCTTAGGAGTAGGTACATCTTTATATTGGTCCCAAACAAAGTCTAATATAGGTGTTAAAGATTGTTTATCACGTTCATTTATGACAGCATCGACAAAGTTAATATTACTAAGAGATTCCATATCTAAGTCTGTTGGAATTTGGACTTTATTCCGAATTTGGCTGTTACCGTTATGTTTAAATGAGTGATAAACACTCGGTATAACTGGTCCGAATTTCCACGCTTCGACTTTATCATATCTGCAATCTAAGATATTCTTATCTAGTATCGCCAATGTTAACCCATATGAAATATAGACATATTTAACCAATCTCAAAAGAGTTAAGTCTCCATCGCCTTCCATCACTTTGTCTACAAAATAGTTAGCAATTGATAGTGCATTAGTTTTCATATTAGTATATTAATGAATGTTATTATAATAACATAGTTTTTGGCAAAGATAGTATATCAACTGACAAAATGCAAGAAGGAAAATAATATATTTTCAAAAAAGAGATATTAAATGCACAGTGCGTCGGACAAATATCGGACAATTTCAAAGAAAAACCCCTCCAGAATACTTCTAAAGGGGTTCTCTGAGGTCCGAAGCGGATTCGAACCGCTGTACAAGGTTTTGCAGACCTTTGCCTAGCCACTCGGCCATCGGACCATTTCTGTTGTTTCGGTGTGCAAATATAGGAATTTCTTTTGAATCACCCAAATTTACGGTGGTTATTTTTCTTAAAAATATCATAATAATAAAATCATTTGTTAGATTACATTTTGTAATCAATTGAGATTAAAGACTTAAGGTGTATTATATACATAATAGTTACAACAGCATTAAAACCACCATGACACCATTAAAACAGTCATAATACCATTAAAACCGACATGACATCATTACAACAGTCATGACACCATTAAAACTATCATGATACCATTAAAATAACCATAACATTATTAAATGAAAAAAGGAGATAAGGCTCTTTATTTGTTTATTTTTTATGAATTTATGTAAAATATTTGAATTATCCTATTTTGATATATCATTTTAACACTCATAAATCACTAATAGTAAACATATTATATTTCAGCTGTATTATTGTTGATTTTTTACATACAACTTGCAACTATTTTTGATATAAAAACAGTGCAACAAAAAATAATAGATCAAAAAAATCCTCTTTTTTGCCTTTTTTTCTTTTTTTTTGCTAGCTTTGTAGTAAATTTGTATATTGTATGAAAAATACAAACACATAAACAAACCTAAAATAATAACCTGCTAAAGTGTTTTATAACATTTAGGTAGACAAATAATTGAAGATATGATTTTCATAGGGACTATCAAAGGAATTGGATACGCAATATTAATATTATTGTGTCTTGTATTGGTGATGAAACTATTTATCAAAAATTTTCGTTTCGATGACGAAGTATCATTTTTGCTGATGGTATCGTTTGGTGTCTCTGTTGTGTTAATGTCTATATGCAACTATGTCAAAAGTTCTGAATCGAAAGTGCTGTATGCTCAAGCTCAATTAAATAACGCACTGGCGCAAACTCAAGGGGGGTCTAATCAAAAATCAATAATGGATTATATTGATGAGAATCTCCCTAAATTCTCATCCAAAAATCAAGACGGACAACTGTCTAGTTCGGAGCTTAACACACAGGTCAACAAACACGCCAACTCAACGGTCAGAGGATTGCGCATCGCTCGATACATAACGCTACTCATCGAGATTATTATCCAGGTCTTAATCTTCATGTTTATCAAAAACAAGTTCAAGAACTCCACGGGAGGCTACGGTCGAGGAGCTAGCTATATGAGCAATGGATATTACGAATAAATTATAATAATAACATAAAACAATAATAATGGAAAATCATTTAATCATCGGTCTTGGAGGTACAGGTGGTAACATCCTGAAGGCTTTCCGCAAAAGACTTTTTCAAGAGACTAGCTCCGAGCAAAGAGCTAAAATGCCACTCGGTTTCGTGTATGTTGATTCGAGCAATGAGTTGATGAAACCTAACGACCAAACATGGAAGGTGTTGGGCGAGAATGCTCAACTTGGCAAGGAATCTTTTTTGTTTGTGCGTGGCGCGAAGTTGAGCGATCAACTTAATAATGTAGAAAACTACCCTGGAATCAAAGATTGGATCGGAAGTAAGAAGATTTGGGCTAATATCGTGGGTAATGTTGGCGACGATGGCGCGGCAGCTCAAAAACGTCGATTGGGTCGTTTCTTGTTCTCGTGTGCGGTAAATGATTATGAGACTGTTCTTAAGAATCAAGCTAAATCTATCCAACAAAAGAGTGGTAATGTAGATATTACATTCCATATCATCGCTGGACTAGCTGGAGGAACAGGTTCTGGTTCGGTGGTTGATGCTATTGCTCAAACCAGAAAGCACTTTGTTCCAAATATCAACTCTGGACTAAACTACAAGATCATCGTATATTGTTTGGTTCCCGAGAATACCCCACTTCCAAATTGGGATAAGGGTGCATACCACGCAAATGGATATGCTGCACTTACGGAGCTCAACGCTCTAAAGGTTAAGCAATTTGTACCTCACGATGTGAGCGGTCAAACCGTTAGAGTCGATGCCGAGGGTACAGATATGTTTAACGCTTGTTTCTTGTTTACAAACGCAAACGAGAATGGTAAGATCGTAAATACACAAACTGAACTGCCAGTTATTGTTTCAGATATTATCCACCACTACATCTCTATCAAATCAAACAATCAAGAGGCTATGCGCACATTCCTCGATTGCTTTAGCACCGAGAATGTGGATCCAAAGAATGAGTACGATGAGAATGCAGAGTCTACAGAGGATAGAATCCCTGTACGCTCGAAGATCTTCAAATCGTTTGGTATCAAACGTATTATAAACCCCGAAGAGGAGATCAAAGAGTTCTTGACATTTACATTTGCTCAACAAGCTCTCAACCAATTTAAGTTCAATAATTGGTCGGATGATTTGGGTTATAGATGTGACCCTCGCAATGAGGATTATCACTCGATGATTAATAATGATAGCTTCCTTAAGAAGATCTTTTTGACCGATGCACACCTTATGTTGTCGTTGGGAATCCTCCCAAGCGAGATCGAGCAAAAGTGGAAAACTATAACTGACGACTGGAACTCAATCATCCCATTGTTGAGCCAAACAGCGTGGGCAAACAACGAAGCATATGCACTTATGGAGCTATCGAAGTTGTGCCAAGATCGTTTTGATAAAAACTTCCGCAAAGTTGGTGTTAACGAGTTCTACAAGATCAAATCTAAATCGAAGAAGGATCACGCAACTGAAATCGTTCAACAAGTTGAAAAATATTTGTTTACAGAGTGGCACAGCGGAATCCGTTCGCTCTACGACATTGTGAAGATGTGTGACACCCTAATGGAGACTGTCGATGCTAATTTGGTAAACTTCAATAGTAAGGTTATCAACAAAGAGAAGAAGTTAGAGGATCTGCTCCAAATCAAGGCTCAAAACGAGCAAGAGTGGGCAGGTACAGGTGTTGTGTCTAAGCTATTTGGTAAGAAGAAGAATATCTTCCAAGATCACACCACCCTACTTCAAGCGATATACACAATCAAAACGGAGCTCGTTGCGATGGATTTTGCCAAAGAGTTGCTTCGCGAGGTGTGCATCAAAGTTGGAGAGTTGACTCAAACAGTTGCGAAGATGGTCGAGAGATTCTCAAACGCAATGGATTTCGTGGAGACATGTTTGGCAATTCGTTGTATCGAGAGTGCAGACAAAGATATTGACTACAAAGATGCGATCATGAAGTACTACAACCCTACACAAGTGCATAACTTTGCAGGGCAGTTGGTTAGAGATGTAGATGTTCAGAAGAAACAAGCTACCAACGTGAGAAATCGCATTGTGGAGTTGTGTTTTAGCGATTTTACATTCGAGAAACTTATGGAGAGCATGAGCGAAGATACTCTATTCAGCATCTTGGAACAAGAGTGTATGAGCGCAGCGGCTCTTGCGCATGATGAATATACGACCGACTCTACAGCGATAATTGGCAAAAACATCATCGAACAACTATACGAAAGATATGGATCAAACGATCAAAGTGATGCGTTGAATGACTTTGCGCGCAATATCATCAATGCGTCGGGTGTATTCTTGACATTCGATAATTCGGAGATCAATCGCTCGATTGCAAATAATGACTCACCGAAGCCAAACACCAATATTATGTTTAGATCGGTGCTTATCAGCATGCCTCCAGCGCCAGGTAAAGAGCAATTTATCGAGAAGCTCAAAGCTGCATTCCAAAGCAATGTTGATGGATCTAAACACCTTGTGTTTGACGATAGTAGCGACAAGATGAACGAGATCACAATCTTGAGCCTTACATATTGTTTCCCATTGCGTATGGTCAACGATGTTAAGTTCTTGAAGAACAAATATAACAAGATGCTCGAAGGTGGCAACCGCGAAGTTAATCAACTTGTGCTACACCTCGAAGGCGATGGATCACAATACCCAACAATCTTTGTTGAGCCATTTAATGTGGCGACATACACAGATCTTTTGTTGATGGGCGTGGCGATGGATCTTATTAAGTATCAAGACAAACAAGATGGAACAGGTCGCATGGCATATTGTATCATCAAGGAGGATGACCTTGGACTCCCAATGCCTCCAATCGTTATATCGGACAAATTGTCGACAATGGAGGATAGCGAGAGTCTAAAGATTGGCGACATCAAGAGAATCAAAGCAGATGTTGAGGCTTTGATGCAAAGCGACTATCTACACATCACCAAACGTGAGGAGCTAGCTAAAAAGGTTGCATCTTTGGCAAAGGAGATCCTCGGAGAGTGCAACAACAACCTCCAAAGTCAGGTGTATGCTAAATATCACAAAATTATCACAACAATAGTAACAAATCTTAAGAAGTAAAAAAATGGCAAGTAAAAATACAAGAACAGGAAAGTGTACAAATTTCCAAAATGGGTGTACAACAGCTGATTCAAATAAGTTGGTGGAGGTTAGCATCCTAGCTGATTTCGAATGCCCAGAGTGCGGAAAGGAGCTTTCGGAGGTTCAAAAGAAGCAAGCAGCTCCTACGGGACTAATCGCAGGAGTGGCAGGAGTTGTTGCTGTTGCAGGATTGGCGGCAGGTAGCTATTTCACTCAGTTTCCATCATTTTTGTATGGTGGAGGAGATGATGTCGTAGAGAGTATTGAAATTGTCGACGAACCACAACCTGAGCCTGAACCACAACCACAGCCAACACCAGAGCCAACGCACGGAACTGTAAAGTTCGCATATGGCACCTACGTTGGCGATCTCAAAAATGGCAGAGCATCGGGTCAAGGTAAAATGACATATACCAAGAGTGCTCTTATCTCGCCACACGACAGAAAGAAACGCTATGCTGAGCCTGGTCAATATATTATCGGTACATGGTACGACAATAAATTGGATATGGGTAAGCTATATAATAGCAATGGTACATTGATCGAGATCATACAAATCGGACGTGCCGAATAATAGGTATCGAATAATGTATTACATCAAAAGATATTTACTCACAATGGTTTGTGCATTTGCATTTTTATATGCAAATGCACAACTGTGTGAAAATATATATCTTGCATCTATATTCGAAAAGCTCCCCTACGACATCAAATCCAATGGAGAGGGTGAGATCGATGGATTTAGAGTAAAAGTTGAATATAACCCCTATGGGGTAGTATCAACGGTGGGTGTTAAACTTCCTATATTCGAGGGAGATACAACCATCATAAGTTCGTTTGTAGAGAGATTCTTCTTAGATCTAATTCTTGCTCAAAGAGATTTGGACATAAAAAATGTATTGGATCATAGCCGAAGTAAACTCTATTTTAATGGAGCTGAGTATCAAAAGGGTCCCTATTGGAATCTTTCGAACGGATTATCAATCCTCAATCGCACTATATTGTTCGATATGAGACGCGATAGTTTGGAGTATAGCTTGGAGTGGGGCGATGGGAACAACTCAACATTGGCTCTAAAGTTTCCTGCCAATATTCAGATCCTCACGGGCAAGGATAAATCGGAGCTAGAGAATGGTATCGAAGCTCAATTTGTCAAATGTTCTGAGATAAATAACCCTAAGTTCGAATCAGAAGAGGAGGAGAAATACTCAAAGCTCAAGAGCGGTTTGTTTGCTAGAAATGGAGTGTCGTTTTTGCTGGATAGCATATCGAGCACAACCTACTATACCCGTAAAAGATCTAATAGCTACGAGGTTGTCTATACACCAGATATGATTGCCCCATCGCTTAGTAACGTGCTACTTATGCGTAGCGAATTTGGCGATGAGACCATCATTCAAGTGGAACAGAGGATGTATGGCAATAGCATCAAATCATTCGAAATAACGACTAATACCCTACGTAGATTTTGCGAGGCAAATGAGCTAAAGACATATGTAGGTGTCGAGAAGGTCAATGGCGATAAAATCGAAGCTACAGTTTTGTTGCACAATGCCGAACTAAACTATCTGCATATGCTACATGTCATCACAGATATTAGTTCGCTATTTAGTTCGGACAGAAAGTTTATGAGTGCTCGTCTATTCTCATATATCCCGTTCGATAATGTGACTGATCTATTCGAAGAATATAAAGAACCTAAAGAAAAAAGAAAATTATGGTAAAAAGAATAATTACTACGCTAGTTGTATTGTTGTGTTGTTGTGTCAACACCATATCGGCTCAAAATAGCTCGGCGAAGAGCATGGAGCGAGATATTAAAGTGTCGGGAAACTACTACTATGGTGATGGTAATAGCGCAGATCCCGACGAGGCGAGATCAATGGCTATCGAAGAGCTAAAAATCATGATTACGGAGAGTGTCCGCATGGATAACCCCGATGTAACGACTGTAAATTTTAGTGGTTTCGACAATAGTTTAGGCATCGTTTCTATTGACTTAGAGGGTTATACTCGCGTCATTGCGTTTATCTTAAAATCAGAGATTTCGGTCGAGGATAAAGGGCTAAAATCTTTGATGGTTATCCGCTTATCGCCAGATGGACCAGAGATTCTAAATGGTCAAGAAGAGGAGGTTGAGGTGGTCGAAGAGCCAAAAGTTATCGAAATCATGGGCTCAAAACCTAAAACTACCGAAACAAAAGTAGAGGAGCCAAAGGTTGAAACCCCTCAACAAATAACTTCGACAACTACTACCTCTACGACAGGAGGATATTATTCGTCATCTTCTTCGCCATCATCGTCAAAGGCATCTTCGTCGTCATCACCAAGTAGCTATACAAGCAACAATATCATAAACGAGATCCTCAAACTCACAGAATCTAAAGATGTAGGAGCACTTCTCAACAGATATAAAGAGAATGGAAACCTTGTGTATGGTCGACTCAGCACAATCTCAGACCCGACAGTTTGTTATTTTGTGATTCTTCGAAGTGGAAAATTGATTGATGTTTTGGATCGAGGCACAGGTACCTCTCGCAAGGGTTTGAAATCGGGTAGTTTGGTCGATTATAGCAAAAGCTACGATATTATTTATTGGGTATATATATATTAGTTTTAGTTTATCGAGTATCACTCTCTCAATATCAAGCTAAACTAAATATGTATATAAGTTAAAATTAATAATCATGAAAAAAATTTACATAATGAGACACTTTTTATTTTCAATAGCTATCTTGGCTCTAACGTCAATTTCGTCAGCTTTTGCTCAAACAAAAACCGTAGTCGAGGTTACCGATCAAGCGAATGAACACCTCCGTGCCACAATGAGCAAGGCGGCAACAGAGATGATTACGTCAATCAATAAAGCATTCGTTGATTCTAATTCGCGCCCTGGGTTGGAGTATGTCAATATGAATAATGATGCACGCCAAAATGTGCTCCAAATTTGGGATTGTGCAAAATATCGCTGTGTGGAGTCTGAGATCTACCAACGCTGTTTGGCAACAAGCAAAGGATACCAAATCCGAAATCTGCCATTTATCATGGAGGATGGATCGCGCCAAGATGCGGTGATAAACTTCACCCCTTCGGGAACAATCGATGCCTTCTATTTTGCGATCGAAAATCACAAATACCAAGATATTATCAAGGCAAATAAATCTATCACCGATTTGCGTCGCAGACAGATGATCCTCGATTTTGTCGAGAATTTCCGCACCGCATATAACCGTAAAGATTTGACGTTGATCGGAAGCATGTATAGCGACGATGTACTTATCATCACAGGTAATGTCTGCAAATCTAATGGTGATACATTCTCGGGCATGAGCGCCGAAACAGTGTCATATGTCAAGAGCAATAAGGAGCAATATATGGCTAGATTGAAGGCGGTGTTTGCCAAAAACCCATATGTAAATATCGGGTTCGACGATATATATGTTATGCAACACCCCGTGGAGGCTAACATATATGGCGTTACGCTTCGTCAAGCATGGAACACAACCCACTATAGCGATGATGGTTGGCTGTTCCTCGCAATTGAGTTCCACTCAGACACCGATATGCTTATCCACGTGCGTACATGGCAACCATATATGCTTAATGGTCAAATCTTCCCACGTAGCGAAGTGTTCCAATTGGGCGAATTTGATTTCTAGTAATAAACAATTTAGAGGGTGGCTAATAATTATTAGTTACCCTCATTTTACCTCTCGTTTTACTTACGCATTAGAGCTCACCTATTTTTAAAATTCCACTATAAAAACTAATATATGGATAAAATTTTTACACGAGTACTTTTCCCAATAATCCTTTTTTGCTGTTGTATCAACACAACATCGGCTCAGCAACTTGAACTCGACGGAGGTAAGGTCGATAAATCTGTTTCGACAAAGACCAATGCCGACGATGTCGCAAGCACACGAGTTATATTTTACTCCAACATAAAGGTAAACTATAAAGTAAATATGGGTATCGCCCAAGAGGATATTGTGTCGGGAGTATATAACGGAATGATGGTCGACACCCTCTACTTCTTCTTGAACGAGATGGATTGCAAGAGAATCATCGATGTCAGCGCCGAAGGGTTTATGCCTGCATCTATCGAGATCATCTGGATGCCAAAGGCGACATACAAATATACGGTTATCGACCCTTCGAGTGGAGGATCGGAGTATTCGCACCTCCTCGACAGCGGAAATAAAGCCTCCGCAGAGCATAAATATGAAATCGCCGCAGGGTTCTACAAACAAGCAATGAGCGCCGAGGGTGCCCCCTCGGATCTAAGTACTGTGCAGGAGTATATCAAGGTTATGGAGATTTGCAACAATAACCTAAACTACGCCAAACGATGCCTTATTGCTGCCAAGAAACTAAAGGATGAGAGTGGCAGTAGCGCCGACCTCAGAAAGATGAAGGAGTATTACGAAGAGGCTCTCACAGCATATAACGGCATCAAAGCATATATGAGTGATGATAGATACGATGTCATCATTGGCAAAATCGAAGAGGCTAAATCGTCGTTACCATTAGTTATAGAGGGTATTGTAGAGGATGCAGCAAACACCATGAATAAACTCACAGGAGTTAAGATATATGCGATGAAGTCAGAGAGCGACAAGAGTCCTCAATTATTAGCGACAACAGATGATAATGGACACTTCCACCTAGAGTTATCGTCAAGCGACCAATCGACATATAAAGTATTGCTCTTTGACCCCGAAGAGATCAAAGGGTTTAAGAAAACCAAACTCCTAGATCTATCAACCATAAATGACCATACAAAGGTAAGAGTCAAGATATTCAAATAACATGAATGGCTAAAAATGGGAAAATAGAACACCCATAAATAAAAAGTTCTAAATTTTTATAAACCAAACAAAAAAACATGAGAAATTTTACTAAGATTCTTTTTTCGCTAATTCTTTTAGCAATCGTTGTGCCAGCAACAAATGTCTACTCCAAAGGAGAGGAGGGTGATGAGGAGAAGAAGGGGAAAAAAGAGAAACCAGCTAAGGAGAAGAAACCTTTGGTGTGGGTGATGCCCGAATTGACAGGAAACCCAGAGTTCGACGAATATTTGGTTGCGTGTGATGCACTCTACAATGCTCTCGAAACCTATACATCATCAATCCCTTACTATGAGGTAAAATATTACCTTAGCACAAATGCAGAGACTGGAGAGGCGATCAAAAACGAAGATGGCGAATACGAGTATATCGCAGTAATCGAGGATCAAAACGGCAAGGTTCGTAACGCTGGAGGTGTTGTCTTGCAATACACAGAGATCATCCTCACAGGAACAAACATCTTGTTGGATTGTACAAACCTAACGGTTCTTACCGCAAGTGCTACAACAGCTCTTCCTTCACTTGGTGTTGCAGCATTCTCGTATGGTAAATATATCAAACAAGGTCCACAAATCGCAAACAAAGGATTGGGCGAACTTAAGGGCATAGTCGAGAATCTTAAGGCTCAATCATCAAGCATTAAGGCTCTTAAGAAGGGTTCAACCACAGAGGGTGAACTTGCCGAGGTTATGTTTACAGTGACAGCTAGCGACATTAAAGAGGTTAGTGGCGAAGATTTCAACTTCGACGAATTGACAGCTGTAACTTCAGAGAAGATGGCAGAGGTAACCGCTGCCGTAAGCGACGAAGAGCTTAAAAATACATCAGATGAAGATTTAATCTAAATCACACGTTATCATTTAATTTATATCCCCGAAATTGATAATTACTTCAATTTCGGGGATATATAGTTTTAACGCATGAGGGCGTATTGCCTATCCTAAGTTATTTTTAACCGTTGTTTTCGCCATTATTTTCGCCGCTTTGCAACGCTGCTATACTATAAACTATGCGAAAGTGGAGCAGGAACAACCGCACTAACATCATAATCACCCCAAGTAGTGGCGATTGATGCGATAGTATCGTGCAACTCCACAGGATCGGTGAGAGTCACTAACTTAAGACGCGTAGCCTTAAAATCGGGTAACCCCTTGAAGTAGTTCGATAAATGGCGACGCATTTCGAGGATTCCCACCTTTTCGCCTTTCACCTCGATAGATTTCGAAAGGTGCTCATGGGCAATCTTCACACGCTCCACGACCGATGGTTGTGCCATATGTTCGCCCGTCGAAAGAAAATGGCGGATCTCTTTAAATATCCAAGGTCGACCATAAGTTGCTCGTCCAACCATCACGCCATCAACACCATAGCGGTCAAACATTTCGCGTGCTCTTTCGCCCGAATCAATATCACCGTTTCCGATTATAGGGATCTTAATGAGCGGATTATTCTTCACCGCGCCAATAAGAGTCCAATCCGCCTCGCCACGATACATTTGAGCACGTGTGCGCCCATGAATGGTGAGGGCTTGGATCCCAACATCTTGCAATCTAATAGCTATATCTTCGATATTTTTGCTCTCCTCATCCCACCCTAGACGGGTTTTGACAGTAACTGGAATATCAACAGCCTCAACTATTTGACGTGTCATTTCGACCATCAAAGGCACATCGCGCATCATACCCGACCCTGCACCTCGTCCAGCAATCTTTTTGACTGGACAGCCGAAATTTATATCAATAATATCGGGCTTTACGCTCGCCGCAATACGTGCCGCTTCGACCATCGGTTCGATTTGGTTGCCGTAGATTTGGATCCCCACGGGTCGCTCTCCATCGTCGATATTGAGTTTGGCGCGCGACTTCCACGCATCACGAATTAGACCATCTGCCGATATAAACTCGGTGTAGACAACATCTGCTCCAAACCCTTTGCACATATATCGAAACGAAGGGTCTGTGACATCCTCCATGGGTGCCAAAAAGAGAGGTTGCTCACCGAGCTCAATATCTCCTATCTTCATCTACTCCTCCTCGCTTTGAGCGTCATATTTTGGCAACTCAAACGAAGTCATGCCAGCTCCAACCAAGATGTTGTACCATGCGAAGCACTTCTTCATATCCGACACATGTACACGGTCGCGATCATACTCAGGAAGCACCGCTGCAAACTCCGCCTTGATCTTCTCGGGCGACTCCTTGTGGCTAATTGCCGCCTCGCCCTTAGTATATTCGTAGATCTTTGTAAATACGTCGGCTAGAGCAATATCTTCGCCCTCGGTAAACATCGAGATCTCGGTGAGGGTGCTCACCTTTGCCGAAGCTGCTGCATTCATACGTTTGCCATCTATGAGCGACTCAACGATCACACCGCGAGTCGATTGTGCTACATATTTGTAGAGCCCAGGTTGTCCCGAGATTGCCAAAATTTCTTTTAATTCCATCTGTTAATTATATGTAAAAAAGTTTTTATTTATACAGATATAGCCACTAGCTATTCTTGATATGTACATCCATTTGTGGGAATGGGAAGTTAGCCCCCTTGGTTGGGAGTTGTTTGTAGATTTGTTCGTTGACATCGAACATCACACCCCAATAGTTTTCGTTGGTAACCCATACGCGAGCATCCAAATCCACTGAGCTATCTGCGAGTTTCGATAGCACAACAGAGGGTTGGAATGTAGGTCTATTTGGATCGTTGATAATACGCTCATCGGCGAGCAAAATATCCATAATAGCAGCTTTAACTTGATCGTAATCATCGCCATACGACACCGATACAGTCCACACAATACGTCTTTCGCCCGAGTGTGAGTAGTTTTCGATTATCGACGACGAGATTGTGCTATTAGGCACAAATATCGTATCGCCATTGAATGTTTCTAGAACCGTCGTGAACAACATAATCTCTTGAACTGTACCTGCTTGCCCTTGAGCGATGATATAATCGCCAACTTTGTAAGGCTTCAAGAACAGGATCATAACACCGCCTGCAAAGTTTTGCAATGTACCGCTGAGTGCCATACCAATAGCCAAACCTGCCGATGCCAACATCGCAACAAGCGAGGTGGTGTTGATACCCAAAAGTTGGATTATCGTAAGGATCAAAAGCACATATAACACAATGTTAACCATGCTTTTAAGGAACGAGCGAAGCGACACCTCTACATCCCTCGCCTCGAATCCCTTATCCATAAATGAGATCATCTTTCGGATAAGGAAACGACCGATATAGTAGATCATAAGGGCGATCACGATCTTGAAACCGACCTTCATAATCTCGCCACTTATATTTGTAATTAAAGCCGAAAAATCTAGATCTCCACTACTTTGAAGTAGCTCTACGACAGACATTTCGCCCGATGCTACACTCTGTACAGTGGTAGCTATTTCGTTTACTACAGTCGCAACACTATCTGCCGCTTGAACGGTCTCTTCAGCCAAAGAGTCCGCAACCTCTGTTATCATTGGTTTAAAAAACATAATATTTATTTATTAGTTATTATTTGTTAGTTGGCGCAAAAGTAACCATTTTTTTGCAATATAGGAAGTTAACGTTTGAATTTTCTTGTCAATGTTGTGCTATTTCCCTTTGCGTCGCTCACCGTGATTTTGATCGTATGTTCGCCTCCACTGGGGGGAGTTACAAATTTATGGGTTATGCGACCCTTGTGCAGGTCGAGCGCAATCCACTCCCCATCTATTGTGGCGTTGAATTTCGACACCCCCGAAAAGTTATCTCTTACATCAAAACTTAGCGACATCGACGACGAGAGATTTGCCCCCTCCACAAAGTTAGGGACAACAACTGGAGGGGTGTCATCTATAGCGACAAAATATTCACCTGCCGAACGAGTGCTGAGGGTTACCTTCCCTCCACCATATGTTCCCCCTGCATTGCTACACCACCCCGTACGCGATATTTTACCCATTGTAGCTTTGGATTGATCGGCTGTGGGTAGATCTACATCTATAGATATACTGATGGCTTTGTGTAGCGGAATTGAATCGCTTAGGACTCTATATATGGGTGATACAACCCTCACTGTGGAGTCTATTTGTAGAGTTCGTGGTTCCATCTTCTCGGCTCTAAAGGGGATTGATTCATACAACACATTGTCGCTCATATAGATGTTGAGTCCATCATTACGATAACCAAATGGCTTGTCGGCATATGCGATTTTAAGCGATGGATCAACCTTTGCCACAAATGGTTGCCTCTTACCCACGATATTGAACCGAAGAGTCGACTCCAATCCACAATCATCCGTTATAACGATTGCGACCTCGCGGATTTGGGCGCTGTCACACCTCACGACACCTCGCTCCTTGATCGTAGGATAAAATTGCGATGTAGCGCGCTCTTGTTGCGCTAGGCGAATAACTTCGTGACGCGATCCAATCTTTTGGGCATATCCACTCACTCCATTTACATATCGTGTTTGGTCGAATGTGAATCCATCCATTTGGTACCTAAAGAATGGATCTCCATCTATTTGTGCATCGAGCGAATAGATACCAAATGTATTTGTTACATCATCTTTTCTATCCGACACCTCCACCACGAAATAACCCTTGCGTCCAACCTCTATTTGATTCCCCTTGGCATTGAGTTGATATTGCCCAGTTGAGGGGTTCAATACGGTGTATGATTTGCGCGGTGCGGAGTATGCCACACCTCCCACAGAGTCGATCTCGAAGTAGTGGAGGTTAAAAAATATAGGGTGGCGCGTATCGCGAGGTTTGATAATCCCCTTTTTAATTACATTTATTGGCTTTTGAGTTGCCGATTCGCGGATTTCGTAGTGGACATGAGGTCCCGATGACGATCCCGAATTTCCTGAATAGGCTATAAGATCACCCCGCTTCACAGGGAACTCACCAGGTTTGAAGTATAACGTAATCGAGTGTTGTTTAGAGGCATATCGTTCACTCTGCACCCTACTTTCAATATCGGGACGGAACTTCGATAAGTGCCCATACACCGAAGTTGTGCCATTGGGGTGGGCAACATATATCGCAAGTCCATACCCTGTAGGCGAGACTCCTAGTCGAGACACATAACCATCCGCCACCGCAACAACCCGTTTGCCCTCCACTTGATCGGTTTTGATGTCGATTCCCGAGTGAAAGTGGTCGGGACGAAGCTCTCCGAAGTTTGCGGAGTATAGTTGCGCAACATCCTCTACGGGATATATATAGTAATCAGGATCGATTTCAAGAGCCACCGCAGGGGTTTGAAACGAAATTAACATAGCTATTAAAAGTAGGATTCTGTCCATTCCTCGTCGTTGTTATTGTTAGAGGTTATTGCATTTTGAGTTGCTTGGTCTATTGCGTCGCGCACCGCAGAGTAATCATACCCCAAAGATGCCCCATATCGCATAAGTTTATTTTTCAGATCATATTGATCCTTATATTTTAATGTGCGCAATCTCTTTGCGAGCATTGTTTCGAGTCGTTGTTGCATTGCATCACGATCCAGATCCGACAAAACCTCATCTACGATCTCGCGCTCCACACCCTTGCGCCCCAACTCCAAACGTATGCGTTGTGCACCCCAACCGCTGAGGTTTAGTTTATCGCGCATGTATGAGTGTGCAAAGCGACGATTATCTATAAACTTCATCTCCATAAGGCGTTCAATCACCCCCTCTCGCTCCCCGATTGGCACCTCCCATCGTGCCATGAGTCGGCGAGCATCGCCCGTCGATTTTTCAGCCTTGGCACACTCTCGCATAAGAGCCGACAGAGCTTGTTCTGCCGATTTTGTGCGACGCTTCGTGGTTACCTCTGCGCACATATCATTCGTGGCTTTTGATTTATATCTTCGTGGCAAACAACATCCCTAAACCCAAGCTGTTGGAGCATATCGACCATTTCGGATGCGAACCCTTCGTGGATCTCGAAATATAGTTTTCCACAATTTGTTAATATCTTTAGAGCCGATTTTGCGATCTCTCGATAAAAGATCAATGGGTCACCATCCTCAACAAAGAGCGCCAAGTGAGGCTCATACTCCATCACATTGCGTCGCATAGCCCCCCCCTCACTCCTAGGTATATAGGGTGGATTCGACACCACAACATCGAACTTCACATCGGGCAGATAATTTTCCACCCCTCTCAAAGCATCCCCTTTGGTGAAGTGAACATTCACACCATTAAGCTCTCCATTTATCCTAGCTTGCGCAAGCGCATCATCGCTAATATCAACACCCCACACTTCGCTCCCCTCAATGAGCTTTGCGAGCGACACCGCTATAGCTCCACTCCCTGTGCCGATGTCGACAATATTAAGCGAATGAGAATAAACCTTACACCCTCTTGCAATCAAC
Organism: Rikenellaceae bacterium; assembly: GCA_047173645.1. Taxonomy (GTDB): domain Bacteria; phylum Bacteroidota; class Bacteroidia; order Bacteroidales; family Rikenellaceae; genus Alistipes. The sequence goes on from JBCQUZ010000004.1 coordinate 16,658, forward strand.
ATCACCAACTCCTCGGTTTCGGGGCGAGGGATCAACACCCCTTCGGAGACTTTAAACTTTAGATCACAAAACTCCGTCTCGCCAACGATATATTGCAACGGACGAGCCGAAGCAACCTGCTCCGCCACCCAATCCAAATTTTCGATTGTGCACTCATCGTCGATATTCACAACCAACTGAGTCGAGCTATACCCCCCCAACTCCATTATCATAATTCGCCCGATTTGAAACGCTTCGCGTTCGCCATATATATCTATGGCGGCATCTCGGATCATATTTATCGCTTGGCGAATTGTCATTATTTTGGTTACTATGTGGTTTATTTGCTAAGTGGAAATTGCTGCACAGCCATCAAATCTGCCAATGCAATAGCCGCCGCCGCCTCAACCACAACCCCTGCGCGAAGTGCAATACAAGCGTCATGGCGACCATGGATCACAAGAGGCTCCACTGAGTTCGATGTTTTGTTATATGTATCTTGACGCGACGAAATGCTCGCTGTAGGTTTCACAGCAACACGCACCACAATCTCGTTACCATTGGCAATACCACCATTTATACCGCCCGAATTATTGGTCGATGTGGCACCATCCGCACTTAAGATCATATCGTTATTCTCCGATCCCATCTTGCGTGAAGAGTCAAATCCTGCACCAAACTCAACACCCTTAACTGCTGGGATTGAGAATAGTAAATGTGCCATAACACTCTCCACAGAGTCAAAAAATGGCTCACCGACACCCATCAGAATACCCCCGATGCGACACTCAATAACACCTCCCACAGAGTCTAAATTCTTCACAGCACGCTCCACAATCTCGTCGAACTTCGATGAGTCCTTCTCACCTCCCAACTCCACGATCTCGCTTGCAAAGGTCACCCCCTCGCCCAAAGCCTTTTTCGCAACAACTCCTGCAGCAACAAAGGGTAGAGTTATGCGACCCGAGAAGTGACCTCCTCCGCGGTAATCTTGCCATCCGCCATACTTCACATCTGCAACCATATCGGCATGCGAGGGGCGGAAATGGGTCGTAAGGTTTGAATAATCCTTAGATATTGTATTCTCATTCTCGAAAACTATCGTAAGCGGAGCCCCTGTTGTGTGGTCATTAAACAGACCCGACACCACGCGTGGCGTATCGCTCTCCTTGCGCGGAGTGGTTCCCTTTTTGCCACTTCGGCGACGCTCCAAATCGGCGGTAAAATCGTCGTGTGTAAGCTCAACGCCAGGGCGTACACCATCCACCGAAACACCTATTCCATTGCCATGCGATTCACCCCACAGAGTGACTCTAAAAACTCTTCCAAAACTATTCATTGAGTCTATTTATTTGCTCTATTTATTTACTATTATTGATTCAAGGTCATCGAAGAAATTCGGGTAACTCTTCGCCACACACTCCGCGCCTTGGATTATCATCTCGCCATCACCTCGCAGAGCCGATGCTGCCATCGACATAGCGATACGGTGGTCGTTGTGGCTATCGACAGTTGTGTTTTTGATCTCTCCGCCCTTCACCTTCATTATATTGTCGCCCTCCAAAGTAACTTCGATTCCCACCTTGGCATACTCCGCTTGGAGCGTTAGAGCGCGGTTGCTCTCCTTGTGGGTTAATCTCGATGTACCTACAAATGTCGAAACTCCATCGCACGCCGCTGCCAAAGCAACCAAAGCTGGAAATAGATCGGGACATTGCGTAGCATCAAACTCAAACGCTTTGAGTTCACGTTTACGCACCCTCACGGCATTCTCCTCGCTCATAACCTCCGCTCCAGCTCTAACAAGTGCTGTGCAGATCGCCGTGTCGGCTTGTTTCGACAACATCGACACATTGGTAAGTGTCACATCGCCCGCAATGGCTCCTGCCACCAACAACACCGAAGCTCCACTCCAATCACCCTCGATTGTGAAATCCGCAGCGGTGTACTCTTGACCACCCTCGATAAAGAACTCCATATAGTTGTTGTGCGAAATCTCTACACCAAATTGGCGCGCTGTCTCGATTGTCATATCCAAATAAGGGGTCGACACCGCTTTGCTCACCTTGAGGGTTGTATCCTCCTTCGCTAATGGCAACGACAACAAAAGTCCCGTGATAAATTGCGACGACACCGAACCATCGACCTCCACTTCGCCACCCTTCAATGGTCCACACACCACGAATGGAAGGAATCCATTTTGATCCTTAACCTTAACACCTAGACCCTTCAACGGTTCGATCATCATAGTCATCGGACGTTTAAGGATTGAGCCTCGTCCTGTGATAGTTAGAGGTGATGAGTGAAGCGATGCTAGGGGTGTGAATAGACGAGTCGACAAGCCCGATTCACCGATATTGAGAGTGTCACCTAGTGGAGATAATCCGCCATTGATTTTGAGCGTCATCTCATCTATATTCTCTACCTTTGCGCCCAAAGTCTCGATACACTTCATCGCCGAGAGTGTATCATCACAAAGATCTATATTGCGAAGTGTCGATTGCCCTTTGGCTAACAAAGACACCGCCAATGCTCGTTGGGCGTAGCTTTTGGAGCATGGTGGGTTGATGGTTCCCGAAACCTCTGCTCGTGAAATATTAATATTCATATTATATGTTATTCATTTTTGGGTTCTGTAGACTCCTCCATCTCCTCTGTGGATGTCGATTCTTCTGTAGCGGATGGGGTTGCATATTGAGATCTTTTGAGCTCGAAATTTTGTCCCAAATATACTTTACGCACCATCTCGTCGGCTGCCAACTCTTCGGCAGTTCCAGTCTTTAGGATCTTACCCTCGAAGAGCAGATAGGCGCGGTCGGTGATCGCCAAAGTTTCGTCAACATTGTGGTCGGTGATAATCACTCCGATGTTTTTGTTCTTGAGCGTCGCGACGATACTTTGAATATCCTCCACCGCGATTGGGTCGACTCCTGCAAATGGTTCGTCGAGCAAAATAAAGGCTGGGTTAATCGCCACAGCACGAGCTATTTCGGTACGTCGGCGCTCTCCTCCCGACAATTGAATACCAAGGCTCTTGCGCACCTTTTGCAGGCGGAACTCCTCGATCAAAGATTCCAACCTCTCCTTTTGATACTCCTTCGAAAATTCGGTCATCTCCAACACAGCGCGAATATTATCTTCGACACTCAGGTGTCTAAACACCGAAGCCTCTTGAGCCAAATATCCCACACCCAATTGCGCACGTCTATATACAGGAAGTTTGGTGAGGGTTGTTACAACACCCTTGTCATCCTCCAAATAAACATCCCCCTCGTTGGGTTTGATTAGCCCCACAACCATATAAAAAGTTGTGGTCTTTCCAGCTCCATTTGGACCCAACAAACCGACGATTTCGCCCTGCTTGACATCGACCGATACGTGGTTTACGACGGTGCGTGATTTATATTTTTTGACTAATTCGCTAGTATAAAGTCTCATTTATCTCTATTTTTTTTACAAAGTTATGATTTTTTTCAAAAAAAATATTATCTTTGAAGTAATAAATTGTGAGGAGTGTTTTTTGTGAGCGAAATAACACCTTATTTTACGACGATGAAAGAGAACGAAACAACCCATTTACAAACCAAACTCAAGGAGTATTTTGGATTTTCAGCCTTCAAGGGGAACCAAGAGGCTGTGATCCGTAATGTATTAGAGGGTAACGATACCTTTGTACTGATGCCTACGGGTGGCGGTAAATCACTGTGTTATCAACTTCCTGCATTGTTGATGGATGGCGTGGCGATTATTATATCTCCACTCATTGCGCTAATGAAGAATCAGGTCGATGCCATGAGAACATTCTCTACCGAATCGGGCATTGCCCACTTCCTCAATTCATCGCTCAATAAAAGTGCTGTCAATCAAGTGCGTAGTGATGTGCTGGAGGGCAAAACAAAATTGCTATACTTCGCTCCCGAATCGCTTACGAAGGAGGATAACATCGCATTTTTGCGCAAAATCAAGATCTCGTTTTATGCTATAGATGAAGCACACTGTATCTCGGAGTGGGGTCACGACTTCCGCCCTGAGTATAGACGTATCCGCCCTATCATTAATGATATTGGGCAAGCACCTCTCATTGCGCTTACGGCAACCGCAACGCCAAAGGTGCAGATGGATATTCAAAAGAATTTGGGAATGTCGGAGACCTCGGTCTTTAAATCATCATTCAATAGATCGAACCTATACTACGAAATCCGTCCCAAACATAATGTCGACCACGACATCATCAGATTTATCAAGGGTAATGATGGCAAATGTGGAATTATATATTGCCTAAGTCGCAAAAAAGTCGAAGAGCTCACAGAACTATTGCTAGCTAATGGTATCAAAGCACGTGCATATCATGCAGGTATGGATGCTCAAACGCGTGCAGACAATCAAGACGCATTCCTTATGGAGAGGGTCGATGTGATTGTAGCAACCATAGCGTTTGGTATGGGAATCGACAAACCCGATGTGAGATATGTGATCCACTACGACATCCCTAAATCATTGGAGGGTTACTACCAAGAGACAGGACGCGCAGGACGCGACGGAGGCGAAGGACACTGCCTAACATTCTATAGCAACAAAGATATTCAAAAGCTCGAAAAGTTTATGCAAGGTAAACCTATCGCCGAGCAGGAGATCGGAAAGTTGTTGTTGTTGGAGACTGTATCATATGCCGAGAGTTCGATGTGTCGACGCAAAACATTGCTTCACTACTTTGGCGAAGATTACACAATCGAGAATTGCGGAAATTGTGATAACTGCTTGAATCCACGCCCCAAAATCGAGGTGGCAGGGGATCTCAAAATGGCACTCGAAGCTCTATATAGCATAGGAGACAAATTCAAGGTCGACCACCTTGTAAACCTACTTATAGGCAAAACCACAGCCCTTATAAAGAGCTATGGACACAACAAAAATGATTGGTTTGGAGCAGGTTCCGAAAAGTCGGCGAAGTTCTGGGGGGCTGTTATGCGCCAAGCGCTAATCATGGGATTGTTGGACAAAAATATCGAAAACTACGGACTCATAACGGTCAATAAAAAGGGTGAAGAGTATATTTCGCGCCCAACCCCAGTTGTGATTACCCTAGACCACGACTACGAACAAGAAAATACCGACGCGGAGAGCTCGCGCCAAGCAAATAAGGGCGGAGCTGCGGACGAAGCGTTGTTCTCGATGCTTAAAGATCTACGCAAAAAGGTCGCTAAGAAACATGACCTTCCGCCATTTGTGGTGTTCCAAGATCCTTCGTTGGAGGATATGTCGGTGCAATACCCCATAACCATCGAGGAGCTACAAAACATTACGGGCGTTGGAGCAGGTAAGGCGAAGAAGTTCGGTGCTGAGTTTATTAAGTTGATCCAAGCATATGTAGAGGAGAATGATATTATTCGCCCTCAAGATATGATCGTCAAGTCGGTGGCTAACAAGGCGGGTAACAAGATCTTCATCATTCAGTCTATAGATCGCAAGATGGATTTCGAGGATGTGGCGCGCGCCAAGAATCTCGATTTCGAGGAGTTGTTGACCGAAATTGAGGCGATTGTAAATTCTGGAACCAAACTCGATATATCATACTACCTCAATGACTTTATGGACGAAGAGAAGATCGACGACATCTATCTATACTTCAAGGAGGATGCCGAAGATGATTCTTTGGATGCCGCAATCGAGGAGTTGGGTGGTGACTATTCAGAGGAGGAGATCAGACTCGTTCGCATTAAATTCATGTGCGAGCAAGGTAACTAAACTATATAAAAATATGAGACTTTTTATCAACTGCATTATCGCGATGTTTATTGCGATAATGCCTTGTTTTGCATACGATATTGCAACGCCTTCGATCATTGGCGACAATATGGTCGTAAATCGTCACTCATCTGCAAAGATTTGGGGATGGGACAAAGCGGGCAAAAAAGTAGCGATCGTTGCGAGCTGGAACCCTACTGATACTGTGCGCGTTATGTGCGACAGCAATAGCAGATTCGAAGCAGATATTGCAACCCCTGGTGCTGGAGGACCCTACACCATCGAGATTATGGGGACAGGGAAAAAGCGCGTAATTCGTAATGTTATGTCGGGCGAGGTGTGGCTGTGTGGCGGACAATCCAATATGCAGATGTCTATGAGTTCGCTATTTGGCACCAAGGTAGATTACAAAGCGGAGTTCGCGAAGATTGATAACCCCAATATTCGTACATTCTTCGTTCCGCTCAAGGCATCATCATCGCCACAAGAGGATTGCGGAGGTGAGTGGAATGAGTGCCATGCCGATATTATGGGCGATGTGAGTTTGGCGGCATACTTCTTTGCCGAAAGGTTGCAGTCGGAGTTGGGGGTGCCAGTGGGTATTGTGATGAGTTCGTGGGGTGGAACAAATGCCGAAGTGTGGGTTAGCGAAGAGGCTGCCGCAACAAATGGCGATGTTGAGTTGAGCGCTAAGGCGATGGCTCCAAAGACATGGAAACCGATCAAAACAGCGAGCCTCTACAACTCGATGATAAACCCTCTTGTGCCATTTAGATTCAGCGGAGCGCTGTGGTATCAAGGTGAATCAAACGTTGTGGATCCTCGATATTACGATAGCTCAATGCGCACGTTGATAGATTGTTGGCGAAGTGATTTTGGAACAGATATGCCTTTTTACTTTGCGCAGATTGCACCATACGACTATAAAGGGGAGTCGCTCAATAAATCGGCATACCTTCGTGAGCAACAACTATTAACCTCGACATACGAAAATTGCGGAATGATCGTTATAAATGACCTGGTGCACGACTACAAAAATATCCACCCTAAGGATAAGCGAAGTGTCGGTTATCGTTTTGCCGAAATGGCAATGGGGCGACTCTATGGAGTTGAAGGGACGAATTGTGTCTATCCTACAGTTGAGAGCGTCGAGATCAAGGGAAACAAGGCGATTCTGAAAATCTCGGAGAGCGTAAAACAGATTAGTAAAGAGCAGAGCGGATTTAAAATTGCAGGACGCGATGGCAATTTTGTAGATGCTCAAATCAAGATAAAGGGCGACATGATAACAGTTAGTGCCAAAGGAGTTAGCAAACCTCAATATGTGCGTTATTTGTTCGATGATGGTTCGACATGTGCCATTAAGGGAGCTGAAAGTGAATTACCACTCACCCCATTTCGCAACGACACAATAGAGGTTAGCAAGTAGAAATTAACAAATAAAAAGGAGATAATAAGTGCAGAGAGGAGACAAAAGAAGAGGTGCGCCATATAGGGGCACAAAAGAGGGAGAGGTTAGAGCAAAGAAGGCGTTGGGACAACACTTTTTGACAGATCTCAACATAGCAAAAAAGATCGGAGATTCTGTTTCGGGAGGAACCCCTGAATCGCCCACAACCGTTTTGGAGGTGGGGTGTGGAATGGGTGTGCTCACCCAATTTTTGTTGCAACGCGACGACATAGTGACCTATGGAGCTGAGATCGACAAGGAGAGTGTAGAGTATCTTCATAAGCACTATCCCGACTTTACGCCACGCCTTATAGAGGGGGATTTTCTAAAGATGGATCTGCGCGAAAAGTTTCCCGAAGGGCTGAAGGTTATAGGTAACTTTCCTTACAATATTTCGTCTCAAATATTTTTTAAGGTTGTCGAGAATAGAGATCTTGTACCAGAGTGTGCTGGGATGATCCAACGTGAAGTTGCGGTACGCATGGCGGAGCCTCCAGGATCGAAGGAGTATGGGGTGTTAAGTGTTTTGTTACAAGCATGGTACGACATCGAATATCTATTCACCGTAAATGAGTCGGTCTTTAATCCACCTCCCAAAGTAAAGAGTGCCGTAATCCGCATGACTCGCAATTCGACCACGGCATTGGATTGCGACGAAAAACTGTTTGTAAAGGTTGTAAAGGCTGGATTTGGACAACGCCGCAAGATGCTGCGCAACGCCATTCGTTCGGCATTTGGTAATTTTGGAGGTGCAGAGCATAGATTCTTTGACCTGCGTGCCGAAAGATTGTCGGTGGCTGATTTTGTGGAACTTACAAAGTGGGTTGCCGAGAATATGGAGTAGACAACGGAGGCTATATTGTATCGAAAGAGTTGAGCGAATCAACCCTAAGAGCCTTTCGACCTACAAATATGCTACCTATACATATATTTTATGCAACTTTTTTGGCACTTTTTCAGTGTAAAATTTGGTATTCTCAATAAACTTCAATACATTTGTCGCGTGCCTAAAAATAGGTACTAAAGAACAAAATTAACGATATGAATTTAGAGATAAACATTAAGTATATTGTCGGACTTGTCGTGGTCATTATTAACTGATCGTGAGGAGAGTTTGGTTTACAATGTTTATCGTTAAATAACAAATAACAACTCTCGCTCTATGTAGTGAGAGTTTTTTTTAGATATTGAGAGTTTTTTTAGAACAACAACAAACACACAAAATGAAAAATAGACTCAAAAGCAACACATCCGTTTCAGGACGACTTATGGCAGGCGCACGAAGTTTGTGGCGTGCTAATGGAATGAAAGAGGAACAATTTGGCAAACCGATCATCGGAATCGTCAACTCCTTCACTCAAACAGTACCAGGACACACCCACCTCCACGAGATTGGTCAATATGTCAAGGGACTCATCGAGGAGCAAGGTTGTTTTGCTTGTGAGTTTAACACAATCGCTATCGACGATGGAATCGCGATGGGTCACAGCGGAATGTTGTACTCTTTGCCTTCGCGCGATATTATTGCCGATAGTGTGGAGTATATGGCTGGCGCACACTGCCTTGATGCACTTGTGTGCATTAGTAACTGCGATAAGATCACCCCTGGAATGATGATGGCTACAATGCGCCTAAATGTCCCAACGATATTTGTGTCGGGAGGACCAATGGAGGCTGGTAAGGATGGCGATCGTAAGTTGGATTTGATCGACGCGATGATCGATAGTGCTGACGACACGAAGAGCGACGAGGAGATCGCACGTATCGAAAGAGCCGCTTGCCCAACTTGTGGATCATGTTCGGGAATGTTCACCGCAAACTCAATGAACTGCCTAGCGGAGGCGTTGGGTATGGCACTTACGGGCAATGGAACAGTTGTGGCTACACACCGCAACCGTAAGGTGTTGTTCGAAACTGCAGCTAAGAGAATCGTCGAGATGGCGAACGCATATTATATGGATGGTGATGATTCAGTGTTGCCTCGCAATATCGCAACGCGCGAAGCGTTTATGAATGCGATGACTTTGGATATTGCGATGGGTGGATCTTCAAACACGGTGCTTCACTTGTTGGCAATCGCTGCGGAGGCTGGTGTGGAGTTCTCGATGGAGGATTGCGACGCTATATCTCGCAGAACACCAGTCGTTTGTAAGGTTGCACCATCAAATTCAGTTCATATTGAGGATGTTCACCGTGCAGGTGGAGTCGTTGCGATTTTGAATGAGCTCTATAAGGCAGGTCACTTCAATGGCGATTGCCACACAGTGTCGGGCAAAACTTTTGCTGAACTATTTGTTGAAAAGTGTGATTACTCAAACGAGGAGACAAATAAATTCTTCCGTACAGCTCCAGGTGGTAAGTTTAACTTAGTATTGGGATCGCAAGATACATACTATGATGAGTTGGATTTGGATCGCGAGAAGGGTGCAATTCGCTCATTCGAGAATGCTTATAGCAAGGATGGCGGTTTGGCTGTATTGTTTGGTAACATTGCGAAGAAGGGTTGTATCGTCAAAACAGCAGGAGTTGCAGCAGAGCAGTTGACTTTTGATGGTGTTGCACGAGTATTTGAGTCTCAAGAGGATGCGATGGCTGGAATCTTGGGCGGTAAGGTATCGGCAGGAGATGTGGTGATTATCACATATGAGGGTCCTGCTGGAGGTCCAGGAATGCAGGAGATGCTCTACCCTACTTCATATTTGAAGTCTATGCACTTGGGCAAAGTTTGCGCACTCGTTACAGATGGTCGCTTCTCGGGTGGAACTTCTGGATTGTCGATTGGTCACGTGTCGCCAGAGGCAGCTTCGGGAGGAGAGATTGCAATCGTTAGGGATAATGACCCTATTTATATAGATATTCCAAATCGTTCGATCAACCTAAAGATCAGCGACGAGGAGATCGCACAAAGAATGGAGTCGTTGGGAGGAGTGTTCAAACCTAAATCTCGCAATCGTTTGGTTCCTAAGTCATTGCAGTTCTACGCACAAAATGTATCGTCGGCAGATTTGGGAGCTATACGCATCATAAAAGAATAGTGCTATGGAGCAAAATAATAAAATAACTGGCACACGAGTATTGCTTAATTCACTTGTTGAGAGTGGAATAGATACCGTTTTTGGATACCCTGGAGGTCAAATAATGCCCCTTTACGACGCATTGTATGACTATTCGGACTCTATTCGCCACATACTTGTTCGCCACGAACAAGCGGCGGTACATGCAGCGCAAGGTTATGCTAGAGCTACAGGACGTACGGGAGTATGTTTCGTGACTTCGGGGCCAGGAGCTACAAACACCGTAACGGGAATTGCCGATGCGATGTTGGACTCTACGCCACTCGTGGTTATCACGGGTCAAGTACCTACCCCTATGTTGGGTGTCGATTCATTCCAAGAGGTTAATATTGTGGGTGTTACCCACCCTATCACGAAGTGGAATATCTTGGTTCGCAACACCGAGGAGATCGCCCCAGCAATCGCGAAGGCTTTGTATATCGCAAGTAGTGGTCGCCCAGGCCCAGTGTTGGTCGACATCACTAAGGATGCTCAAATTGGTCTCACGGAGTGGAATGGATTTGAGCCATGTGCTCCAATCAGAAGCTACAACCCACGCCCCGTAGCTAACTCAATAAAGATTGCTAAGGCAGCGAAGTTGATCGATAAGGCGAAGCGCCCAATGATTATCTTTGGTCAAGGAATCACTTTGTCGGGCGCAGAGGAGGATTTCAAGGAGTTTGTACACAAGAGCGGAATGCCTGCTGTGGCGACACTTTTGGGATTGTCGGCTTTGGAGTGTTCTGATCCTCACTACATCGGTATGATCGGAATGCACGGAAACTATGCCCCCAATATCACTAACCATGAGTGTGATTTGATTGTGGCTATCGGTATGCGTTTCGACGACCGCGTTACTTGTAATACATCAAATTTTGCAGAAAATGCAAAGATTATACATATAGATATTGATCCCGCAGAGATCCACAAAATCGTTACAGCCGATGTGGGTATCGTGGGCGATGCTAAAGAGGTGTTAGATAGCTTGATACCTATAATCAGCCAGAGAGATCACTCAGAGTGGTTGGCGAAGCTGAAGGCTTACAATGCAGAGGAGAAGGCAATCGTCGTGGATCGTCACGAGGGTGATGGCACAGGCGAGATCCACTTGCATCATGCTGTTCAAGCGGTCGATGCAGCTTATGGAGGTGAGAATATCACAGTTACGGATGTTGGTCAACACCAAATGGTTGCGGCACGTTACACAAGTTTCTGCAAGCCTCGTTCTCTAATCACATCGGGTGGTTTGGGAACTATGGGATTTGGAATCCCTGCGGCTATAGGTGCGAAGATTGGTGCACCCGAGAGAGATGTTGTGTTGTTTGTAGGCGATGGAGGTATTCAGATGAATATTCAGGAGCTTGCGACAATCATGCAAGAGAGGGTCGATGTGAAGATTGTGCTTTTGAACAATAACTATTTGGGAATGGTTCGCCAATGGCAACAGCTGTTCTTCAATCAACGTTACTCATTCACTCCGATGATGAACCCTAACTTTAAATTGATTGCTCAAGCTCACGATGTGGGTTATGGATTTTGCGACAAGCGCGAAGATTTGGCAGAGGCAGTCGAGAAGATGAAATCTTCCGAAGGGTCATATCTGTTGGAGGTGAGGGTTATATGCAACGATAATGTGTTGCCGATGGTGGCACCAGGCAAATCATTGGTCGATATTATGTTGACCGATGGCACCGAACCAGGACATAAATGCACAGGGTGCAAAGGTAGAATTAACGAACAAAAAAGATAGGAGGGTAGACGATTATGGCAAAGTATACATTAACACTTTTTTCGGAGAACCATGCAGGAGTATTGGGACTTATAACAACAGTCTTTACATCGAGACATATGAATATTGAGAAGCTCAAAACCGAGAGATCATCAATCGAAGGCATTCACCGCTTTATAATTGATGTGTCGGCAGATGTGAGCAGAGTGGAGAATGTCGCTAAGCAGATCGAGAAGAAGATAGATGTGATTAAGGCATATATCCAAACCACCGAAGAGTATGTTAAACACCCTCTAACTCCCGAGCGCGAGCGCGATATATTGGCGGAGTTTATAGTGAAATAAAAAACATAAATTAGAAATATAATTTTTAACATTAAATTTAATAAAGACAAATTATGGCAAAGATGATTTTCGGTACAACCGAGGAGAATGTAGTGACTCGTGAGGAGTTCCCATTAGCAAAGGCACAAGAGGTTCTTAAGGATGAGACTATCGCCGTTATCGGTTATGGTGTTCAAGGACCAGGTCAATCACTTAACTTGCGTGACAACGGATTCAACGTTATCATTGGTCAACGTCAAGGTGGTAAATCATGGGACAAGGCAGTAGCTGACGGATGGGTACCAGGAGAGACACTTTTCGATATTGAGACAGCTTGCGAGAAGGCAACTATTATCCAATTCCTTTTGTCGGATGCAGGTCAAATCGACGCATGGCCAACAGTTAAGAAGAACCTTACTCCAGGTAAGGCATTGTACTTCTCACACGGTTTTGGTATCACATACAAAGAGCGTACAGGTATCGTTCCTCCAGCTGACGTAGATGTTATCTTGGTAGCTCCTAAGGGTTCGGGTACTTCACTTCGTCGTATGTTCGTTGCAGGACGTGGTTTGAACTCTTCATACGCTATCTTCCAAGATGCTACAGGTCGCGCTATGGATCGCGTAATCTCTCTTGGTATCGGTGTTGGTTCGGGTTACTTGTTCGAGACAACTTTCAAGAAGGAGGTTTACTCTGACCTTACGGGTGAGCGTGGTTCACTTATGGGATGTATTCAAGGAATCTTCGCAGCACAATACGAGGTTCTTCGCGAGAATGGTCACTCACCATCTGAGGCTTTCAACGAGACTGTTGAGGAGTTGACTCAATCGTTGATGCCACTTGTAGCTGAGAACGGTATGGATTGGATGTATGCTAACACATCTACTACTGCACAACGCGGTGCGTTGGATTGGTGGAAGCCTTTCCGCGACGCAACTAAGCCAGTATTCGAGAAGTTGTATTCAGAGGTAGCTTGCGGAAACGAGGCACAACGCTCTATCGACACTAACTCTAAGGTAGATTACCGCGAGAAGTTGGAGCTTGAGCTTAAGGAGCTTCGCGAGAGCGAGATGTGGCAAGCAGGTATGACTGTGCGCAACCTTCGTCCAGAGAACAACTAATCCCGAGGGATTATTTATAACGATGAGTTTTGGGGGCGACCTCAAAACTCATCTTTTTAATAACTCTAAATATATTGATTATGGGATACTACCCAAAACTCAATGATATAATCGAGGCACACCAACGACTCAAAGGTTGCGTTACACATACGTCGCTTATGCGCAGTGGACACCTCTCTCGCAAACATCTGTGCGATGTGATGCTTAAGCGCGAAGATTTGCAGGTGGTGCGCTCATATAAGTTGCGTGGAGCCTATAACAAGATCTTGTCGCTAAGTGGTGAGGATCGTGCCAAGGGGGTTGTCTGTGCAAGTGCAGGAAACCATGCCCAAGGTGTGGCATTTTCGTGCAATAGATTGGGGATCAAAGGGGCGATATTTATGCCTGTTACCACCCCTAAGCAGAAGATCGACCAGGTGCGCATACATGGCAATGGAGAGGTGGAGATTCACCTCACGGGCGACACCTTCGATGCTTGTGCGGCGGAGGCTTTAGCATATTGCACCGAGCATGGAATGTCGTTTGTGCATCCATTCGACGATGAGAAGATCATCGAGGGTCAAGCGACTGTAGGTGTGGAGATTATCGAGGATAGCGACGCTCCGATTGATTACCTCTTTGTACCAATTGGTGGTGGAGGTCTGTTGTCGGGAGTGGGTTCATACTTCAAGCAAATTTCGCCCAAAACCAAAATTATTGGTGTGGAGCCTGAGGGTGCCGCATCGATGAAATATGCGTTGGATGCAGGAGAGGTTCGCACGCTCGATTATGTCGATAAATTTGTGGATGGAGCATCTGTAAAGCGTGTGGGGGATCTTAACTTCGAGGTGGGTCGTCAAGTATTGGATGGCATCATTACAGTTCCCGAGGGTATGATCTGCACAACAATCCTTGATATGTATAACCGCGAAGCGATTGTTGTGGAGCCTGCTGGTGCGTTAAGTATTGCTGCCTTAGGTCTTTGCGCCGATGATATTGAGGGCAAGAGAGTTGTTTGTGTAGTGAGTGGTGGTAACAACGACATCACTCGATTCGAGGAGATCAAGGAGCGATCATTGCTTTTCGAAGGTCTCAAACATTACTTTATCGTACGATTCCCACAACGTGCTGGAGCTTTGAAAACATTCCTTAGCGAGGTGCTCGGACCTAAAGATGACATCACATTCTTTGAGTATAAAAAGAAGGTGAGTCGCGAAAATGGACCCGCACTTATTGGAATCGAACTCCACGACCCTAAACACTTCAACTCCTTGATTAAGAGGATGGATGACTACGGCGTAAAGTATGAATACTTAAACCCTAAACCCGATTTATTTGAACTTTTAGTTTGATTGCTGTGTAAGGCTGGACTGACTCCGTCGGGCGGAGTGCTCTCCGCGGAGCTGATTTTATATAGCGGATGGGGGTAGAGCTTTCAGCTCTGAAATTTAGAGAGTGCTAGGATTATTTCCAAATGAATTTGGATAATCCTAGCACTCTCTAAATTCTTCAAATGGCTGTGCCATTTGAACCTCACCGAGGTTTCACATTTCGGAAACTCCGAAATTGACAAATTCTTCAGATTTTAATGACTACAACATCGTTACCTCATGGTTGCCCTCGATTGGGATTAAACACTGAAAGTGTTTAATAAAAACTAATAATCAATATTTTGGTCGAATTCATTCGAAACCAAAATATTGATTATTAGTTTTTTAGAGCCGCAGGCTCGTATCCCAAAGCGCTATATAAAACTGCCCGTGCGGCTCGCACCGCCTGCCTGGCGCTAAGGCAGTCCAGCCATATATCAATTTAGTACCCCAAAATTCTCATCATAGAACGATACGATTGCTCCTTGGCAAATAGGCGAGTGTAGTATTCTGAGTCGCCTTTGTCGCGGTCGATAATGATGTGTTTAGGTGCAGGGATCAAGCAGTGTTGAATACCTCCAAACCCTCCCAGAGACTCTTGATAGGCTCCTGTGTGGAAAAAACCTATATATTGAGGATTGTTGGGCTCCAGCTTGGGAAGGAATATAGCGTTGGTGTGTGACTCCGCATTGTAGAAATCCTCGCTGTCGCATGTGAGTCCACCCAAGAAAACTCGTTGATACTCCTTGTCCCAGTTGTTTATCGCCAACATGATGTAGCGTTGGTTGATACCCCATGTGTCGGGTAGTGTAGTGATAAATGATGAGTCAATCATATACCAAAACTCGCGATCGTTCTGTTGCTTTTGGTTGACAATCGAGAAGAGCGATGCTCCACTTTCGCCCACTGTGAATGATCCAAATTCGGTGAAAATATTTGGTTCGTCGATACTATTCTGCTCACAAATGTGTTTAATCTGTGCCACAATCTCTTCTGTCAGATACTCATAATCATACTCAAAGTTAAGCGAATTTTTGCAAGGAAATCCACCTCCAATATTGAGGCTATCCAACTCTGGGCATATCTTCTTTAGTTCGCAATATACATTAAGACACTTCGACAACTCGTTCCAATAGTAGGCGGTATCTTTGATTCCTGTGTTGATAAAGAAGTGAAGCATTTTGAGTTGAAACTTCTTATTCTTCTTGATTTTATTCTTGTAGAAATCCAAAATTTCGTGATAACGGATACCCAAACGCGAAGTATAAAAATCAAACTTTGGACCCTCCTCCGACGCAATACGAATACCCACTTTACATGGCTTATCTATCGCAGTATCAAGTAGATCTATCTCACCGATATTATCAATTACGGTCACCGTATTTTCGAACCCCTCCTTTATAAGGGTTGCTATATTTTCGATATATTGGGGGCGTTTGAATCCATTGCAGATTATGAAGCGATCCTTATCGAATATCCCCCCATCGTAGAGCGCCTTGATGATATGAATATCATATGCAGACGATGTTTCGAGATGAATATCATTCTTCAAAGCCTCCTCCATAACAAACGAGAAGTGGCTCGATTTGGAGCAGTAACAATAGTTATATGACCCCTTATAATCGACCTTTGCCATCGCGACATTAAACATTCGCTTGGCGCGGTTGATCTGCTGAGAGATCTTTGGGAGGTATGTAATTTTGAGTGGGGTTCCATATTGTTTGATAATATCCATAAGTGGAATATCGTGGAAGTTTAGCTCATTATCCTCTACCGAAAACTCATCTTGTGGGAAGTCAAATGTTTGATCTATAAGATCGATATACTTATTCTTCATCGCCCGTTTTGTTTAAATTAAAAAATCCATCTTTGCTACATTGCTAATTTTTGTTTGATGTAGCCGAGCTACATTTTCAAAATTTCGCGCCACAAAGTAGCTAATTATTTTTGAGATAGGCAACTCTTTGAGCGATAATTATCTGCGCGAGGCGTAATTTGTTAGTTAATTGCTTTTATATTAGCTATAATTTTACTATTTTTGGACTTTAAATAAGAGTTTAAACAAGAATTACACAATAGTGATAACGCAAATTATATCAAAATACTTAGAGACTCACCGTCGTTTAAATATCCCTGGCGTGGGTGCATTTATATCGAAAGAGTGCGGTGGCGAGATCCTATTTTCGGAGCTCCTCAAAAAAGATGATGGGGTGTTGCGCACCATACTTACTCAAAGTGGATTGCGCGAAATAGAGGTTGCCGCGTTGGTGGATCGTTTTGTTTTTGAACTTAGACACGCAACAGAATCTGTGGGTGGCGAATTTGAGATGAAAAACTTCGGCACATTAAGGCGCGAAGAGGGCGGAAAGCTAATATTTATAGCATCTGTTCCCGAACCAATCCAAGAGAGCCCAATACATCAAGAGACACCTCCAGAACCTCAAGAGGAGACACAACCAATCCAAGAGACTCAAGATATAGAAGTAGTGGAGAGCTCTGACACTCCAACAACTCAACAATCCGAAATAACCCAAGAGGAGAGTCAAGATACCCCAGAGACCGCCCAACCATCTCAAAAAACAGAGAGTGTGGCAGGGCTCCGTTATACTCCAGAAAAGGTTAAGGAGCTATATTTCAAACCCCAATCCTTCCGCGAGAAGGATCCCGACATGGAGGATTTGAGCTATAGCAAAAGGCGCAAGCCACTCGATGGCTACACATTTGTGCAATCCGAACCAAAGAAAAAGAGCGTCGACAAGGTTCTGCTGTTTGGAATCTTCGCTGCTGTTATCGCTTTGGCTGTTATCGCCTATGGTTACTATGTGAACAATATGGAGGAGATAAATAGTTGGTTCGGAAGGTAATAAATGAGAGATAAAAGGAGATAATAAATTGTAGATTAAATGGTTGTAGATTAGATGGAATTAACCTCAATAAAGCAAAGGTTTTCGATTATCGGAAACTCCCCGTTGCTCAATCGAGCATTGGAGGTTGCTGTGCGTGTGGCACCTACCGACCTTTCGGTGTTGGTTACGGGTGAAAGTGGAGTTGGTAAAGAGTTTTTTCCACAGGTTATTCATGCCCATTCGGCACGTAAACACAACAAATATATAGCGGTCAATTGCGGAGCAATACCCGAAGGAACTATCGACTCGGAGCTTTTTGGTCACGAAAAGGGGTCGTTTACTGGGGCTCTGGATTCGCGCAAAGGGTATTTCGAAGAGGCCGATGGCGGAACAATCTTCTTGGACGAGGTGGCGGAGCTCCCCCTATCGACCCAAGTGAGATTGCTTAGAATCCTCCAAACGGGAGAGTTCATGAGGGTCGGATCGGCAAAGGTTCAAAAGACAAATGTGAGGGTTGTGGCGGCGACAAATGTGGCTCTGCAACAAGCTATCGAGGATGGTAGATTCCGCGAAGATCTATTCTATAGGCTCAATACGGTGCCTATAGTTGTGCCTGCACTTAGGGAACGACGCGAAGATATATACCTGTTGTTCAGAAAGTTTGCTTCGGATGTCGCGGTGCAATATCGAATGCCCGCAATATCATTAACCCCCCAAGCACGCGAAATATTGGAGGGTTATTATTGGAGAGGCAATATCCGCCAACTCAAAAACGTGGCGGAGCAGATCTCGGCAATCGAACAAGCGAGAGATATTACACCCGATATTTTGAGCAGATACCTCCCCGATCAAGGCGCTTCGACCATAGGCAATAGAGGTGCTGCAGGAGTTATGCGCACACCATCGGCAGAGGAGAGTTTTGGAGGATCGACAGAGAGGGAGTTGCTATATAAAGTATTGTTTGATATGCGCTCCGACATCAACGACCTTAGACGCATGATGATCGAGATGATGCGCTCGTCGACGGAGAGTATGCCATCCACGATGCAATCTCCATCGCACGAATCGCAAATGCCAATTATGGGGTTGCTCCCATCCAACTCATCTAATTCGTCGAACGAAGTTTATGCCGAAACCGAAGAGGTGGACGAGGAGTCGACCAAAGAGTACACCAAAGCAGATATGCAACGCGAACAGATCATAAGGGCACTAAATCGCCACGGAGGCAAACGCAAAGAGGCAGTGGCGGAGTTATTCATGTCGGAGAGAACCCTCTATCGCAAAATCAAGGAGTTGGGCATAGAGTAATGAGTTGGAGATAAAGTAAATTTAGGTGGCGGAGTTTTTGCAAGCTACTACTACTATTATTATATGTATATATGTAAATGCAAATAGGTCACCACATAAAAAAAAAGATATGAAATTAAAACAAAAAATAACACACATACTTGTCGCGACACTCTCGATTCTACTCGTCGGATGTGGATACACGGTGGGTTACACATTGTCGGGTGCATCTATTCCGCCCGATGCCAAGACCTATTCGGTGGCATACTTCCCCAACAACGCAACAATGGTAGCTCCGATTTTGAGCTCCACATTAACCGACGCATTGAAGGAGTATTTCTCGAACCGTACACGCCTAACAGCTGTGTCGGAGGGTGGAGATTTTGCATTCGAGGGCGAGATCACGAGCTACACATCGACCACGTCGTCGGTGTCATCTAGTAGCACCAACGATTATGGAGCACTCAACCGTTTGACAATCACAGTGAAGGTGAATTTTACAAATGCCATCGACGAGGCAGCATCATTCAATAAAACATTCTCGGCATTTTCCGACTATGAATCTACAAAGTTACTCACCGAAGTGGAGGGTGATTTAATACCCGAGATTGTCGACCAAATTGTCGATGATATATTCCAAGCTGCGGCATCGAACTGGTAGAGCGCTTAAGCCGTAAAACTTTAAACTGGTAGAACTATGACTCACAACCACATAACCCCCACATATCCGTGGTATAATCCATCTCGAATTTCGGCGTGGAGAAGTACGGGCGAAGGCGAAGCTATTGCACGTTTGTTGATTAAAAATAGACCACTTATTGTCGCAACTCTTTTTGATGTGGTATTTGAGGAGGTTGAGGGGGCAGAGGAGGCTGAAGAGATAGTTTTTGTTGATGAGGTTATGGAGCTCCCAAAAGAGAGCTCTCCAATAGAAAATTTAATTACAGAAAACTTACCGACAGAAGATTCGCCAACAGAGAGTTCGCCAATAGATAATTCACCGACACTAGATGTGATCGAAACATTCCTAAAGTGCGACAATCTGCGCATTGTAGCTCAAGAGGGAGGTGCCACAAACGACGTGATAATCGAAGTTGAATTAGAGGATATAGACGATCTAGTGACCGAAGAGTTGGCGGAGATATATATCGCTCAGGGGCTTATCGACGAAGGAAAAGCAATTTATACAAAATTAAGTTTGTTAAATTCAGAAAAAAGTGTTTACTTTGCCGAACTTATAGAGAATATAGACAAAAATATAGGTAAAATCTAATAATAAGAGTAAAATAATTAAAAATAAAGAGTATGTTATACACAATTTGTATTGGTTTGATCTTGGTAGCATGTGTGCTTGTGATCCTTGCAATTTTGGTTCAAAGCCCAAAGAGCGGAATGGCAGCAAACTTCGGAGCATCTAACCAAGTGATGGGAGTACGTCAAACATCTGACTTCCTAGAGAAATTTACATGGACTATGGCTATCGCTATCTTGGCACTTAGCTTGTTGGCAACAATCGTTATGGATGGTTCGGCTGTGAGCCGTAGCAATTCGGAGCTTAACCGCGATGCAGAGATCATGATGCAAATGCAAAGTGAGCAAGCTACACCTGCAATCCCACAAGCAGAGATCCCTGCAGAGGTTGAGGCTGGTTCACAAATCGAGGCAGAGGCAACAGCGGAGTAATTAACCGATCTATCTCTCTAATGTAGAGGAGTGATAAAGTGCGAAAATTATAAAAGGTCGTGGTCAAAAGATTGACTGTGACCTTTTATTACATAAATAAGATTATATTTTATTAAAATAATTCGTTTGTTTAAAAATAAATTATTATCTTGTAACCACTAAACTAATTTTCACCTTAAAACTTTATCACTATGATTATCACATTTAATGAACTTCGAAAGATTAAGGATAGACTACCAAGCGGTAGTATGCAACGTATCGCTGACGAACTGAGCATTGATGGCGACACCGTAAGAAACTATTTCGGAGGTAAGGCTATAGCGTCTTCGGGCGTTCACTTCGAACAAGGACCCGATGGTGGTGTTGTAACACTAGACGACACTGCGATTTTAGATGCTGCGATGCGAATCCTTAAAGCAAACTAATAGCATTATTGCATGGGCAGAGTTCTTCGATAAAGGCTCTGCCCATGTAAATGAAGGTGAAAAATTGTAACAAATGAAAAATACGATCGAAATTATTCAGATCAACATTTCGGGCGAAGATAAACCTGGATTAACATCATCTATAACATCTATATTGGCACGCTACGATGCCTTTGTTTTGGATATTGGTCAAGCTAATATCCACCACTCATTGGCGTTGGGTATCATGTTCAAAACCACCGCCGATAAGTCGGGATCAATCATGAAGGAGCTCCTGTTCAAAACCTCGGAGCTAGGGGTGAGTATTAAGTTTGTCCCCATCCCCGAAGAGCAATATAACGAATGGGTTGGCCAACAGGGCAAAAATCGATATATCGTAACCCTTTTGGGGCGTAAAATCACAGCCGACAACCTAGCTCAAATCACCCAAGCGATTGCGGAACAGGGGCTAAATATCGACGACATCAAACGCCTTACGGGTCGTGTGCCTATCGACGAAAATGCGCGCGCACCTAAATCATGTATCGAACTTTCGGTGCGCGGAAATCTCAAAGATCGCAATCAACTTCAACAACGCTTTATGGAACTTTCAGAACAAGAGGAGGTTGATGTATCGTTGCAAAAGGATGATTACTATCGCAGATGCCGTCGCTTGATCTGCTTCGATATGGATTCTACACTCATCGAGACGGAGGTTATAGACGAGCTAGCCGAAAGAGCTGGCGTGGGAGATAAAGTGCGCGAGATCACCGAACAAGCTATGCGTGGCGAGATCGACTTCAAGGAGAGCTTCACACGACGTGTGGCTATGTTGGAGGGTTTGGACGAGAGTGTTATGGCAGATATTGCCGAGAATCTTCCTATCACCGAAGGGTTGGAACGCATGATGGCGATCCTCAAACGAGTAGGATTCAAGACGGCGATTTTGTCGGGAGGATTCACCTATTTTGGTAACCACCTGCGCAAAAGATTTGGTTTCGACTATGTATATGCCAACGAATTGGAGATTGTAAATGGCAAACTCACAGGGCGCTACACGGGTCAAGTGGTCGACGGACAGCGCAAAGCAGAGTTGTTGCAACTGTTGTGTCAATTCGAAAAGATAGATGTAGAGCAAGCGATTGCCGTAGGAGATGGTGCCAATGATCTCCCGATGTTGAACTTAGCTGGTCTAGGTATCGCATTCCACGCCAAACCCAAGGTGAAGGCAACAGCAAAGCAATCAATTTCGACAATTGGACTAGATGGTATTTTATACTTCGTGGGACTCAAAGATTCGTGGGTAGATCTATAACATATACAATTTTAATCGTAGCAGTTACCTTGATAATGGGTAGCTGCTACGACTCTTTTGAGGGTGGTGGTGAGTTACCATCGTCGGATGCTCCATTGCCCAATATCACAATTGCGGAGTTGCATGAGTTAGTTGTTACAGATCGCATGACGATATACGACGATATGGTTGTGCAGGGGGTTGTCACCTCGTCGGACGAGAATGGAAACTTCTACAAAACATTTGTTATCGAACGAGATGGATATGCCTTGGAGGTTATGGAGGGGTTATATGATTCATTTGCGCGCCACGATGTGGGCAGTGTGGTGAGTGTTCGGCTCCAAGGGTTGGCACTATCGCGATATATGGGGGTGCTACAAGTGGGGTTAATAGCCGAGGAGGGGAGCTACTATATGTTGGATTATTTGGGAAGCGAACAAATTGTTGATAACTATATTTTCCACACCTATACATTCGAGAATATTGAGCCCTATATGGTTGATTACAACGATTTAACAGAGGATATGTGTGGTCGCTTAGTATCTGTTGATTCACTTCATCTTATCCCCTCCGAAGATGCTCTTCAACCCTATACTTGGTCGGGTTATCAACTATTTGTTGATAACTATGGTGACTCTTTATATTGCTACACGAGCGACTATGCGAATTTCGCCTTGGTGGAGATCCCATCGGGCGAAGTGTCGCTGAGTGGAATTTTGCAATGGAATGATATTTCGGGCGTCGCAGGAGGCGAAAAATACATCATCGAAATGCGTGGCACTGAAGATTGCTCGGAGTTATAGGATGATTCGTAAAATAGGTGGGGAGGGCGGAGTGAGAAGACTGCCTTAGCGCCAGGCGGGCGGTGCGAGCCACACGGGCTGGGAAAACTGCGTTTTCCTGAAATTTTAGATGATATGTGGTTGTAATAAAAAATTAATTGTTACCTTTGCTTATCTATATATAACTATAAACAGATTAAAACATGGTCGATATTTTTGAACGCCTCGAAAAAAATGTAGGCGGCCCCATCGGGCAATATATGAATGCAGCTCACGGATATTTCGCCTTCCCTAAGTTGGAGGGTGAGCTAGGTCCTCACATGAAATTCCGTGGTAAAATGATGCTCAACTGGTCGTTGAACAACTACCTAGGTTTGGCAAACCACCCCGAAGTGCGCGAAGCTGACGCTAAGGGTGCAGCAGATTTCGGTATGGCAGCACCTATGGGTGCACGTATGATGAGCGGTCAAACAAAATATCACGAGCAGTTGGAGCGCGAGCTTTGCGATTTCGTGGGCAAAGATGATGCGTTCCTTCTTAACTTCGGTTATCAAGGTATGATCTCGATCATTGATTGCTTGCTTACTCACCGCGATGTTGTGGTTTATGACGCTGAGTGTCACGCTTGTATCATCGACGGATTGCGTATGCACAAGGGTAAAAGATTTGTATATGGTCACAACGACGAAGAGTCTTTGCACAAACAACTTCAACACGCTACAGATCTTGCAGAATCACAAAGAGGTGGAGTGTTGGTTATCACCGAGGGTGTATTCGGAATGAAGGGAGACCTCGGATTCTTGGACAAAGTTGTCGAGGCGAAGAAGAAGTTTAACTTCCGCCTTTTAGTTGACGATGCTCACGGATTTGGAACTATGGGTGCTAATGGTCGCGGTACAGCGGAGCACTTCGGAGTGATCGACGAAGTAGATGTATTGTTCAACACCTTCGCGAAGTCAATGGCTGGAATCGGAGCCTTCGTAGCGGGCCCAAAATGGTTGATTAACTTCTTCCGCTACAATATGCGTTCGCAACTTTATGCTAAGTCGTTGCCTATGCCGATGGTTATGGGAGCCCTTAAGCGTTTGGAGCTTATCAAGGCACACCCAGAGTATTTGGCTAAGTTGTGGGAGATAACTAACGCTTTGCAATCGGGACTTAAAGCTAATGGATTTGAGATTGGCGTGACTCAATCGCCTGTGACTCCAGTATATATGAAGGGTGGAGTGAACGAAGCAACAAACTTGATTGTTGACCTTCGCGAGAACCATGCTCTTTTCTGCTCGATTGTGATCTATCCAGTGATCCCTAAGGGCGAGATCATCCTTCGTGTGATCCCTACAGCGGCTCACTCACTCGAAGATGTAGACTACGCACTAAACGCTCTTCTTGCGGTTCGCGACAAATTGACATCGGGAGTATATGCAGCAATGGATATTCCTGTAATGGCGGAGTTGTAAGATTGATTTAAATAGATTGATTAAAAGGGGGGAGGGAAAATAATTCCTTCCCCTTTTTATTATATTTAGTTAACTCCATTTGGGGAATATCACCCAACCTACACCTCTGTATGTTCGATGATATTAAGAGCTTCGACATCATATCCTCGTTCATGTGCAAGTCCCATGATATGGGACAGCGTATCTTCGTCGAGTGATGGTGTGCGCGACAAAATCCAGAGATATTTATGCGATTTGGAGCCTACCAGAGCCCATTCATAATTGTCTCCTAGCGCCATAACATTGTAATCTGTGGCGAAAAACAGAAAAAACGACACCTTAAGTTGCCCATTTATCGGGGTCGTTTCGCCTTTGCCATATGCCTCTTTCCACTCCAATTCGTGGGTGTTAAATCCTCGATTTAGGATTGTGATGTTGAGATCGTTGTCGAGGGTATATTCGGCAGTGACCTCGCTAAGATTGCGTTCGTAGCGGTTGTCTAATCGAGCGATTTCGTACCATTTTCCCATGTAGCGCTCCAAGTCAAATTCGCTTACGGGGGTGTTATCGACATTCTCGGCAACACATGTCGGAGCCGAGCAAAGAATAAGTAAAATAGAGAATGAAATAAGTAACATAGTGCATAATTTTTGGCATTGTTGTTTGCCTTATGCTTTGCATCTACTATGCCAAGATGTTTCTTTGTTATTTTAGTATACTCTTAACGCATGAGTATACTCCATCTGCATCAAAACCGCACTCCGCATATAGCTCTGCTGGGGTGCCATGGTCGATAAAACGGTCGGGGATTCCGAGCGTATGGATCTTTGTCGTTGCGTCAATCGAGTTGCAGAACGATATGATAGCTTCGCCCACACCGCCCCTCAAGGCTCCATCTTCGATGGTGATTATATGGTCGAATTTTTGAGCAATCTCGCGGAGCATATCGTGATCTAGGGGCTTCACAAATCGCATATCGTAATGGGCTACAGAGTATCCCTCGTTAGTCAATCGTGTAATTGCACTAGATGCAAAACGTGCTGTTGATCCGATAGTTACAATCGCTATATCATCGCCCGAACATAAACATTCACCTCGCCCAATAGGTAGCGCCTTAAACTCTGTGCCTCTCCATGCCACACCTTCGCCACCTCCTCGTGGATAGCGAATTACAAATGGTGAAGCTACACTCAATGCCGTGAACATCAAGTTGCGAAGTTCAAGTTCGTTGCGCGGAGCTGCGATTATAAGGTTCGGAATAGTTGCGAAGTAAGCCATATCGAACGCCCCGTGGTGTGTCGCTCCATCTTCGCCCACCAAGCCTCCTCTATCGAGACACAACACAACGGGGAGATTTTGGATCGCCACGTCGTGTATAACATTGTCGTAGGCGCGTTGCATAAATGTTGAGTAGATATTACAAAATGGGATCATTCCTCCCGTGGCTACACCCGCAGCGAAGGTCACCGCGTGTCCTTCGGCGATTCCCACATCGAAACACCTCTCGGGCATTTCGCGCTGAAGGATATTCATCGAACAACCGCTCAACATAGCAGGGGTTATACCCACCACGCGACTATCCATACGAGCGAGCTCCACAAGGCTCTCGCCAAATACATCTTGGAATCTATCTGTCGCAGCCCCTGAGGTCATCTTCACTCCTGTTGAGGGGTCAAAACGACCTGGCGCATGCCATTCGATATTATTTTCGGCAGGGTCGTAACCTTTGCCCTTGATGGTCATAACGTGCAGGAGTTTGGGACCCTTCATACCTCGAAGTGCTTTGAGAACCTTCACCAATTTATGGACATTGTGCCCATCCACAACGCCGAAATATCTGAAATTCAACGATTCGAAGAGGTTGCTATTACGCAAAATCCCCTGCTTTAGACCATTACCCATAAGCTGAAAACCCCTCAATATGCGAGGTGAACGAGCCAAGCCGCGCCACAACCACTGTTTGAAGCGATTATATTTGCGCGATGTCGAGATCCTTAACAGGTAGTTGCTGAGTGCTCCTGTGGCATTGTCGATTGCCATATGGTTGTCGTTGAGAATAACAAGCATATCTGTGCTGGGGCTAGCTCCAGCGTTGTTGAGCCCCTCGAATGCTAAACCTCCAGTCATCGACCCATCGCCAATAACCGCAACAACTCTCTCGTCGGAGCCACGAAGCTCCGCCGCTTTTGCCATTCCAAAGGCTGCCGATATAGATACCGAGGCGTGACCTCCACCAAAAGAGTCGTAGGTGCTCTCGCTCATTTTGGGAAATCCACTTATGCCTCCCTTTCGACGTTTGTTGGCAAAGGCTTCAAATCGACCTGTTATGATTTTGTGGGGGTATGTTTGGTGTCCGACATCCCACACTAATTTGTCTGTGGGGGTATCAAAAACATAATGTATAGCCACCGTAAGTTCCACAACTCCAAGTCCCGACGAAAGGTGTCCTGGATTTGTGGCACACTCCTCGATTATGTAGTGGCGTAGCTCCTTACAATAGACATCGAGTTGCTCCATGCTGAGTTGTTTGAGTTCAGCAGGAGAGTTTATTCGATCTAATATTTTGTAATCTCTATTCATTTCGATCTACAAAGATATGAAAAAAGTATAAGAAATCTCAAAAAAATCGTTACCTTCGCAAACAAATATAAAATAATTCCAAACCTTATCACATGAAATATAAGAGAATACTACTAAAACTTAGTGGTGAGTCACTTCAAGGTGCTCAAAAGTATGGTATTTCGACCGATATGCTATCGTCGTATGCCGAACAAATTAAAGCTGTCGCAGCGCAAGGTGTACATATCGGAATCGTTATTGGTGGCGGTAATATTTTCCGCGGACTTAGTGGTTCGAAGATTGGCTATGACCGCGTGAAGGGTGACCAAATGGGTATGTTGGCAACTATAATTAACTCTTTGGCGTTGCATTCGGCTCTCGAAGCGTGTGGCGTGAAGAGCAAGGTGTTGACTTCGATTCGTATGGAGCCTATTGGTGAGTATTTTTCGAAGACTAAGGCGTTGGAGCTTCTCGATGCTGGATATGTGGTAATCATTGGAGGTGGAACATCTAATCCATACTTCTCGACCGACACCGCTTCGGCACTTCGCGGAATAGAGATCGAGGCGGAGGTGATGTTGAAGGGCACACGTGTGGATGGTATATATACCGCCGATCCCGAAAAAGATCCTTCGGCTACGAAGTTCGACACTATATCGTTCGACGAGGTGTATGAGCGTCGTTTGAAGGTTATGGATCTCACGGCCTTTACTCTTTGCAAGGAGAATGGACTTGGGCTTGTTGTGTTTGATATGGATACCCCTGGTAATTTAGCTAAGGTATTGGAGGGTGAGAATATTGGAACTGTTGTTACACTATAAAAGATAAATAATATTATTAATATATGGAGACAAAAGAGATTCTTAATGATGCCTCTGTGCGTATGCAGAAGGCTTTCGACCACTTCGAGGAGGAGTTGTCAAATGTTCGTGCTGGAAAAGCTTCGACTGGCGTTTTGAATAGTGTGATGGTGGAGTATTATGGTCAGCAAACCCCTGTGTCGGGTGTGGCGAGTGTTACGGTGCCAGATGCTAAGACTATCATCATTCAGCCTTGGGACAAAAATATGATGCGCCCTATCGAGAAGGCTATTATAGATTCAAATATAGGACTCGCTCCATCGAACAATGGCGAGCAGATCCGCCTATCGTTGCCCCCTGTAACCGAGGAGCGTCGTCGCGAATTGGTTAAGAAGGTGAAGGCTGAGGGCGAAACTGCACGTATCAGTTTGCGCAATGCTCGCCGCGACGCTGTGGATGCCTTCAAGAAGGCTCAAAAAGATGGCATGCCCGAAGATGAGGCTAAGGATGGTGAGGTTCAAGCAACTAAGCTAGTTGATAAATTCAGCAAGAAGATAGATGCAGTATTGGTGGCTAAAGAGGCTGAGATTATGACTGTATAGGGCATAAGAGCTTGCTGTGACACTCTTAGGTTGCTTTGGTAATCTAGGGAGGCGCATATGAAAAGTTCCAATATATTAGAAATAGATTGTTATTTTTAATATATTGGGACTTTTATTTATATATATAGATGTAAATATATATATTTGCAGGCAAATAAAAAACAATAATTGATTATGGAATACTTCAACGAATTACTTAGTATCCTCAATGCAATGTCACCCTATTTATTGTTGGGGTTTTTAGTTGCAGGGCTACTTCATGTCTACGTGCCCCAAACAGCATATAGTAAATATCTATCTAAAAAGGGATTTAAGTCGGTCTTTTTGTCGGCTCTCTTTGGGGTGCCACTGCCCCTATGTTCGTGTGGAGTGATTCCTACGGCTATGTCTCTCAAAAAGGAGGGGGCTTCGGATGGTGCAACAGTTTCGTTTTTGATCGCCACACCACAAACGGGTGTAGACTCTATATTGGCAACATATGGAGTATTTGGATTGCCTTTTGCTATTGTTAGACCCATTGTCGCTTTTGTTGTGGCGCTTTTGGGAGGCTCGCTTGTGAATAGATTCTCGCGCGAATATGGGGAGAATATGGGCAAATCGAGGATTTCGCCATCGAACAATGGGGACTCTACATCAGAATCTAAGCGACCTACGGTTGTTGATGCTCTTAAATATGGATTTGTCGATATGTTGCAAGATCTTGGGGGGTGGCTAACGGTGGGACTCGTGATCGCCGCTGCTATTACGGCATTTGTGCCATCGAGTGTTTTTGAGGTGTTAGGAGATTATTATATTCTCAATATTTTGGTTGTGTTGTTGTTATCTATCCCGATGTATATATGTTCTACAGGCTCTATTCCAATCGCTTTGTCGTTGTTGATGATGGGAGTTTCGCCTGGAGCTACTCTTATATTTTTGATGGCTGGACCCGCTACAAATGTTGCAACATTGACGGTGTTAAGAAAAGTGCTTGGTGCACGAGTTACTCTTCTATATCTTTTGAGCATCATATTGGGAGCTATCGTATTTGCTGTATTTATTGACTTTGCACTTCCTGCGCAGTGGTTTGTGCCCAAGTTGTCGATAGTTGATGATTGTGGTCAATGTGGAGGAGATGTGGCGGTGTCGTGGTGGCATTTGGCTTCATCGATACTCTTTGTCGTGTTGCTAATAAATAGCTATATACTTAAATTTTTTGGAGGAGTTACGCACACCCATGGAGTTGTGGAGGTGGTTGAAACTCAAAGATTCACAGTGGGTGGGATGCGTTGCAACCACTGCAAAGCAAATGTCGAGAAGGCGATTGTCGCACTTCCAGGGGTTATTGCAGTAGATATTGATTTGACCAGTGGCATAGTCGAGGTCGAAGGAAGCGTCTCAAAAGAGGCG
This sequence comes from Rikenellaceae bacterium, assembly GCA_047173645.1. GTDB lineage: Bacteria > Bacteroidota > Bacteroidia > Bacteroidales > Rikenellaceae > Alistipes. Next base: position 46,492 of record JBCQUZ010000004.1, read on the forward strand.
GTTTATGAGGTTGTGCGACCGCTTGGTTTCGAGATAGATATTTTATAGCGGCTATTCATTAAGCTAGTCGAGAAACCTTTGTTGATCTTGTTAAGAGTTAAAAATAGGGAGAAAATAGAACTTACCTAAAGTAATATTCAAAAAAAATAACTACTTTTGGAAATTGAATAAATGCGACCCTATGGCACAAGATTATAACCCTTCTAAACGTAATAGAGATCAATATAGAAACAACTTTCTCCCCGAAGAGGGGCGACTCCCACCACAAGCCCCCGAATTGGAAGAGGCGGTGTTGGGTGCCTTGATGTTGGAGAAGGATAGTGTGATCGCTGTGCAGGAGTATATCGCCCCCGAGGCGTTCTATATCCCTGCCCATCAAGTGATCTACAAAGCTATCGAAAATCTATCGGCAGAACTCAAACCCATTGATCTTTTTACGGTAACAGAGCGACTCAGGGTCGAACGAAGTTTAGATTCGGTTGGAGGAACAACATACCTCGCACAATTGACCCAAAAGGTCGATTCGGCGGCGAATGTGGAGTTTCACGCCAAGATCATAGCTCAAAAATATGTACAACGCGAACTTATACGCTCCGCATCCGAGATTCAGAATCAATCATATGATGAGTCGGTGGATGTCACCGAACTTATAGGTTTTGCTGAGGGTGCAATCTTTAAAGTTGCCGAAGGACATGTGAAAAGATCGGTGCAATCTTCGCGCGATCTGTTGGCTCAAGCGTTGGCACAAATCGAGGAGGCGGCGAAGAATAAAAACTCATTCAATGGAGTCCCTTCGGGATTTGCCGCCATAGATAAGAAAACTTTGGGGTGGCAACTCTCCGATTTGGTGATTGTGGCGGCGCGTCCTTCGATGGGAAAGACCGCATTTGTACTCACCATGGCGCGTAATATGGCGTTGGAGCATGACCAAGCGGTGGCGTTCTTTTCGCTGGAGATGTCATCAGTCCAACTTATGATGCGTCTGATTGTGGCGGAGACGGGGTTGTCGGGAACTGCTATCAAGAGCGGACAGCTAACGTCCGATCAGTGGAAACACCTAGAGTCGGCAACTAAACCTTTGGGGTCAGCTCCATTATATATAGATGATACGCCAGCCCTTTCGGTCTTTGAGTTTAGATCGAAGGCTAGGCGACTAAAGATACATCACGACATAAAGATCATCATCATCGACTATTTGCAGTTGATGACAGGATCGACCGATACGCGCGGAAACCGCGAGCAGGAGGTGGCATTTATATCGCGAACATTGAAGGCTATAGCCAAGGAGTTGAATGTTCCAATCATCGCACTTTCGCAGTTGAGCCGTGCCACCGAAATGCGTGGCGGATCTAAGCGTCCGCAACTATCCGACCTTCGTGAATCGGGAGCAATTGAGCAGGATGCCGATATTGTGGCATTTATCCACCGCCCCGAATATTATGGAATAACACAAACCGAAGAGGGATTGCCTACGGCAGGTATGGCGGAGATTATATTGGCAAAACACCGTAATGGTGAGGTGTGCGATATACCATTGAAGTTCATCAAGGAGCAGGCTCGATTTGCTGATTCGGATGATTTGGCTATCGAGAGAATGGGGCATGGCGGTCACGGTGGCGGTCAGGAGCCTCAATATGAAAACTTCCCAAGCTCTTCGAATGCCGATATGCAGGGCGGAGGCGGAGGTTTAGCCGATGTTTCGTTGGCTAGTAGTGGATTTGATATGACATCTCCAGGTCAAGGTTATGAAGATGCACCATTTTAATCTCCATTAGTTGATGTTTATAAAGGGATATTCAGGTGCTATATTTGGCATAGATGCAGTGAAGGTTACAGTCGAGGTGAGCCTCGGAGAGGGGGGAATGGGTCTCTTTTTGGTGGGGCTTCCCGATAGTGCGATCAAGGAGTCACAAGAGAGAATACGTGCAGCATTCGAAAACTCAAAGCTGAGTATGACAGCCAAAAAGATGGTCGTAAATCTCGCTCCAGCCGATCTGCGCAAGGAGGGATCGGGGTTCGATTTGCCCATTGCAGTTGGCATGTTGGGCGCTATGGGTCAAATTGTTAGCGATAAATTTGAACAGACGATGTTTTTGGGTGAATTGTCGTTGGATGGATCCATTAGGGCGATAAAAGGAGCATTGCCTTTGGCGGTGGAGGCTCGCAAATGTGGGCTTAAATATATTGTTTTGCCAGTTGAAAATGGACTGGAAGCGTCGATAGTCGAAGGAATAGAGGTATTGGGGGTTGAATCTTTGCGCCAAGTGGTCGATTGGATGAATGGGGTGGAGGAGATTGAACCAATAAAATATATAGTGGAGAGTGAGAGGGGCGAAAATGAAAAGTTATACGTAGAGGATTTTTCGGATGTTAAGGGGCAAGCCCATGTGAAACGAGCGATGGAGATTGCCGCGGCGGGAGGACACAACGTAATTATGATTGGAGCTCCAGGGTCGGGTAAGACGATGTTGTCGAGACGATTGCCGTCGATACTCCCTCCCCTAGATATGGAGGAGGCGTTGGAGACAACCAAGATCCACTCGGTGGCAGGTAAACTCAACCTCAAATCGGGGCTTATGAGGCAACGCCCTTTTAGAGCTCCGCACCACCTAACTTCGCAAGTGGCACTTATTGGAGGTGGGCAATCGCCACAGCCAGGAGAGGTGTCGTTGGCGAATAATGGAATCCTCTTTTTGGATGAGTTGCCCGAATTTGGGCGCAGTGTGTTGGAGGTGTTGAGGCAACCTTTGGAGGAGAAGAGGATTACGATTTCGAGGGCGAAATATTCGGTGGAGTATCCAGCGAATTTCACACTTATAGCGTCGATGAACCCCTGTCCATGTGGATATTACAACCATCCCGATAAGGAGTGTACATGTTCGCCTGGAGCGGTGCACCGATATATGGGGCGGATTTCGGGACCTCTGTTGGATCGTATAGATCTACACATCGAGGTGATTCCTCTCTCGATTGCCGAGATCTCGTCGACCAAGGTAGAGGAGTCGAGCGCAGTAATTCGCACACGTGTGATGCGTGCTCGCGAGGTGCAAAGTCGACGATTTGAGGGGGTTGATGGGGTTCATACCAATGCTATGATGAATAGTAAGATGCTTAGAGCTTATGCCCCTTTGGATGATGCGGCGCGCAAGATGTTGGAGGTGGCGATGGAGAGGTTGAAGTTATCGGCACGCGCTTATGATAGAATTATTAAGGTTGCTCGCACGATTGCCGATTTGGAGGGTGTTGTAAATATTTCGGTGGCTCATATTGCAGAGGCGATAAATTATCGGAGTTTGGATCGTGATGGTTGGGGTCGATAAATCGTAAGGGGGTGTGGTCGATAATTTGCAGTCGACTAAACTTATAGAGACCTTTATACTAGATATTTAAAAATTAAAGAATATGAAAAAGATAATACTTTCGGGTGGCGGAACAGGTGGTCATATCTATCCTGCTGTTGCGGTAGCCGAAGCGCTTAAGGCTCGTTTTGGCGACGATGTAGAGATATTGTTTGTCGGAGCCGATGGTCGTATGGAGATGGAGAAGGTGCCAGCTTTGGGATATAAGATTGAGGGTCTACCTATCGCAGGGTTGCAACGTCGTTTGGAGTGGCGCAATATTCAAGTGCCATTCAAACTTATGAAGAGTATTCGACGTGCAAAGCGCATAATAAAGGACTTTGAGGCTGATCTAGTGATGGGTTTCGGAGGCTATGCGTCGGCACCCGTATTGTGGGCGGCGCAAAAATGTGGCGTGCCAACGATAATTCAGGAGCAAAATTCATACGCTGGACTTACGAACAAGATATTGGGTAGTAAGGTTAAGTATGTGTGTGCGGCGTATGATAATATGGATAAATTCTTCGCACCCGAAAAGATCATCCTCACAGGAAACCCTCTGCGTTCGAACTTCTCGAAAGTTAAGGAGTGTAAGGCGGAGGCGCTTAAATATTTTGGCTTCACGGATCAGCTTCCTGTTGTGTTGGTTGTGGGTGGATCGTTGGGTACACGAACGCTCAATAATATGATGAAGAGTTGGATTGTGTCGCTTGGGGGTGAGGCTCCGAAGTTTCAGGTGATATGGCAAACGGGTAAATATTACCAAACGGAGATGACTAAGTTTCTTGCCGAAAATCCAACGTCTCATATTTGGCAGGGGGCATTTTTGGAGCGTATGGAGTATGCTTATGGTGCGGCAGATATTGTGATTTCTAGGAGCGGAGCGTGCACAATTTCGGAGCTTTGCGAGGTGGGATTGCCCACGATATTTGTCCCTTCGCCCAATGTTTCGGAGGATCACCAAACCAAAAATGCTCAGGCTTTGGTTGGGAAATCGGCGGCGCTTATGGTTGCCGATAAGGATGCTCAAGTGGAGGGTATGTCGCTTGTAACTAAAACTTTGGCAGATGAAAAGTTGATGTCATCGCTTAGCGAAAATATCAAAAAGTTGGCAACCGAAGATGCTGCACAATCAATCGTGGATGTTATCGAAAAGGTGATAATGTAATAATCAAAAAGTTGATAATGTGATGAGCACAAAAAGCATATATTTTGTAGGAATCGGAGGTATTGGCATGAGTGCCATTGCTCGATATTTTTTGCACGAAGGGTATAGCGTCGGCGGATATGATCGTACGCCAACACCTCTCACCGCTGAATTGGAGGCGGAGGGGGCACAGATCCATTACGAAGATAATTTGGCTCTCGTAGCACCCAATTTTCTAGATCCGCAGAGTTGTACCATAATCTATACTCCAGCAATCCCGAGCGACCATACGGAGCTTATGCACTTTATGAGTGGAGGTTTCGAGGTGGTGAAACGTTCGCAAATGTTGGGGGTGCTAACCGCAGGAAAGTATGTGATGGCGGTGGCAGGCACACACGGCAAGAGTTCGACATCGACCTTAATTGCGTGGTTGAACCATGCGGTCGAGGGGCAAGGGTGTGCATTTTTGGGGGCTATATCCAAAAACTTTGACTCCAATCTGGTGTTGGGCTCAGGGGATAGAATCGCTGTGGAGGCGGATGAGTTCGATAGGTCGTTTTTGAGATTGTCGCCCGATGTTGCGGTGGTGACATCTGCCGATGCAGACCATCTCGATATATATGGCACGCATGAAGCGGTGAAGGAGGCATTCTCGCAATTCATAGGGCGGATCAAGGCAGGGGGCGCGCTCATCATCAAAAAGGGGGTCGATTTGGTGATCGATAACCCCGAAATTGATGTGTGGAGATATTCGTTTGATGAGGAATGTGATTTTTATATAAGTCGTTATGAACTACTCGATGGAGGGGTTTATAGCTACGATATTGTGACTCCAAGTGGGGTGTTAAGTGATTGTCGGTTAGGGGTTCCTGGATGGGTTAACCTCGAAAATGCAGTGGCGGCAGTGGCATCGTTGTGGTGTGCTGCAAAGCACGAAAATAGGGATCTAGATGTAGAGAAGTTAAAGCGTGCACTTGCCGAATTTAAGGGAATCAAACGTCGATTAGATGTGTGGGTAAATACTCCGAAGGGGGTATATATGGATGATTATGCACACCATCCGCGCGAGTTGATGGCGACCCTAACATCGGTGGCACAGATATATCCAGGGCGAAGGGTCACAGCGATTTTTCAACCCCATCTATTTACTAGAACACGAGACTTGTACACCGAATTTGCCGAGGCATTGTCGTGTGCCGACGAGGTTGTGTTGTTGCCGATATACCCAGCGCGTGAATTGCCAATAGAGGGGATAACAACTCAAATTATTGCCGATTTGGTGAAGAGTCCCTGCACGATTATTGAACGTGAAAAATTAGTAGATTATATTGCATCTACTGAGACGGATGTAGTTATTTCGTTTGGAGCGGGCGACATTGACACTTGTTGTGAGGGGTTGGCACGAGTAATAAGCAAAAAATGTAATGTGGTCTAAAATAGCACGATATACGCTATATACTTTTGTGTGGATATTGATTGCGGGGTATGTAATATACTCCGCAAATTTGTCGCGTGCAATTCGTCAAAGTCAAACAATAGAGCGTATAGATATTGTAATTTTAGATAGTGCGATGCACGGAAACCTAATCACCACACCTATGGTGAGGGGGTGGATTTCGGGTAGTAGCATCAAAATCATAGGTCAACCGCTCAAAGATCTTCCTTTGGGCGAAATAGAGAGTCGAATACTTAAAAATGGATTTGTCGACCAGGCGAGAATCTACCCCACACGAAGTGGCGCGCTGAAGGTTGAGCTCACTCAACGACACGCGGCACTAAGATTGTTGATGGATGGATATAACGGCTACACCACTCGCGAGGGGTATATATTTGAGGCTCCATCCTATGCGTCGATCTATTTGCCGATTGTGACGGGGGGGTATCGACCTCCATTTCCACCATCGTATCGTGGAAACATAGATGATTTTGTGAAGGCTCAAAAAAAGATATTCGAAGAGCGCAGACAAGAGATTGAGCGAGAAAAATATCCACTCTATGAACAAGAGATGGAGAATATGGAGGATATTCGTGAACTGAGACGAATGTTTATCAAAAAAGGGTGGTTCGAAAGTGATGAAAAGTTCGACAAAAAGGTCGTTGAGCTAAGAGCCAAAAAGGCGAAACTAAGGAAGTTGTACCAATATCGAAGTCGAGTTATAGCCGATAAGATAGCACAAATATCGGCAAAACAAAGTAGATTGGATTTGGAGGAAAAAAAGTTGCAAAAAAGGTGTGTAGATTTCATGAATTTGATTAACTTTGTGCATATAGTCGAAAATGATAAGTTTTGGAGTTCCGAAGTAGTGCAAATTGTAGCCTCAGAGAGTCATAGTGGTTCCCTGAGGGTGGATTTGGTGGTGCGCAGTGGAGATTTTAAAGTTGAATTTGGATCACTAAAAAGTGCCTCTCAACTGCAAAAAGGCGAAGAGGGAGTCGAAGAAAAATTAGAAAAGCTGATGGCGTTTTATGAAAATGGGCTCCGCCGAGTGGGGTGGAATAGATACCAAACTATCAATGTCGAGTATAAAAATCAAGTAGTTTGTAAATAAAATAGAACACACAAAGTGGTTGAAAATAAAAAATATACAGTCGCAATAGATCTTGGAGAATCAAACGTGGTGGTGGTGGTTGGTTCCAAAGATCAACTCGGCATGGTTATTATAAATAAAATCGTGAGTTGCCCTTGCGAAGGTGTAAAATGTGGTATGATCGACAACATAGCACTTGTCGAGGCATCTATCCGCACAGCCATAACTCAAGTAGAAGAGAGTCTAAATATCAGAATCATGGAGAGTTATGCAGGTATATCGGGCGAATTTGTTCGATTTGCTTGCCACTCGGATCACATCTATGTCACCCAACCGCACAATGGCGTGAGTCAAGAGGATGTGGCAGCTTTGTTTGAACGAATGCGCCATGTTCAAGCCCCCGATAATGAGACTATTATGGAGCGTCTGCCCCAAAATTATGTGGTCGACGAAGCTAAGGAGGTTAAGAACCCTGTTGGGTCGTTTGGTCGTAGACTGTCGTCAACCTTTAACTTCGTGTTGTGTGGCAACACCCCTATGCAACGTCTCGAAAATGCACTTAGCAAGGTGGGAATCAAGATGCTTAGAGCAATCCCCAACGCACTGTCGGTAGCTGAATCGGTGCTCACTTCGGACGAGAAGGAGGAGGGTGTAGCGGTTGTTAATATCGGAGGAGGATTGACCGATGTTACGATATATTATCGCAACGTGGTGAGATATATAGTCTCGATCCCAATGGGCGCAACATCAATCAACCAAGATATACGCACGATGATGATTCCCGATAAATATATCGAGAAACTAAAGTGTCAATATGGCTCGGCTGTGGCGGATCTAGTGCCCGAAAATAAGGCAGTTAGAGTTCCTGGGCGAACTCCGCGCGACTCTCGAAACATTATGCTCTACAATTTGGCGGTGGCTATAGAGGCTCGTATGTCGATGTTGGTGGAGTTTGTGAGGAACGAAATCGAGGAGTCGGGATATGCCGATAAACTTCCATATGGAGTTGTTGTCACGGGAGGTTCTGCGAAATTGGCAAATATTGATGAGTTGTTTAGACGAATGATCGATATGGAGGTGCGAATCGGAGTTCCGATGGATGGTATTGCCGAAGAGTCGTTAGATATTATTGATTCGCCAGAGTATGCCACAGCAGTTGGTATATTGCTAAGAGGCATGGCTATAGGTAGTTGCATCACGGGGGACAACACCCCTATCGACACCGATATGGTTGTGGAGCCTACGGAGGTTGCGGAGCCTCAAAATCAAAATGTGTCACAAAACATAAAATCGCCTTTGGCAAATCCTGCAATAAGGGAGTCTTCGATGGGTGCTGTTCCTCCTCGAATGGAGCCTCCGAGGGTTAATAAATCGGAGATATATACCCCTCCGCCACCACGACCATATACCCCACCAACATATGCGGAGCAACCTGCAGAGGCGCAACAATCAAGGGGTTATAACTCTTCTGCGACAGCGCCTTTTGGAGGTAGTAGTGACGATAGAGATGAAGATAAATATGACGATAAGTCGAAAGAGGAGTCATTCACAAAGGAGTCATTCACAAAGGAGTCATTCAAAGATGATGTTGCGTTGGACGAAGAGATAGGAGAAGAGAAGGTAGAGGTTAAAAAGTCGAATGGCGCGGAACATAAAGATGCGAAACAACGTCGCGGATTGAGTTTTTCGGGAATGGTAAAATTTGCACTCGACAAACTCAACGATGGATTTGGTGCCGCCAATGACGACGAGGAGATTTAACCAATCTAAATTATTAATAAAAATGAGAATCATATATCCATCCAATATCTATATAGCTGTATAATAAGAGAGTAGATATAAACAAAGAGATGGATGGAGGATTAAAAATATATACAAAATGAGTGAAGATTTATTAAAAGAGCTATCAGTAGGATACCAACCCTCATCAATGATTACCGTAATGGGAGTCGGTGGCGCGGGTGGCAATGCTGTAAATCATATGTGGAAGATGGGAATCACAGGTGTAAACTTTTTGGTGTGTAATACAGACCAACAAGCCCTCGATAAGAGCCCTGTGGAGAATAGATTACGATTGGGAAGCGAAGGTCTAGGGGCTGGAAACGACCCCGAGGAGGGTCGTCGTGCCGCAGTTGAGTCGATGGAGGAGGTGCGCCAAAAGTTAGAGTCGCTCAACACTTCGATGTTGTTTATCACCGCAGGTATGGGTGGAGGAACTGGAACTGGAGCATCGCCAGCGTTGGCTCGCTTAGCCAAAGAGATGGGGATCCTCACGGTGGGAATCGTCACATCGCCACTTATTGTGGAGGGAAATACCCGTTACAACCAAGCGATGGTCGGAATTGAGGAGTTGCGTCAAAATATCGACTCATTGCTTATTCTCAACAACGAGAATATCTTAAAATTATATGGTCGTCTTTCGCTCAAAACTGCATTTAGCAAGGCGGATGATATTTTGTGTTCGGCGGCGAAGGGTATCGCGGAGATCATAACTGTGGAGAGTGACTTGGTGAATGTCGACTTTGCGGATGTGTGCAAAGTGATGCGTGCAAGCGGTCGTGCACACATGAGTGTGGAGTGTGCAGAGGGAGATAATCGTGCAGAGATGGTCGCTAAACGAGCATTAAACTCACCTCTTTTGGATAATAACAAAATCGCAGGTGCGAAGAATATATTGTTGAACTTCTCGGTTGCCGATGCGGATGATTTGGCAATGGATGAGGTGACTGAGGTGATGCGTTATGTTCAAGAGCATGCCACAACAATCGACGAAAATGGAAAGACCATAAATGCAAATATCATCTGGGGAACGAGCGAAAAGCCATATTTGGGCAACGCTATGGAGTTGGTATTGGTGGCAACGGGTCTTGAAAATATGGAGTCGGCATCCAAATCAAACAATAATGATAATGTCACTGTCGTGTCGACTAGAGCAGTTAAGCGCGAACCGCTTCTCGAAACAGTCATACAACACGAAAGCGACTTAGATCCATATGCGTCCAACAAAAGAACTCCATCGACATCACACCAACCACATCAAGTGATACTGGGTGGGAGATCGTCGAAATATGCTAATATAGAGGCTCTTTTGGATCGACCTGCATATAAATTGCGAAATTCCCAATTTATAACCGAGGCTCCATCTTTGCGTCGCGAGACCATAAAATCCAACGAAAGCCTACCTAGTGAAAAGTACGGTGATGATAATCTTTTATTTGAATAATTTTGGAAACAGATCTGGGTATAATTTTTAATGGTCTTAGTTCTGACGATGTCGTGCAACTTGCTATAATTGTTGCACTATTGATATTATCGGCTTTGGTGTCGGGTGCCGAGGCGGCTTTTTTTTCGTTTAATCACACCGATATTCGCGAATTTAAGGAGGATAAAACCCCTCGCAATGTCGCGGTGTTGGAACTTCTGTCGAATGTCGATTTGTTGTTGGCTACAATACTTGTCGTCAATAATTTAGTTAACATCAGCATCTCTATATTGGCGGCAAATCTCATTGATTCCATCTTTGAATTTACTCGTTTCGAGTTTATGTTTAAGATGGTGTTTGTGACCTTTTTGCTGTTGTTGTTTGGCGAGATTGCCCCTAAGGTGTTTGCTCAAACAGCACCTCGTGGATTTGCTCGTGTTGCGGCGCGACCTTTGATTTTGTTTCGTAAGATATTTTACCCATTGTCAATGTTGTTGATGAAGGCTGGAAGTCGTTTGGGACAACGAGCATCGCACCACTCCGAAATATCGCTCGACGAATTGGCCGATGCTGTGGATTTGACCCAAAGTGCAACAAAGGAGGAGAAGGGGATATTATCGGGAATATTGAGCTTTATAAATACGGAGGTCGAAGAGATCATGCGCTCGCGAGTAGATATGACAACTCTTTCGCTCACAGATCCATACTCGAAGGTTAAGAGCATGATTATAGAGTCGGGGTTTTCGCGCATACCAATTCACGATGACAATCTCGACAATATATGTGGAATACTCTATGTTAAAGATCTACTCCCCTATGTAAACCAAGAGGATGTGGCGTGGCAACAACTCATGCGCAAACCATACTTTGTGCCTGAGCATAAGAAGATCAACGATCTATTGGGTGAGTTTCAAACGAGTAAGGTTCACGTGGCAATTGTTGTCGATGAGTATGGTTCGACCCTAGGATTGGTGTCGCTGGAAGATATTATCGAGGAGATTGTGGGCGAGATTTCGGACGAAAGCGACAACGACGAAAAGTTATATACGCGTATAGATATGTACACCTATATATTTGAGGGTAAAACTCATATAGGTGATTTCGAAAGAATATTATCGTTGGACGAAGATCTGCTCAAAGATGTTCAAGGCGGAGCGGAGACCCTCGCAGGCTTGATCCTCGAAGTTAAACGCACGCTCCCTAAATTGGGGGATTCCGTCACGGTGCATGGCATACAACTCACCGTCGAATTTATGGGAGGAGAGAGCGGACGACGCATCGAAAAAATCCGCGTAGTGATGCCTCCATCACATGAATAAACAACTTATAATCAAAGAGATATATTCGCTCGACGAGCTACAATCAATTGTTGCGCCCCAAGAGTGGTTACATGCCGAGGGGTTTCGATCTGAGCGTCGACGTAGGGAGTGGTTGTCGTGGAGAGTAGCTCTGCGAGAGTCATTGTCGAAGGAGCCTTTTATGGGTGTTGATGGCAAGGGTATCGAAGTGGCGTATCATAATTCGGGAGCTCCATATATTGTTGGCTCAACTATACCTATATATATAAGTGTATCGCATTGTCGAACTCATATTGCGGTGTTGCTTAGCGATAGACCCTGTGCGGTAGATATGGAGTTGTTGGGGCGAAATTTTTCTATCGTTGTGTCGCGCTATGTGTCTGATTCGGAGTCCGCAATCATAAATAGAGATAAAGATGGATTGGCTATAGGGTGGTGCGCCAAGGAGTGTGCATATAAATATATCGCGAATCAACCTCTAGATTTTATTGGTGATATAACCATCACGGATATTGACTTCGAAAAATGTGATATAACAGTGCAAATTTTGGAGAGAGAATATCGCGCACGATTTATTGTCGAAGAGGGTTATTGTATCGTTTGGATGGAGTAATTTAGGAGAAAGGGAGGGGGAGGATTTTGTATAACTTTATCGGAATTTTAGGATAACACACACACCATCTAAATGGCATTAACATCGGTAATAAAGATATTAGATAGCGTAAAGAGCTCTATCATAAGGACTCGCACACTTAAGAACTTAGAGTTCGAGAGGTGTGAGTCGGGCGAGATATTCTATAGGGTTGGCAACAATGTAGTGTTGTTTAAGATCCTCATTGATAATAGATGGGCTACAATACGATGCTACATGCGCAAAACAAAACATCTGAAAAATATATATGGATCAAATTATCTGTGCGACGAACTATACATATATTCATCGTCGACATCGGGGTATTGGATCGATGTGGTTATTGGTGAATGGGTTGATGGCGAAACTCTACTTACAAAAATAGAGGAGGGGGTCGACAACAACAATCAAGAGCTATTAAAGTTGTTGGCAGATAACTTCGATAAATTGGCGGTTGAATTGCTAGATAGCGAGTCGGCTCACGGCGATCTAACAGTCGAAAATATAATTGTGACACCCTCTGGGGAGCTTAAACTTATTGATTTCGATGGCGCTTTTATCCCCGAATTGGCTGGATTCGAAAGTGTAGAGATCGGCACGGCAGCTTTTCAATCCCCTAGGCGAACAACCCGAAGTTTTAGTCGGCATATGGATGATTACTCTATAGCTTTAATATCTACAGCCCTTAGGGCACTTAGCGTGAAGCCCGATTTATATAAAAAATTTATCTTTAGAGATGGGTTGATGATCGAGCCTCAGAGAGTTTTGAAGGGGTGCTGCGAGGCGTTGAACTATATGATTGAGATGTTCAAAGATAAAAATATGAACTCCGCGTATAGAGTTGCTAAATTGTTATCGACATCTAATGAGTATATCGTTCAACTGCGCGAAATATTATACCTCAATTCCTTGTCATCGCCGCAAACCTCACCCCAACTTTCGGCTCCGCAATCGCCCCTTTATGTGAGTTTGCGAAATGGATTTGTAGGTTACACCACAGCCCAAGGAGATTGTTTTATACCCCATATCTACGACGATGGGTTGGAGTTTAGCATGGGGGAGGTTGCCGTGTGTTTAGATGGCAGATGGATGGTGTTGGATTGTTGCGGAAGATTTGTGAGGAGGATCGAAAAATAATTAAAAGAGTTGTAATTCTAATTAATTAAAAAACTTGCAACTCTAATAAAGTTTTACTATATTTGTGTAACCGTCAATCTCTTATTTTAACAATGATAGAATCGAACACAATAGAGTCAAACAAATATTATGGGCTTACACCCTCTCAAATCTCCACTCTCCAATCGAGAGGGTGCAGTGCAGAGTCGTGGGAAGCAGTGAAGGTGAGTAAAAACTTTGTCGAAGAGCAACTATTTGGTGCACGATTCGAAGGTTATGTCTTTGTGGGCGAAGGTGCCAAAATCATAAACTCAACGATCAAGAACTACATTATTGGCGACAACGCTAGGGTGGAGTCTGTTCATCGTTTGGAGTGTAGATCTAAGAGTTGTTTTGGCAATGGAGTCGAAGTTGCTGTGATTAACGAAAATGGAGGACGTGCCATAAAAATATATGATGATCTTCGCGCTCCACTAGCCTATGTATGGGCTACATATCGCCACAAAGTTGATTTTTGTTCAAAAATATCAGCTATGGTCGATTCATACGCCATATCGAGTGAATCAGATTTGGGAGTTGTGGGCGAAGGTTCAATAATTGTTGGAGCCAAATTTGTGCGCGAAGTGCGTATTGGTCGAGGTGTTGCTGTAGAGGGCGCTTCGTTGCTTTGCAATGGAACATTGTGTGATGGAGCACGCGTGGGGGTAGATGTCAAAGCAGAAGATTTTGTGGCGGTCGAAGGGTCGATTATCGACACGGGAGCTACCTTGCGCCGATGCTTTGTGGGCGAAGGGGTGATCGTTGCGAATGGATTCACGGCGGTAGATTCTGTTTTTTTTGGTAATAGCCACCTCGAAAATGGAGAGGCGGCATCTATATTTGCTGGTGCCTACACGGTGTCGCACCATAAATCGTCGCTACTCATAGCTGGTATGTTTTCGTTTTTTAATGCAGGAAGTGGATCGAACCAATCAAACCACCTCTTCAAAACTGGCGCGGTGCACCAATCTATCCATCCGAGAGGGTGTAAATTTGCAAGTGGAGCCTATATTATGGCACCTGCTGTGGAGGGGGCATATACGATGGTTAAGGGGTATCATGCCCGTCATCACGACACCAAGGCATTCCCTTTTTCCTATCTCATAGATGATGAAGATCGTTCGATACTTATGCCAGGAGCCAACCTTACGAGCTATGGCACGGAGCGAGATATAGCTAAATGGGGCGCTAGAGATGGTCGAAAACTGCGTCGCGAGGTTATTAATTTCGAGGAGCACAACCCCTATATCACATCGCAAATGGTCTCGGCGGTAGATACAATACATACGCTTATGGATCAAAAGCCTGGTGCGGATCAATATATGTGGAATCGAGTGGTGATAAAATCATCGCACCTTAAGCGCGGTTTAGGGCTCTACAACAAAGCAATTGCATCGTCACTTGGAGAGATGTTGAAGTGTGGCGATGGAACCTCTCCCGACCCTAAATATATGGGCGATGGAGTGTGGATAGATGCTGCAGGGCAATATATCACAGCTCAAAGGGTAGATCAAATGATCGAAGATGTTGAGTTGGAGAGAATCACTCAACTTAGCCAAATTGATGATATATTTAGAGAGTTCGGCACACAATATAATAACTATGTTTATGGTTATGGATATTGGTTGTTGGGGGGATTGTTGGGTCACTATCCATCATCGGAGGAGATAAAGAACACAATAGAGTCGTCGGTGGCAAGTCGCGAGAGTCTCGATAAAATGAGACAGAGCGACAAGAATAAGGATTGCGACATGTCGATGGCTGTGGGGTATGGTTTGCACGCCTCTTCGCCACAAGATGTGGAGGTTGATTACAAGGTGGTTAGAAATTTATAAATATAATAATATGGAGGAGGATATGCTATGTATGAGAAGAGCATAACACGAGAGTATCGCACGGCGTTTGTGATTTTGATAGATCAGTCTGGATCAATGGTAGAACTCGTGGAGTATGAAGGGATTAAGATCTCTAAATCTGAGGCAGTCGCCTTGGCAACAAATCAAATTTTATCGGAACTTATTGAGCGAGCAAAGCGCCACGATGGAATCAGGGATTACTACGATGTGGCGGTAATCGGCTATTCGGGTGCTGGGGTGAGGTCAATGTTGACACCCGAGGGTTCGTCGGAGGATGACTCTCCGTTTGTCTCTATCAAGGAGTTGGAGGCGGTCGAGAATGTAGATCATATGGAGTATGATGTGATCTATAAAGATCCACAGGGTGAAGATTTTGCCCACACGATTTCGGCTCCAAAGTGGGTGTCACCTCAACACACGGGCGAAACACCAACATTCGAGGTGTTGAACTACACATATGATTGGGTGAAGAGATGGTGCTCGAAGCCTGAGAATCACAATAGCTTTCCGCCAATAATTTTTAATATCACAGATGGCGAGAGCTCCGATTGTACACCCGATGATTTTGTGAATATATCGCGCAAATTACGCTCACTTTCGACATCGGATGGTAATGTTTTTGTTATAAATATACACCTAGCTACACCCACCGAAGAGGGTTCGCACCAATCTATGATATTCCCAACATCCGACGAAGTGGAGTGTTGTTGCCACACGAAGGCTAAGGATTTGAGCCGTGCATCGAGTGTTATGCCATCGTTGTACAGAGACCAAATTTGCGAACTAAGGGGCATAAATACCCAAGGTGAATTTGTGGGAGTGAGTTACAATAGCTCTATTGCAGAGTTAATTACAATTTTAAACATAGGAACAATAAGCGTCAAAAAAGGATAATCATCATGAGACTAACTATAAATCAATTTAAGGAGTGTTTGAAGCGTCCTGCGTCGCGCTTATCAACTATGGCAGATGGCGAGATCGTCTGCGACAAAAAGGGTGAGCCTATAATTTGGCGCACAACAAATTTTGCCGAGGCTGAGGTTATTAAAGATGGTAAAAGATATATTCTGGGTATGCCTCTAACCGAAGATGCTCATGTGCATTGCCTGCGTAAGGTGACCTTGATGAAGAAGTATAATTCGCCTTATCTAACACATTCAGAGATCCTTATCGACGAAATGTCGGTCGTAAATCGCATAGGTGAAGTTTATAAATGTGACCTTCTGTTGCACCAAATTCCAGATGGAGGCACGCTCTACGATTTTGCGGAGTATGCTTCGCGCACAAGGCTATTGGCGGCGTTGGATGGTTTAGAGGCTGAGTTCAAAAAGTTGGGTCTCGTACACAACAATCTCACACCTCACAATGTTATTGTGGGCGAAAATTACGAGATCTATGCCATACGTTACCACTACACCGAAAAAGCTACCGACGAGAAGGATTGTAGCCAAGAGTTTGCATCGCTTCGCGAGTGGATTAACACCGTCGTAGATATAGATTTGGATAGCTCCGAAGAGGGTCACAATGTCGCTCACAACAAACTTCCAGCATCGTTGTTTAGTGGCTACAAACATGTTGGTAGTCCATTCGAAGAGTTGGTGTGTGTTGCTAACGATCAAGGATATTTGTATGTTAGTTGCGACAATAAGGTCATTATAGATGGTTGTTTCAAGTGGGCAGGTGACTTCCACGAAGGACGTGCCGAGGTCGAAACGGAGAGTGGAATGGGGCTTATCGACAAGGCTGGAAACTATATCATCGAACCGAAATACAAAATCGTTGATTATGACGTTGATAGCGGTCTTTCGCGTGTGCGTCAAGGTGATAAGTGGGCGCTATTTAACTATATGGGCGAACAAATTTTGCCTTTCGAGCAGAGATATATCGACGAAGAGGATCTCGAAATTTTAAGCATTTAATTTTTTTAATTAACCATGGAAAAGGTAAAAACATTAATCATAGGTAGTGGACCTGCTGGATTCACCGCAGCGATATATATCGCACGCGCCAACCTACAACCTGTTTTGTATGAGGGTATTGAGCCTGGAGGGCAACTAACCACAACCACCGAAATAGAGAATTTCCCAGGTTATCCCGACGGAATAGATGGCACACAAATGATGGCGGATCTCAAACGCCAAGCTCAACGATTTGATGCCGATATTCGCACAGGAGTGATAACTTCGATTGATCTTTCGGAGCGTCCATTCAAGGCAGTTGTAGATAGCACACACCATATCGAAGCCGATGCGGTGATTGTGTCGACTGGTGCAACAGCCAAATATTTGGGATTGCCATCCGAGACAAAATTCCGTGGCATGGGAGTGAGCGCTTGTGCTACATGTGATGGATTCTTCTATCGCAAAAAGGTTGTCGCTGTGGTAGGTGGAGGCGACACAGCATGCGAAGAGGCGACCTATCTAGCATCGCTTTGCAAGCAGGTATATCTTATCGTGCGCAAAGATTTCTTGCGCGCTTCGAAGGCTATGCAACGTAGGGTTTTCGAGACAGAGAATATAACTGTTATGTTCGAACACAATGTCGTTGAGGTGTTGGGTGACGACAGTGGAGTTACAGGTGTTGTGGCGCGCCATAATGATGGCACAGACACAACTCTCGACGTAGCTGGTCTATTCTTAGCTATTGGTCACCACCCAAATACAGAGTTTTTGGCAGGTCAGCTAGAGCTTGATGGTGAGGGTTATATCGCCACAACTCCTGGCACCTCGAAAACATCTGTTGAGGGGGTCTTCGCAGCAGGAGATGTTAAGGATCCACACTATCGACAAGCGATCACCGCAGCGGGTTCGGGATGTATTGCCGCACTGGATTGCGAGAGATTTTTATTGAGATAATATTTAGTACTTGTCCGACAAAAAGTTAGAGCAACAAAAATGAGGGCTGATTTCCGAGATTTGGAAGTCAGCCCTTTTTAGGCTCACTCGCAAAATATAAATCACCACAATAAAAATATCCAACTAATTGATCGTTAATTAGTTGGATATTTTGTATCTTTGCATAAAGGAGAGCCATTACCCCCAAAACCCGCCAAGA
>JBCQUZ010000182.1:0-2895 GCA_047173645.1 Rikenellaceae bacterium
CTCTTAAAAAAGACCATTTCGAGCTTCACCAACTCTGGAGATTTTGGGTTCTCCTTACCCTTAATGTTGATTGTAAACATAGCACCTTACGTTTATAAGTTAAACCTTAATCCGAGAGCCTCGCACTCCAAAAACGGACTACATAACTCCCTACATAAGATTAGTGCTATATCCCAAAAATGGGTTAAAAACGACTACTTCTGAATAAATAATTGCCAAACCCCGTCTATGCGCATCGCTGTAATGTGTTGTATTTTATATCGTTACAAAGATTTGGTGTATAAGTATGAAAAACACTGTCTAAAGCTTTTATTTTAATATGTTATGTAAAATATATTTCTGTTTTGTAATAGTTATTTCGTTTGTTATGTTACGCAAATATAGTGAATTATTCGGTTTATTATTGGATTAAAGTATAATATTTTTTCTACCCTTATCTTGTCAACAACTCAATTTTACCACTTACTATCTCTTTGTATTGAGCCTTCATCTCTTTCGATAAGAATGAGATTTCAATAAATTCATTCCACTTAGGTGCTATTTTTATAAACTTGTCTATGCTCTTTGCGATCGTCTTATCGTCCATTCCGCTTTGCCTCATTGCTTTTTCGAAATCAGATCTTTTGATGCGTCGTTTCTTTGCGTTGAGCGTTAAGGCTAACTCTTCGGTATCTTCGGGCATAACCAATGCTGTAGACAACATATCGTAAGCAGGGGTAAGTTTACACACTCCTTTTAGTGGTGAGTAGAGCGAGAAATTTTTGAGGTGCATATCTGCATTGCCAGTTATCCACGAGAAGAGAACCTGCTCCCAAAAGTTTACAACGTCCAATTTTGAGGCAGTGGCATATTGTGAAATCAACTTGGCGATACGCTCATAAGAGCCCTTATATTTATGCTCGGTGAGTCGTTCCGATATTTGACACATATCTTCCATTGGTATCTTGCCACCCTCTTTAGTTCGGTCGATACGCTTGGTAATATAGCAGAGTTCACCATCGGCAAAGCGGATAAGAGAGTGTGGAACACAAGCGATCTTTGCAATCTCAGCAAGGTGCATTGTCAAGTCCTCCACCTCGGGTAGAGATTCAAAGCTTTTAGATTGAGGTTTAAGGATATAGTCGCCCCACAGTCCAACGATTGTAAATCTTTCGGGCTCATTATTTCCCCCTCGATTAATACTCAACGACAATTTAGGCTGCACACCTGTGAGTGTTGTTTGGCTTCGCACGACTTGCTCAGCTAAAGCTGATATGTTATCCCTATTGTATGTTAATAGCGGAGCGGTCTTTAAACCGAATATTTTGCGTGCGCAACGTGGGTGAAAATCAACCTCACCCTCACGTAACTCTTGATAACAATATAAACACCTCTCCATTACTCCTTACTTTTTATGGGTACAACTCCAACTGCGCCAATGCAATCCTTGCAACAAGCCAAAAGCAATGACATACGATCACGACTATCTATCTTCCAGCTTCGCTCGGCAATGTCCAAGAGCCACCCTTCGGGAATAAGTCCATCGAAGAATGGAAATAGGATATTGCTAACATATGGCTCCGATCTTAGCGGCATAGTCAAAGATATTGCCTCCGCCTCTGAGGTGCTGAGATAAGCCGTATCGTATTGAAACGTATAGCCATTGTCGCTCTCGGTCAATACTCCTGCGAGCTTGTCGTACATATATATTTGCGCCTGCTTCATCTACTTATTCCTCCTTTTTAAGTGCTACGACTCCAATTTCAGAACCAAACATTGCCAATAAAGCATTAACTTTATCTAATCGCAAAGTCTGCTTGCCCTGCTCCAAATCACGAACAAAGCGTAGCCCAACGCCTGACTTATCGGAGAGCTCCACCTGTGTTAGATTGTGTAGTTTGCGTTGCTCTTTTACATATTCTGATAATTTCATTGCCTGATGTTTCAAGTTATATGATTGTGTAATTATACCCTTTCGGGTGTAAAAGTAGTAATTATTTATTAAAATATACCTTATCGGGTATAAATTTATAGTTTATATATTCATTTATACCCTTTCGGGTATAAACGATATCATGCAACTACCCCAACATATTAACCAACTCTCTCTTCATCTCCTCATCGATGGCTCGGTATCTGGCAAAGGCTTTTGACCCCTCTTTGTGACCTGATAGTGAGCCTACAAGGTTTGGATCTTTTACTTGTTTGTAGAGGTTGCCGACAAAGGTTCTGCGGGCTAAGTGTGACGATGCAATCTCGTATAGTATTCGTTTTTCTTCTTCTCTTGTAGTTGGGTTGATTATGGTTACCATTCGTTTCAATCCTGCCGCTTTGAAGATTCGCTTTATACTGACGTTGTATTTCTGCTCGGAGATAAAGGGCAATAGTGAATCACCCTCACAATCCTTGTATCTTTCGAGAATTTCCAACGCTGTATCGTTAAGTGGCACTCGTACAGTTTCTGGGCGACCATCCTTGGTTTTGCGTGGGATATACTCGATTGCTCCACATATTACATTTGACTTTTTCATCTTCAAGAAGTCACCGATACGGCAACCGATCAAACATTGAAAGACAAATATATCTCGTTGAATCGCCAACTTTGGGTGGCGCTTGAGATTGGTGCGATAGATTTTATTTCGCTCGTCGATGGTGATATATACAGGTGTGCCATAAGTGCACTGTAACCCCTCCGCCACCTACATCTTGCGCTGTGTTATTTGAATCTTTATCTTTGCATCAAAAAGATTATGGTAAAGCGGAGTGTAGCCGAGCGTCGTCGGTATTTGGAGTTATTTAGGACTAGTGGAGAGAGTATAGTTGGTTTTTGTCGCACGCAGGGGATAAATGATAAGACCTTTGGGAATTGGCTTCGGGAGGAGCGATTGGGGATGACGCTTGGTGAGTATCGGAAGT
>JBCQUZ010000183.1:0-2879 GCA_047173645.1 Rikenellaceae bacterium
GCGCAATGATAAAGGAGGTTCTTCCGTTGGACAATTTATCCATGGCCTTGCCAATGAGCAACTCAGTGCGTGTATCAACCGAGCTTGTCGCCTCATCCAAAATCAGCAACTCGGATTTTTTCACCATAGCACGTGCAATGGTCAGTAACTGTTTCTCGCCTGTGGAGAGGGTGGCATTGCTCATAACGGTGTCATAGCCTTGTGGCATCGTCATAATGGTGCGATGGATGCCCACCGATTTGCAGGCTTCAACGACTTCATCTTTGGTAACCGCTTGATTGTATGCGATGTTTTCCAGAATAGAGCCTTCAAACATCCATGTATCCTGTAGCACCATGGAAAACACATCATGCAGGCTTTCTCTTGTAATCGAACGAATTGGAATGCCATCAATGGCAATCTCGCCGCTGGTCACTTCATAAAAGCGCATCAGCAGATTTACCATGGTTGTTTTGCCAGCACCAGTGGGGCCCACAATCGCAACTTTTTCACCTGCTTTGATTTCTGCACTAAAGTCTGTGATAATCATTTTTTCTGGCTTATATCCAAATGTCACATGTTTGAAGCTGACATCGCCTCTGACATTTTTAAGGCTTACGGCGTTGGTTTCCTCCTGTGACAGCTCTTCCTCGCCCAGAAATTCAAACACACGCTCACTTGCAGCAGCAGCAGACTGTAGTGTTGTCATCGACTGTGCCAGTGTGGCAAGGGGTTGGGTAAATAGGCGAACATACAAGATAAATGCCACAATTACGCTGAACGAAATACTACCGTTTAACACCAGCAACGCACCTACAATACACACAACCACATAAGCGAAGTCGCCCGTAAAGTTCATGATTGGCATCATCATGCCAGATAGAAATTGAGCTTTCCATGCGGATTGATATAAGCGCTCATTCTTTTCTTGGAAGTGTTTTTCAACAAACGCTTCCTTGTTATATGCTTTGATAATGGAGTGACCTGTGTACGTTTCTTCCACATGGCCATTTAGATCACCAAGGCTGGATTGTTGCTGTATAAAATACCCTTGGGATTTGGCAATAATAACACCCATCAGAGAAAAACCCAATAGGGTAGAAACCAACGCAGACACACCCATAATCCAGTTTGTGTATAACATCAGAAGCAGTGCGCCACCAAAGTTTAATACGCCACTGACGATGGAGGACATACTCTGGTTTAAGCTGGTGCCGATGGTGTCAATATCATTGACAAAACGGCTGAGTGTATCACCATAAGAAGTGCCATCGAAATAGGCCAGAGGAATACGATTCAATTTGCTTGTCATTTCTGTACGCAGTTTTTTGCAAATTTTCTGAGACACAACCGCCATGATACTGCCTTGTAAAAATCCAAACACGAGATTCAAGCTATAGAGAACCGCTAGGAAGATGCCGATGCTTGCGACGGCTTCTAAGTCGATGCCATCGGACATACCTGCCAAAATCAAATTTGTAATTTCACTTAATCGGCTCGGCCCCATCAATGCAAAGATGGAGGCTGAGATGCCAAGCATGATTGCAATTACAATGAAAATTGTATAGCGACCGCAATATGCAAATAGTTTTTTAAGACTGCCTGTAAAATCCTTTGCTTTATCTCCAGGACGTCCGCCTGCACCGGGAGGGCCACCTGCGGGGGCGCCTGGAGGGGCAAAGCCTGGCGCTGTGCTTTGGGGTTTTTGTTCTTGGTTATGCATAGCCAAGTTCCTCCTTGGAAAGCTGAGATTCCGCAATTTCACGGTACAGTTCATTTTGCAGCAATAGGTCTGTGTGTGTTCCAATTGCAGCCACACGACCTTGATCGATTACAATAACTTGATTTGCATCTTTGACTGTGCTAATTCTTTGGGCAACGATTAGTTTTGTTGCCCCCTTGGTTTCTGTGGCTAGCTTCTCTCTGAGCATCCGATCTGTTCGATAATCCAGAGCTGAGAAGCAGTCGTCGAAAATATAGAGTTCGGCATTTTTATATAGAGCCCGTGCAATGGAAACTCTCTGCTTTTGTCCACCCGAAAGATTGAGTCCCCCTTGGGATACTCTACCATCAAGGCCGATTTTATCTACAAAATCTGTGGCCTGTGCGATTTCCACCGCTTTGTCCAGTCTGTCTTTTGATACATTCTCTTCCATACCAAATGCGATATTAGACGTGATGTCACCATTGAAAAGCACCGCTGTTTGAGACACAAACCCTAATTTTTCACGTAGTGCGTGTTGGGTATATGCCTTAATATTGATGCCATCAATCAATATTTCCCCTTCGTCTACGTCGTAATAGCGTAAAATCAGTTTGGCAATGGTGCTTTTACCACTGCCTGTGGCACCGATAAATGCGGCAGTTTCACCCTTTTTAATACAAAAGGAGATAGAATCCAACACTTTTTCATCGCCGTCTGCATAAGAGAAGGACACATTCTTAAACTCAATGGCTACAGGGAACGCCGTATCGCCAGATACTTCGGTACCGTCTTTAATTTTGTTATTGAATGTAATTACTTCGTCTATGCGAGAAAGGGCGACAAGGGTACGAGGTAGCATCATAAAAATCACAGTGAGTACCATAAAGGATAGGATAATCATAATGGAATAGGAGGAGAACACCACCATATCCGAAAAAATAATCAGTGCGGCATCGGCACTGCCAGATTCACTGATCAAAGCCGCACCAATCCAGTAAACAGCCAGCGTGATGGCTGACATGAGACTTGACATAAAGGGATTCAAAAACGCCATCGTGGCATTGACAAAGGAATTGGTCTGTGCCACATCCTGATTGGTCTTTTCAAATTTTTCTTCGTGATATACTTCTGCATTATACGCACGCACCACACGAACCCCAGTTAAATGCTCCCGAATCACGGTGTTTAGACCGTC
>JBCQUZ010000184.1:0-2872 GCA_047173645.1 Rikenellaceae bacterium
ATAGGGGTATTGATTCATATCGCACTCAATCTCCTTGATTTCGATTTTTTGGTTTATGCCACCCGATATTATTCGGTTGTAATACCCCTTTTCGAGTAGGTCGACATAGATGTTATATCCTGTTCTGTCAATGAGCGTCAAGGCTCTATCTATGTTACTCTCGATTGCCGCCTTGTCGGGCGAGAGGGTGAAGAACAGCTCGTGAAAACGGCGTATATGCTCCCTTGCCTCGACGGGTCGATTTTGTGATAGGTCTTGTGAAAGTGCCAACATTAGTGACCTTCCCTCGTCCAACACATAGATTTTCTCTCGTTGACGCTCTGCAAAGTCGTATGATTTCCACACTGCATATCCTGATGTTATCGCACAGAGTGTTATGAAAACCACAGCTACAACCCTGATTTGCTGAAAACTCGTCTCTATATTTTTTAATGACTTAAATTCCACGTTTTTTAATTATAAATTGTGAATGATAAATTATAAATTTTTGTTATTTTTGTAACTAAATATTACAAACTATGAAGGATAACATCGTTAAACACAAGAGTTTTCAATTTGCAATTCGTATAGTGAATCTATACAAATATCTATGTGAATCAGAGAAAGAATATGTTTTATCAAAACAACTTCTTCGATGTGGTACTTCCATTGGTGCAATGATTAGAGAATCAGAACATTCTGAAAGTAGAGCTGATTTTATACACAAGTTAGCTATTGCACAAAAAGAGTGTAACGAAACTATATATTGGATTGAGCTACTTCACGAAACTAAATACCTTAAAGATGTCGAGTTTCAAAGTATTCATAATGATGCTGAAGAGATTATTAAACTTCTTGCTTCAATAATAAAAACCACCAAGACCAATTTATAATTTATCCTTTATAATTTATAATTACTTTCCTCGCAGTCTACCCACGATATTTCCTGCCGTAGCACCTGCAGCACCTCCGATGACACTTGCGCCTCGACCTGCCGTGCGTGATAGATTGCGATTATATCCACTCGTGCCCCCTGCCTGAATTATCCAACTCGCCACGGTCGGCACACAGAAGTAACCCACGATTCCGATGATGTGAAATATTATGTAGACTCCATTGCTCGCATCTATCGAAAAGTTGGGGTCGGCATTCATCGTCTCAATATCATTTTGGAGCATCAAAATCTGTATCTTCGCCATTATCGCCGAGAAGATGTCCGAGACTGGCAACCACAAGTAAACCGCAATATATCTACAGAACCACTGCGTAAGTGTCGAGTGAAAACCATCCCACACCGATATTGCAAAGGCGAGAGGTCCGAGAATCGAGAGCACCACCAAGAAGAATGTTCGCACGGTATCAATCACCAGCGATGCCGCCATAAACATAAGCTCCAATATCTCACGGAAGAATCCACGAATAGATGTTTTCACTTGATACGCTCCACGCTCGATATACATCCCCGTCATCGTTGCCACCTTCTCCACTCCCCACAGCTCATCGAGTTGCCTATCCATCTCCTCGTCACTCACCAAGTATGCGGTCTCGGGGTTTCTCACCATCGCCTCATATTCGAGTTTATCCTTCTGTTCTTGATAGGTGTTCATATCCATCGTTTGGGTATCGAGGATTTTGTGCGTGCCCTGCACTATGGGACTCAGCACTCCATTCATCACCCCCAACACAAGATTGGGAAATAGCATTATCGCAAGGCTTATCACTATGGGTCGCAGCAGTCCGTGAACATCTATCGGCTCCGCCTTAGCTAAGGATTGCCACACTCGGCTGGCTATGAATAGTAGCGTTCCGATGGCTGCAATGCCCTGCGCTATGCCTGTCATATCTTCGCAGAGGGGGAGCATTTCGAGGTATAGCTCTCGAAGTATTGCGTGTATATTTGATCCATCCATTTATAATTTATCCTTTATAATTTATAATTAAACCACTACCAATATTTGTCATAATCACTACCATAAAGTGCAGTAATTCTCTCCGACTCCTCCATCTTCTTACCTCGCAGGTAACCCACCGCCAAGTTCTTATTTGTGAAGTAGCTCACCAAGTTTCGATACCTGCGCACCTCTCGATACGCCTTATCGACCATATCCATTCGCTCCTTGTCCGACATCGAGAGTGATGTGACACTCACAATATCCTTTAGCTCCGTTATCACCTCGCTACTCTCGGCAAGGATTCGTGTGTAGCCATAAGCTATGGCACTCAACTCCTCGGCGGCATAGAGGTTATTGGAGAGCATTTGGTTGTAGCCCGTGGTGTATATCTCCGTAATCTCGATTAACATCTCGACCGATTGGTAGACCTTGTAGGAGTCGGAGATTATGTTCTTCACCGTGATAAGTGCATCGTAGACCTTCTTGCCCTGTTCATATATCTTTACCGACTCTTCGTAAGCCTTCAACATATTGGCAGCGGTCGAGGCTGTGTAGGTGACATTCTTCGATGTGTTGGCGATGCTCTGGGCGAGGTTCGTGGGGTCGAATGTTACATCTCCAACTCCGAACACTGCGTAACTACGTTGTGTGAATCCTACACAACATAGTAGGCTTAGTATCAATAATTTATAATTTATCATTTATAATTGCAGTAATCGCTGCCTCGATGTTGCCACCAAGTTGCGCTGTTCTCTGTTGTACTTCGAGTTTCTCGGACTCTTCGGTGGTGTATGTCAAGTACTCCTCCATAGAAACTTCGGTGGCATATACTGCCGACTGCTTACCTCCCAATCCTATCCACACCTCCTTGTAGTTGCGTTTGGGGTCGTTGGCGAGGTTGATGGAGAGTATCTGCGCTCGCTCCTTTTCGGACAAGCCCAATAGGTTCTGAATTGTGTCGAACTTATTGATTGCCTTGCGCTGGTCGAGTAGAATCTTGC
>JBCQUZ010000185.1:0-2869 GCA_047173645.1 Rikenellaceae bacterium
AATGCTCTCAGCGAGTTCTGCAAGTTCAGCCTCGTTGAATGTGCGTCTTGGGTTTCGTGGATCAGGCTTAATCGCTGATGTACTGATGTAAATGATAGATTTCATAGTTGTATGTATTTTTAAAAATTAAAGTTTATCTTCTTGAATCTCCGCCTAATGGCACTACGTTATAAGTCTTGAACCGATCGGCTAATCGACCGTGTTCATCTTCAAAGTATTCTTTTATTTCGCCAGCACTAAGGTTTGTTGTAATGTGAGCATATTTGCCCGTTTGCGACCATATCTCATTGCGTGCAAAAAAGAAGTCCTGTATAAAAATCTTTGTGTCTGCTCCAAAATGTTGGTGGGTCTGTAGTCCAACATCGTTGAGGCAAATATTTAATGGGTTTCCCTCAAAGCAATTTCCACCATCCTCATTGTATGTGTACTTGTCAAGATGATTGTGGATCTTGTAGTAGTTAATCATTTGGGTAACCGAAACATTTTGAAAAGCATTAGGGTTTCTTGTCACCCTCAGATACTCCGCAAACACCTGCATTATCATAGTTTTTCCAACCCCGACTGTTCCGCAGATCATTAAGTTCTTGCTAACTTTGTAGTTCTTCTCAGGGAACAATGTCTCAGCATCTTTGCAGTTGTTGAAATAGAGCAGAAGAAATCGAATTACATCCCGATTGTTATCATCGACAATAAACCTCTTGAACTCTTTTGCAAGCACAACCGAAGAACACCAATTGAGAATATCTACGTGTTGCTTGAATATGATCGGATCGGAAAGGTTCTCAAAATCCCTCGTTGTAATTGCGAGGAACTGACTGTTCAGTTCTTTGTATATCTGAGCTATCCTTTTGGGTTCCATTTCGAGTGTCGGTTATAATTTCATCTTCCCAGCTATGATTATTGAGAAAGGTTGCAAAGTCTTTACGAAATTTCTTGTTTGGTTCAGAGGCTTTGTACTTCGGGATATACTCAATAATCGCTAATTGCGTGATGCGACTTAGGGTATTCCATTTTGTTTCGAGTTTGGTTTTATCTCCTCGCTTTTTGTCGTACAAATCCCAAACTTCAGCAAATGGAATTTTCGGTTTCGTTTTCCCCCCTGTACCCCCTTTTTCAGTACCAATTATATTATCATTATCATATTCACTTTCATTATCAGTGTTTGTTAGTGGATTTGTTATATCAAAATCTGTAACAACTTTTTTTGGTTTATATCTGCTACCCATACCCTTTTTGCCTGACTTAGAGCGTTTTTCGCTTATTGCACCATCCTTAACCATTCTTTTTTGCAGAAGAATGTCACCGTCAAGAGTAAGTACACCCTCTTCAATCAACTCGTGTAGACTATGTAAAATCACATCTTCACTATAGGGCAGTTGCTTAACAAGTTTGTTAGCAAATGTTTCGATGTTGTTAGGAGTTTTGTTATAACAAATCTCCGCCTTTTGCCAATCTTTTTGTTTCAGCACAATAGTTCCGTAGCTCTCGCTTTTGTGCATAAGACACATCAAGCGGATATATACGCCAGTGGATTCTGCCGAACACTCTGCCAACTTTTCGTCAGTTAAAAAATCTTGGACGTATAGCGGTAGATATGGATTATCTCGAAGTGCCATAATTTAAAGTTTACATCATTTTCAAATAACCATTCACCTCTCGCATAAAATCTTCAAGTGAACGACATACAACATATTTATACTCCTCCTCTGCACATAGGTTCTTTTGCCAATCCTTTTGTGATGGGGATTGAGTCCCTTTGGGCGTTTTCATCTCGATAAGCAAAGCCCCATACCCTCCTTTCGGTTTTAGCAGAATAAGGTCGGAAACCCCTGAAACAACACCCTCCTCTTTCAAATTGGAGGCTGTTATTTCATCTCTCTTGCCTCCATTGGGTACGGCAATCAATCTTCCCCTAAGACTTCTATGCTGAAGCTTAAACCAACTCACGCACGAGCTTTGAATAAGATGCTCTTCGTTTGATGGTTTTTTCCTCCTCTTCTGAGTAGCCTTACGCTGTGCTACAACTTCATCGAATGACCCCATATCACTTATTCATTAGGGCTTTGAGACGTTTACAGATGATTAGTTTTGCATCTTTGCGAGCAGGGACTAACATCGTGGTGTTGCAACTGATATTGCGAGCTGTTTTGGGTTTGGATGTTCGAGCCTTGATTGTGGCAAACCCACGAACATATATACTCTCACCCCTAATAAGAGCCTCGCCCATTGCGTTGAAAATGCACTCTACTGCCTCTTTTGCCTTAGTGCGACTAAGGTCGGTGTTATCGACAATAGCGTCGATGATCTCTACTTTTCTCATAGCTGTTGTTTTATTAGTTGTTTATACTTTGCGGTTAGCGACTTAATGTCACTTTCGCTAAACTTTGATATTGTGTGTTTTAGACTCTCCAATGCCTCTACTCGCTGAGAACCAATGCGCCTTATCAGGTTCTCTCTGTACATAGCCTCGTTGCCATCTTTCATACGATTACAGGTGTAGCATTGTCCGTGAACATTATCTTCATTCCATCGTGTGGATTTGTGTGTTCTTGGTATGTAGTGACCTGCATCGCAGTAGTCAAATCGCAATCGTTGTCCACAAGATATACACCCTTTGCCCTCGTCTCTTTTGCGAATGAAGATTGAGAATACTCGATCTAACTCCTTTTCTCTTTTCATATCTGCCTCTTCCTTTTTAGTTTCTTACTTAGCACAAGTGCCCTACGTTTGATATTAGTGGCTTTTATCCCACCATTGGAACTATCGGCTACTAATACATATTGAAGTAGCTCGATCAGTTCGTTTCGATCACGATTTGAAAGAGTAACCATAACATTAAGGTTTATAATATCCTTGGAAACGCTGTGTG
>JBCQUZ010000186.1:0-2852 GCA_047173645.1 Rikenellaceae bacterium
GATGGTTAATTTTTGAGTGTCTGACCATATGCCATAGAAGTTACTACATCTAACCGATAGGGTATAGGTGTCGGGCTGCAATCCCTCAAATTGGATCTGATTAGATGATGATATGGTAGAGGTCCAACGACTCGATAGAGGTTCCAATTTATACTCTACTTTATAGTTGTCTGAGCTTGCTCGAGAGAGTACATCGACACCTATAGAGATGATATTCTCGTCGTGTCGTAGCTCTATAACATCTCCATTAGAGAGAGCCTTGGTGAGTATCGCTCTGCCATCAACCAACTCATCTGTTTCGATCCTATTATTGTTTATACTCAACGATGAGAACCACATATTTGGATTCTCCTCCTTGTTAGGAAGATCGACGGGGTTGAAATGTATCAAGTTATTGCCTCCCGAGAACACCATCCTGCCATTGTGTAGTTGCAAGCAGCTGTAGTTGAAGTTCTCGAATGGAATACCATCGGCTATTCTATATATCGTAAATCGTTCGTCACGTCGTGGTGAGAAGTGGTTTAATCCAATATTTGTGGCGATCCATAAATCATTATTATGGTCGGATAGGATTCCCTTTACGACGTGATTAGATAGTCCCTCTCGCTGTGAGTACTGCTTAAATTTGAGATCTGATCCACTCTCAGAGACTCGATATAATCCACCCTGTTCGGTGCCGACCCATAGAGTTCCATCAGCTGTTCGATGGATCGCTGACACGGTGTTGCTTGATAGTGATTGCGGATCTATTTTGTCATAGACATAATGTGATACATCGATCTTTGAGAGGGGCTTATTTCCCTCCAAGTCCAATCTGAGTAGACCATCGGTAGTACTTCCTATCCACATAAGATTCTTATTGGGGTCAGAATATAATACTCGTGATTGATGTATGTTGTGTGATTCGAAATGAGGGTTGTCCGATAGCTTCTCTACTCTTTCGATTTGTAGGTCATAAGTGAGCGACACTCTATAGATCTCACCCTGTGTGCAAATCCATATATCTCCATTATGGTCATTTTGTGAGACGTAAGTGCTATATGTAACGACTCTAGGTATGAGATCACTATATATTCGTCTAACTCGGGCGGTTGTCGTATCTACTGTCACGAAGTAGGACTCACTACCATAACTTATCAATATCCAGAGACGCCCTCTGCTATCACGTGAGATACAACGAATGTTATTTAGTTCGATCTCTGTTAGCTCAAATGGTAGTGGCTCGATCTTGTCGCTATAGATATTATACAACGAGAGATTATTCTGTATAGAGCGTAACAGCATTTGCTCTTCGCTATATGGCACAACCTTAAGTATCCTGAAGATGTCATCTCGATTGGTCGTGCTGATACTCTCAAATAGGTTTGGGGTATTGTCGTAACGATATACTCCATTATCAAATGTCGCAACCCATTTATCACCACTCTCCTCGAATAACATTGTACTGATTCGCTCTTTGTGCAGATAGCCTATTAACGACTTATCTTCGCCCAATTTATTAAGATCTAAGAGGCGAATACCATCTGTTTTTGTCCCTAACCATAGCGTGTTATCTTCTGCCATAGCCAAGGTCTTAAACATATTCTGAGGATAGAGTATATCGCTTGCAATTTCGAATTTATACTCTTTATTATCTTTGCGAGAATCGATTATTTGTAACCCTTTAGGTAGCGCAACGGCAAGGTATGTCTGGCTGGTTTTAAGGATATAAGTTGCCGATTGGATAGTATCGTATAAGATTATTTTCGTCTCACCACTCTCCAAATTGTGATACTCAATACCTTTATTTGTTGCCAGTAAGAGAATGTCGGCATCAAGCATCATCGCATCATTACAGATTCCATCTGCGATAAACTTTTGTTGCCTCTTGAACTCCCTGTCTTTGCCATATACCAATATACCATCGGTCTCTGTGACGCAGTACAGCTCATCTTTGTTTTCTGAGATAAGGATGCTTTTTACAATACAATTAATATCCTCTCTCTCCACTTTGTCAAGAGATAATAATGTAAACTTATTTGTAGAGTAATCATAAACGGAGATACCATTGTCTGTACCAATCCAGATATCACCATTAGAGGTCTCTGTTAGTGCTCGGACTCTGTTATTGTCAAATCCTTGAGGAGTATTCTGTTTGTTATATGTCGCAAATGAGTCGCCATTGTACCTATTAAGCCCATCGTATGTGGCAATCCATAGATAGCCTCGACGATCTCGACACAGAGCATTAACTCCATCTATAGCCAATCCATCTACGGTTGTGAGCTGATCCTTTAGGTTCGGTATGGTCGGCGCAGCAAGAAGTGGTGAATTTATCCCTATTATGCCAAGTATGAGTATAAAAGATGCTACTCGATATTTAAGGTTCATTATATTCATCGGTTATTTGTAGTTTGTTGTTTAATAGGACAAATGTAGTGAAAATTATCATAATTATTTAGAAAAATGGATTGAGGAAGAATAATTTTATATTCATAGATACACTTCCTGAGTAAAAGTAGACTATTTTTGTATCAGAGTTAGGAAGCAAATCTTAGTGCTTCAAATCACTCAAGGTTCTTTAGTTAGGTTTAGGTTAGTTTTGGGTATGGTTTTCCTTTGTCGGAGACCATCAAGATCACAATTGCTCTGGTTAAGCATTGTGATCTTTTTTTTGTGGGGCTACAAAAAAATGCTATATTAGATATTTATTAATCAAAAAGACTGTAACAGACAATATATGGACTTATACAGACACCCAAAAAGTAGAAATAGGATACATTTGTACAAGACAAACGAGGGCAAACCAATCTCGATAGTCACAAATACTAACCTTAATACTAATCAGAGGTTATACCTTATATGTAATGGGG
>JBCQUZ010000187.1:0-2852 GCA_047173645.1 Rikenellaceae bacterium
CAGAAGAGGACTCTTTTGGTCATATTGACGAATATAATCAGATGTCGACGAAGCAATCATATCGGTGAGATAATCCTCCTTTGTTGCGTCGGGATATGGGTCGCCCTCCACAAAAAATGGCGAGTAGTAGCTCTTGGGGTGTCCATACTTTGCGGTGCCAATAACCTCGTCGAACCCTTGGGTTTGAGGGAAATACTCCTCATATCCTAAGTGCCATTTACCTACGTGTGTGGTGTGGTATCCTGTCTCTTTGAGTCGTTCGGCATAGGTTGTCTCTTCGGATGGCAGCCACGCACGAGACAACATTTGGCGAGGATCTTTTACGAAAGATTGAAATTCGCCCTCATCGTTGTCGTCATAGATGTGGCGAGTAAAGCCACAGCGCAACGCCTCTTTACCAGTCAATAGAGATGCTCTACTTGGCGACGATGTTGCGGTCGAGACGTATGCACGTGAAAAGTAAGTTCCCTCTTGTTGGAGCTTGTCGATATTGGGAGTTTGAAATTGAGGATTTACATATCCTAAATCTGCCCAACCTAAATCGTCGGCAAACAACATTACGATATTGGGTTGTTGGGGAGTGGCTGCATTTGCTGATATAGCAGTTGTTGCGCAACCGAGTATAAGAAGTGGAAGTTTGTTAGTAGTCATAGCTTTGGTTATTTGATAGTAAATCCTTTATTGTTAGCAACCGTAAGGTTCTCTTTTGATATTTTGTCGCTCACAAGTACGTTAGTTGGCTCTGCGCCCACATATTCATTGTTCTCGATTGTCACATCTCTACAATTCGAGAAATCGAAGAGTGGATCAGTTGGGAATGGAGCTACCCCATCATTGTTTACTATGATTTTATTATCTTTGATAATCAACCCTTCGGTGCTCTCGGCAATCACGATACGAGGCAGATAGCTATCAATGGTGTTCGACTCGAATGTGATATTTTTGTCGAATGGTTCGCTTGTGTCGAATGTTTTGCCCAATTTCGGGGTTATATATAGTGCGGCGTGTTTAGTTCCGCAATCTCCAGCATTTTTAAAGTAGTTGTTACGGATTACCACATCTTCGACACAGCCCGATTCATACCAAAAGAAGCTCTCGCCACGGAAAAATACTGCCGACATCATCGACGAAAAGTAATTATCCTCAATCACAGTTTTGAGTGGGGTTTTAAGTACTATTGACCTCGCACGATTATTTTGGATTGTGCATCCTCTCATAGTGAAGGTTGGATTCCACGTCTTGTTCTCTATCATATCACCCACCTTTAACTCCTCGGGAATATCTTGCTCAAATGTCAACTCGATATATTTTTCGTTGATTGCAACGGCACTGCTCACAACATTTACGCTATGACGAGATGGCGATGGAGAGAGTATAAACCACACCTCGTCGCCAGCCTCCGCAAATTTAAAGCCCAGCTGTTCGAAGTGCTCCAGAGCCACCACAACACTCTTTGAGTCCTTGATACTCTGCACCGAGACATAAGTTCCGTGGACATTTGTTCCATCATCCAACATATTCTCGAACCTACACCCCTCAATCAAAATATCGCCCTTGCAATTTGCAAAGTGGGTAGCATCGGCAGTCGAAGCAATCACACGAGGAGAGCCTTCGGATAGAACTACACGACTATCTTTGAGCGTGATATTTTCGGTTCTTTCAAACAAGAATGCCATACCCAAGGCGTGGTGGATAGTTACATTTTGGAGCACAACATCTCGACACTCAATGAAATCAAACGCTGGCGCATATCTATCATTCTCTCTGTCACCCTTAGAACTTAGCAGAGAACCCACAGGTGGATAATACTTTAGTTTTTCGTAGATTCTAAATACTCCATCTTTTCTCTTCTCTATCTTTGTGGGTTTGCTCGTGAAATCTATCGCTCCCGGAACTACACGCTTTGTCTCTTTGTCGAATGGAAGTGTGCTACCTAAATATTTATAGCTAAAGCCATCAATATTGGGATATGTGATTTGTCCGCGTGCAAATGTCCACGAAAACCCTTCGGTGCGTGGGCGCACATCTCGCCACCCCTCATCGGCATTGGTCTCTACGACTTCGGCAAGGAAGGTGAATGGTATATCCCAATCAATAGTCAAATCCGAAACGGTAACATTTTGACACCCCTCGATAAGGAATGGGAATAGTTGCCCGTGGCAAATAATCTTCGCACCATTACCCACAATCTCGACCGACTTGAAACCACTCAACGGGAAGAGGATTTTCTTCACACCGTTTCCGTGGTTGGTTATTGCGCAATACTTTTCGAAGGCATAATCGGGCTTTGCATAGTATAGCCCCTCCTCCAAAACAATCTTGATATGCTCCGACTGAGCAGCCTCAATTTGTTGGCGGAGGTGCGCTGTAATATCCTCGCTCGACGGCTCCAATTTAATGGTTGTCACATCTGCACTGCCTCCGCTACACGACATGAGGAGTACGATTGACAGTAATAGAGTAATTAATTTTTTATTCATCTTTTTGATAATTTTATTAAGTTCGACTTTTTGCCTTAACAAAATTAAATAGTTATATATTTTGGTGTGTGCCTTAGCGTATTTTATATGTGCCCCACAAACTTTTTTTAGCGAAACAGAGCAAAAATAACATATTCCGCTCGCATAATTGAATAAAATATAAAAAAACTCACTATCTTTATACACCATAAAACTATAATGACAATATACTAACCTATTTATGAAACTACGCAATATAGTAATCATTGCCACAATATTGATATGCTCAATCCTCACTTCGTTTGCCAACGAAGCCATAAGAATCGGAAGCAACCTTAATATCGAAAATGGATTGGCACACAACGGAGTCTCGTGCGCTATTCAAGACTCCAG
>JBCQUZ010000188.1:0-2847 GCA_047173645.1 Rikenellaceae bacterium
CAGGGAGATTGAGCGAAACAACAGATACAAGTCAATTCGTAAGTATGCAGGAGCTGGCACGATACTCGATGATAGGTCACGATTGATTGACCTTTACGAGGCGTGTATCGAGCAAGATGCACATATTCGTTCAGTAATTGAAACACTGGAGAGTCAGATATTGGGAGATAGGTATATGCTTGCCAGAATGAACTCTAAGGGCAAATATGTCAAAGATATTCGCTACACACAGCTCATTCAGGGTACGCAGTTCGATAAGATCATCAAGGGAGTTGTTGAGTCCAAACTCTACGGCTATACGCTTATTGAGATTATGCCTGAAGTTAATCCTGTTACAGGAAAGTTAGCAGAGGTAAACCTTATCGAGAGACGTAATGTTCTGCCCGACCAACATACAGTAGTTCAGAGGCAGGGAATATGGCTTCCTAACTGGAATATCACTAGCGAGAGGTACAAACCAAACTATGTCCTTGTCAACAGTGGTGGCATAGGTCTATTTTCAGCCACAACCCCGTTGATACTTGCTAAGAAATTCACTGTAGCTAACTACGTCAATTTCTCTCATACATACGGACAACCTATCATTCACGGTAAGACCGTTTCAGAGAGCAACGCTGATAGGAAGCGACTTGCCAATGAGATCGCCAATGCAGCTCAAAACAAAGTAGTCATCACAGGTATCGAGGATGAGGTAGATATCAAGACCTTCACGATGTCAAACTCCGAGAAGATCTACACCAGCCTTATCGACTTCGTTAATCGTGAAGTATCAAACCTTGTTCTTGGCTCTGAATCTATGGCTGGAGCTACACAAAGCTATGTAGGCTCTACAAAGGCGCACCAAGATATTTTCCGTGAGCGTATCGAGGTCTATCGTAGATATATCGAAAACATAATGAATGAGGAGATTATCCCTCGCTTGGTGGCGATTGGTTTTATTCCCAAAGGCTTAGAGTTCAAATACTCCAACCGTATTGAGATGAACAATGAGGATAGGATTAAACTCTATGGACTCATTACAGACAAATACGAGGTCTCGGCTGATGAGATAGAGAAGGAGTTTGGTGTCAATGTTGGTCGTCAACTCAATCTCAATCAGAATGGCAACAACTCAGGCAACGGTGATTATGGAGTTATGGACGATGAGGAGTATTACAGGCGGTATGGCCGTCAGCGTGGAGTCAGCAGCAAGGTAATGAACTATCTAAAGGGGATAACAAATGGAGATTAAGGATAATAGCCGTGAGCGTGAGGAGTTTTTGTTAATCCTTAATGCTTTCAGAAAGATGATCTACAGCTTGGAGAACTCTGCTGAGAGTATGAGCCATTTTCAAGATATGGTTATCTATCGTGCCTCTGCTTTGATGGAGCGTGCTTTGGAGGGTTTAAAGATTGATTTTGATAGAGCCTTAGAAATACTGCAAGCAAAGAATATCCATATCACAGCTCGTGAAGAGTTAGAGCGTGATACCCTTATTGCTGCTTTTGATAACCTGATAGACTTCGCTACTGCCGAGGAGTACGCAATGATGCAGGAGTTACCAGAGGAGATAGATCTGAATGATATGGAGATTTACAACTCCATCTGTCAAAAGTATAATGAGCACTACGCCATAGTGGAGAATGAGCAGGTATTACACGCAGCTGCTATTGCCTATTTTTGGATGGGAACATCGGCTGAAACTATTATCACCTACAACACTCAAAATGATGAGCGTGTACGTGCGTGGCATCAATCATTCGATGGATTGAGCTATAAGAAGAGTGAGTTCCCACCAGAGCTAATTCCACCTATCGAATGGGCTTGTAGATGTTATCTAACCTCTGATGGCTATGGCTATATCTCAAACTCTATTCTTAAACCGACAATCAAGACAGACCCAATCTTTAGAGAGAGTCTTGCCACTGGTGGACGTATCTTCTCAGATGCTCATCCATATTTCAAACACAAGCTACCTAAAGAGGTGGCAGATATATCAACCAAACTAAAGCAACGATTATATGCAAAAGATAACGCTTGACCAGTTCTGTAACCATTGGTATAGAGCAAAAACGCAGCGACCTTGGCACTCAATGCTCGCCTTTAATGCTCACGAATTTGCAACAAAGGCAGGTGGTCACGCTCTGGGTTCATTTCGTGAGTCATTTGTAAAGGGTGGCTTCTATGGTAGTGGACAGAAGTGGCAACCTCGCACATCTAAGTGGGGTAAGAAGTTTAAGCATCCTGTAATGGTAGATACCCAGACACTCAAACGGAGTATTCAAGGTGGGCTTGGCAAAGGTGGCGAATATAGCACTTTTGGAAAGAGAGACTACCAACGAAAGTATCGTTACAGCATATGGACTACCGAGGTGTCGCAGGTTATCAAAGGTAAACGAGGTAGGCGTAAAACACGCAACCAAACATATGCCGCCGTCCATAATACTGACCCTAAGTTTGGGCTATACACAGTAAACCAATACTCAACTCGCAGACCTGTACAGAGACAATTCATAGGTCACAGCGATAAGATATTAGATAGAATTAACGAGGTGTTAGTACCTCAAATATTTAAGGGATTCCCCGGAATGCAACAACGATGATTAAAGATAAGAAACCAAAAGAGATTGAGCAACCTAAGGTAGAAGAGCCAACAGTAACTCTACCTGAAACAGTTGCGCTCAACCCCATAATCGAAATTTACAAAGCCGTAAAAAGGGCTTTGAAAACCATTAGGGAAGATGCCGAAAATCCACTCTCACCTCAGCTATTCAAGACCATAGCTATCGACAACGGGCAGTTCTCACGCATTATCCGTGATACCAATATGGAGATGGAGGTAGCGTTTCCAGCGGTATTTATTCACT
>JBCQUZ010000189.1:0-2839 GCA_047173645.1 Rikenellaceae bacterium
AATCGTTCCGCAATACTCATCACTCGGATCATCGTGAATCTTTGCCACATATCCGTGAATCATACGAGCAGTACCCACGCCACCTATTCCCGATGGTGACATCGCTACACGGTCAGCACTACGACCTAAGGCAATTTTTCTAATCGCCTCCTTTATTATTCTATCACTATTGTTTGAATCCATTATTTTTTCAGCTTTTTAGGTATGGTGATTTTTTGACGATAGCCTCCTACACCAAATGTAGTCGTTACCTCCTCGACAATGTAGATCCCATTCTTTGATGGATTACGATTGTCTATGAGTTCCACTTGACACGCTGTTGTGAGGGCTAAATCGCCAAATATGGTGAGTGATCCAGTGATTCCATTTAGGTTATAGCTCTGGAAATACTCTATGGTCTCCTCGACGAGTTTATCGCTGTCGATATTCATATTGGGAGACATATAGGGTACAATTGTATAGGTGCTGAGGTCTACTTGTGTTTTGGTCTCAGCACCCTCGGCGGTTTTGTTGCCCGTTACCTTATGGCTCTTTGAGCTTATTTGAGTAGCGTTCACTGTTTGAAATTCATCCCCATTGGATTCTGGATTGAGTCTTACTGTAACTTCAAAGAATTTACTATCAGAACCAAGAGCCTTGCCGGTAACTGCAAGAAACTTAGGATCTACTTTCAACACCTCCAAATTATTATTAGCTACGTGATAATCAAAAAGTATCTGATATGGCTTTGCCTCGCTGTCTTCAGGAAACGTAGGCTGTGATTTTGACGAAGAGTAAGGTCGCCCGATAGCGATAGTTGGCATCGTATCGGGAGAGTTCTCATCGTACTTCAAGAAGCAGTAGAGCTTATATTTTGACCATTCACTCAGAATATCCGCAACGGTGAAGTTATCGGTAATCTTCACCTTTCCAATCTGTATCTCAAATCGTTTAGTCTCCGAGTGAACCGCAATGCCAGTATCTTTGAGGAGGTTATACTTATCGCCCAATATATCATTCACCGAGCAGGTAACGCCCGTTTCAAACTTCGGTGCTTGTTTGAGCTTTAGCTTATACGCCATATTTTCACACTTAATCTCAAACTGAGAATCAGAGTTGTAGGCAGATATATAACCATCAAACACGTTCTTTAGCACACCATTATAACCGAGTTTAATATTCACACGCTGACCAATCGAAAAACTCTTTTCGCTCATTGCTTGTTGCGAACTGCGTTTTTCGATTATCACTCCATCCTCCATCATCTGAGTGGTAATAGATCCTGCGTCTGTCCCCTCGGTGGTGGCATTTCCTATGATGGTACTCTGAAAAACTGTGCCTTTAGGAAATACTATCTTAGCCGTGCCAATTAGCTTTTTGTAGCTCTCGTTAATCTCAATCTCCTTGACCTCGGTGAGGGTTATAGGATTTGTTATCTTGATAGGGTTCGATGGGTCAGCATCACCAATCGTTATTTTACAACATAATACGTCCAACATAAGCTAAAACCAATTCATTAAGGCACTTGACTCTATAACCTCAGCGCCGACATTCACCCATTTAATCCATTTGTTTGTATGTTCTAATGCCTCATCAACCTTATCCTGCTCTGCAATCTTTAGCTCTATAGCCTCTGATGGTTCAACAGCTACACAACTAAGTGTGTAGGGCTGTATATTGCGATGAGTTGGTGCTGGAAGTGAGTAGTTCAACACTATCAAACGCTCAATATTAAACTGTCTGAGGATAGTATTGTCACAATCAATCACGCCCTTAAATTGCATAAGTTTTAGGAACTTTGAGACCTCAGCATCGGGATAAACATCGGGATATTTGCTTGTGATCTTGCCGCTGATTGAGATTTCGTAATCACCACCAGATATAAACTCCTTGCGTGAGAAGTCTCGCCCCTGCACCTGAGTGAGTAGCACATTATTTTTGCTCGACACCTGCACCGCTGGTTGCAGATCCACAAATAGCACCTCGCCATATTCACTATTTGGCTTTACCTTCGCCTCCTTTGAATCGTAGTAGTTGCCCTCCTTTGCGATGGTTAGCTCTAAATAGTCAGCTACGACATTTCCAACGATGGTGTCTGTGTAGTTCTTCTTCTTTGCTACCGCCTGTTGCTCTGATATGAGCTTGAAATACTGCCCAGTCTCATTTGCAATAGAGCTCTGCGATTGTGTTTTGAGGTACTTATCACGCTGTTGTTGCTCCCAATATTTGATATAGCGAGGATATGAGCGCAACGCACCATAAGCCAACTGCGCTCCAAACTGCACCGCCGCACGCTTCAAAATCTCTGAATCTTTCGAGAAGTAGAGAGCCTGACCATCGGCACGTTCCGCAAGTCCCATACCCATCGCCACACGAGCTGCCTCACCGATATAACCCCCAAGCGTACCATTATTCAAAATTCCACCACTTAGGAGGGTGGATGCTCCTATACTTAGTAATCGTCCCATATTTTTTTGCTGTATATGTAATAGTAAAAGGGTCTATGACCCCCAAGTCGCATCGAACTCGTGCACCACATCAATCAGAGCCTGAGCCATCTGCTCTTTGAGGTTTTGTATCTTTTCATTATTGCCATTCTCACCCTCCAATAGCTGAATCGCCTCTAAGCTGAGTAGGTTGGTGATGTTCACTATCACCTGCTTTGGCGCGGCTGATGAGAGCTTTCCTGTACCCGAGTAGTTGCCACCTGCACCGCCATCGTCTGCATCTCCAAAGGTGATTCCATTAGCGTTGAATGGCTCAGGATCTGCAAGGTCGGGTTCGTTGGAGAATAGAGAGGAGTTGAAGCCTGCCTTCTCCATTATGTTACGAGCAATCTCCTCACTACCTCCCCACGTCT
>JBCQUZ010000190.1:0-2800 GCA_047173645.1 Rikenellaceae bacterium
ACAGCACCAGCCAACACCTTTTCGGCTCGCTTTATCTCAACCTTTAGGCTCTCCGCCTCACGCTCCAATGCACTCTTTGCAATGGCGGTTTTGCGCTTCATTACACTCACCTCCTCAGCTGCTGCGCTCTCACTCTCGGTGAGCTGTCGTGCGATGTAACTCTCTCTGTCAATGAGAGTATCGAGCGGGGTTGGACGTGAGTAACCTCCTACAAAGATACGAGAATTATAGTTTGGTTGGTTATCATTCTGTGATTTTTCTTCAAACTCCTTGATTGGCAGCTCCATAATCGCTCTGCAATCGGCATCGGAGAGGGTTGCGCCTGATTGAGTGCGACCAATATATGTGTAGTAGATCTTATCCTCTAATTCGCCCTTTGACTTGACCTTTACACCATACAAGCCAATAGTGCAAGGCTCTATATCGGCATCCACAGTGATTTGTCCTTCGCCTGCACAAGCCACCTCATTCAGCACATTGCGACCCAATACGCTGGTGAGCGTAATGCGACCTGTGTGTGGTTTGAACGTTTGCGACATTCCATATTTGCGTAAGCTCTTGTATGGTCTGTTTCTACTACCACTCCAATAGTAGAATAGTTCGGGCAGCTCTCCATCAGTGGCTGTGATAGTGCGCTCATCGTGGTCGATGGTGTAGCCCTCAATACCTCCGAAGTACCAACTAACAACCTCCCATAACGAGTCGTTCATAGCTCCAATCTTATCCTCGATGTAGTCGGGGGTGATGGTAACTTTGCGTGCCACCTCCGATGTAAATGTTCTAAAGATGGATTGCTCGGTACTCTCGACCAATGCTCTATTCTCGCTCTTATGCTGGGCGAGGTTTCGGGCAAATTCCATCTCAATATCCTTTGCAGGGCGCAGTTGCGACAGCACCTCATTGATACTGACGTTGAAGTTACCTAAGATGTTATCCGACAATCCGAAGATACCACCAAACTGCAATACTCGCTTATTGATAAGCTCCATAATGCGCACATCGGCAAAGTTCTCTTTGCATAGTAGATTCACAACCAGAGTGTCGGACTTCTGACCTTGACGATGGCAGCGAGTAATACGTTGCTCCAACTCCACAGCGTTGTAGAGCAGGTCGTAATTGACAACCACAGAGCAGAACTCTATATCTATTCCCTTAGCGGCATCATCCGTTGCGATAAGGATCTGCACGGAGTCATCACACCTAAACTGCTCCATTATCGAGTAGTCTCGGCTATTATTTCCGCTATATGTTATTGCGCCATAGCCACCCTCGATGAGTAGTCTGTGTAGGCGACTTTGTGTTGTCTTATTGTCGGTGAAGATTATGGTTTTCTGCTGGTATTTATTGGCTTTTAACCGCTGAAATACAGCCTTTAGCACCTCTAATAGTTTGCGCATTTTACTACTAACAACCAACTTCTCACAACATAAGACTATCTCTTTTAGATTGTCTCTCTCCTCTCCATCTGGTATACGACCTATTGCACCCTCCAACGTGCGACATAGAGCCTCAGCCGATGACGAAAGCGTATGATGATACATCAAAGTAAGGTCGTACTTCTCCAGCTTTGGATATGCCAACTTTGTCTCCCTATCGAGGTACGTGTTAAGTTTCGAGTATAGCTCCAGCTCCTCCTTTGAGAGGTCATAGCTAATCGTATATGGCACACGAGAAGAGAAGTTTACATACTCCGAAACTTGACTCTTCAGAGTTCTGAAGCAGTAGTTCGACACCCAGCTCGTGAGTTCGTGATAGTTCTCAGGCTTACGGAAATAACGATTATAGAACTCCTTTTCATCGGGAAGTATCGTCTCGTCGATGAACCACAACAGACCATACACATCCATTATACTCATTGTGATGGGAGTTGGTGTGAGTAGAACTCTAAATGCTTCCTCAGTCGCTTGTTTGAGTGTGGTCGATGTTTTGTTGTCACCAGTGTAGCTCTTTGCAAAAATGCTCGCCTCATCAAAGATTACCAAGTCCCACTTAATACTCTCGATCAGCTCCGCCTTAGCAACTGCAAAATCGTATGTAGTAATGACGATTGCGCTCTGGTCAAAAGGGTTGTCGGAGTATTCACGAAGTCGCTCATCGGTATCGATCAACACACAGGGGAGCGTAAATCCCTCCTCAATCTTCTTCACCCACTGCTGCACAAGGTTGGTCGGCAACACGATGAGTTGTTTATCTCGACCCTCATACCACCTTTGAGCAGATATGAGTAGAGCCTCATAGGTCTTACCCAACGAACCCTCGTCAGCCAATATCACCCCCTTGAGGTATGGCGAACGCAACGCAAAGAGAACAGCTGCAATCTGATATGGATATATGTTGATATTAGATGATGCAAAAACAGGAAGAAGTTTCCCCTCCTCCGAAATGTATCCTGCAAGTTCTCTTGCTTTGGCGTATATGTGAAATGGCGTTTGCCTCATCATCTTTATTGTATCAATCGATCAGCAAAGTTAATAAAAAATGCTGAAATCAATCTCTAGGGGACTTCTAAAAATTAAAGTTTTGATATTCAATAAATTATCACTATCTTTATAGTGTAATATAAAACACAACTACTATGATTTTTAAGAGTACAGGTAAACGAGGATTGTTCGATGAGCAGAACGCAATAGATATGATGACAGAAATGGGGAATTCTCTTGAGAGGTTGAATAAAGTAATTGCTGAATTCAACCTGCAAATGCAACTGAATTCATAGTTAATATTTGTTTAAATTTTTCATTTGGTGTGAGGTATCCGAGCCTTTTACGAGGTCGATTATTTAGCTTATTTTCAATCCATT